>JAFAWA010000409.1 GCA_019242155.1 Terriglobia bacterium | reverse complement strand
AGCGAGCGGCCGATATTCTCCTCGTCATCCACGATCAGTATGCGCCTGGAAGGCATGAGCAGCCACGGGCAGCAGCACGCGAAAACCTGCGCCGCCCAGTTCTCCTTTCACCAAAACAATGTCTCCACCGGAAAGCAGGGCGCTTTTCCGGGCAATAGAAAGCCCCAAACCCATGCCTTGCTTCTTGAAGGAAATGGTGGGCTGAAACAGTGACGAACGCGCCTGTTCGCTCAGACCGGGGCCCGAATCGTGGACTTCTATGGCAACGTGGCCGTTTTGCGCGAAGGTCCGGCCAAGGATGTGCCCGCCCGAGCCGGCGGCTTCGGCCGCATTTTCGAGAAGATTAGTGAGGATGCCCTTGAGCAGGTCCTGATCGGCCATAGCGCTGGGCACCGACTCTGAGAGGCGGCAATCATAAGCCACCTCCGGATGGGCCATTTTGAGAAACGCGACGCGTTCCTGCAGCAGCGAATTTACATCCAGCGGGCACGGGCTGACCGGAGGCTCGGCGGCAAACTGCGAAAAGGCACGGATCCGCCGTTCCAGGGTCTCGATTTCGTCAACAACAATCTCGGCCGCTTGACTGATAAAGGCACGGTCCGACCCTTCAAAGCGCGCGACCATCTCTTCCACCGTGAGCCGGATGGGAGTCAGCGAGTTCTTTACTTCGTGAGCGGTCTTCCGCGCCAGGGTCTGCCAACTGGATAGCTGCCGCAAATATACCAGCCGCTCGGTGCTCTCCTGGAGGCGTTCCGCCATCTCGTTGAAGGCCCGAATGGCGCGGCCGATCTCGTCATCGCGCGCTCCGGATACGCGCGCGTTCAGATCACCGGAAGCGAGGCGGGTCAGACCGGCTGTGAGTTGCTGGATGGGACGGCTGATACGGTGAGCAAGAAAGACGAGCAGCCCTAAAGCCACCAACCAGAGAGACGCGGCGAGCAGCACATATACCAGCTTGAAGCCGCGGCGAAGATCCAGCGCCCCGATCCGCTCGACCAGGGCGTTGGCTGCGCGTATCTGTCGGGTAACGCGGTCCAAAGCGACCTCACCCAGCGCGACCGAATAGACCCAAACATCATCGCCCCGGCGCACGAGGTATTGCAGGCGGTCGCCCTCTGTTCCGGCCGGCTCAAACCACTCCGTTTTGCCGGTGGCGGCAAACGCTTTGACGCGCTCCGGCCAGTGGGCCTGATCCTTGGACGCGTATTGTTCCGGTTTGAGTTCGCCGCGCTCGGCCGATTTGCGTAGTCCGTCGCGCATGTGCTGATAGTATTCGCGGGTGGCGACGCGCAGAGAATCGGCCAACTCATCGAGTTGGGCGGTGGACGAATATTCCAGGCTGTATTCGAGAAGAGAGTTGGTAATCCAGACGGTTGCGGCCAGCGGCGCGAGCGTGGCGGCAACGAATATAAGGATTAACCTGTTACGAAGCCGATTCACTCGTTTCGCGTCCTGAATCCAGGCTTGCGCGGCAGATCCGCCAGACGCAGTGGACCGGCATCCAGCGTCCAGCGGGACTCATCCGCTCCCGCCTTTCGCCCGAAAAGCTCGATCAGCCCGCGGATACTGATACCGGTATCGCCCGCCACCGAGGAGATTTCCCGCGGGTTGGCAGTACGTAATTCCAAACGAAGCCAAAAAGGCCGGAACGGATCGATGCCGAGAGCGCTAATGGCTAGCTTATCCACGCACCACGCTTCGGCCTGGGCGGCGGATAGGCCCTCCACGGACCGCCGATCGATCGCGAGTACGACTTTGAACTTCTCTTCCCAGAGATCGTAGCTGATGGTGAGACGCTCGGGAGCGCGGCGCAGGGGCGCGTGGCGAAAATCAAACAGAGTCAATTGGGAGACAAAGACCACCGTATCGGCGTCTTTGAGCCTGGCCAGAGGCTTTCCGGTCAGGAAATGGAGTTCCGGAGCAAGCACATGCAGATCATCGCCGTCGAAGGTTACGTTGAGGGAGGGAGTGGCCCGGGCGCGGAACAGAGGAATGGCTATGCCGGCCAGAAGCCATCCCCTGCGGCTAAATTTTGCGGGCGCGCCCTGCGCCATTAATAATTCATGCCCACCATAAAGACCGGGTCCGCCGCCCCCTTTCTTACAGGAAAGGCCACGGCAACGAACAGAGGACCCTGATGCAGCCCCATACCGATAGAATGCCTCAGAATTACCGGTTCCCCTGCATTCCAGACTGCTCCAGAATCGTAAAAACTCTCGAATAACCTGTACCGGTATTCGACGGAATTGTGGACTACGCGGTTTCCGCCGAGGGGATCGATCTCGTATCGATCCCAGCCCCGTAAGCTTGTGCTGTTACCGAGCACAAATCTTTCGAACAGCGGCGCGTGGCCGAGCAGCAGGCCCCCGGAGGCACGGTCGGAAACGGAATGCCTTCCGTGCAGCAAGGTATAACGGAAGGCCCAGGAGTGGCGCAGGTAAACGAAATCGCTGGCCCACAACCGGGACGCGGCGCGCAGGCTGTAATCGGCGTCGAAGTCCTGCTGAAAATCGGAATCGTCCAGGCGGCGGCGATACCGCAGAGTCGAGGCCAGCGCATTTGCGCTTTCGGATTGTCCGCCTGGCGCAGCTTCGTCAAGCTGTTCCAAGCTTGCGCCGAGGCTCAAAGTAAGCGGCCGCGCCAGCACAAAGGTTACCTCGGGCTGGAAAACCTGACGCGTCCGGTAGAGATCCGAAGCGGAATTGCCGGCGGCGGTCCAGGCATTTCGGGTAGAACGATTCCAGAGTTCCTGATAGCTCGCAAATTCAAAACCCAGGCGCACCCGTTCACTGAGCGCGTGCGTGTCTTCGTAACGGGCGGTTATCCCGCTCGACCGTTCCACGAGCTGATCGCCGTCGCTCAGCACCCCAAATGAGAAAACATGATGTTCGGCAACCGTTGCGATGGCTTCGGCGCTGCCCGAAAACCCTTGCGAAGAACTGTAAAGTAACTGCGGTACGGAAACATCAAAACGGACAGGCCGCATCTTCACTTCGAAAAGCACCTGAACGTATTGCGGTTTCAGACCGCGGAGGACGCGGTGAGTAACGGTGCGGGCCCGGAGCTCCCTACGAAGTTTGGATGCCAGGTCGTCAAGCTCGGAAGGATTCAACTTGTCACCGATAAGCCCTAGGATCTGCTTTCGCAAGCTGGGACTGAGGCGCTCTTCACTATCGTGATCGGCGGCGAGATTGGTGGTCCAACCATCTCCGGAAACCAGAACGGCCTCCACGGTGTACCGAGTGTTGACGTTAAATTCGGAGTCCTGTGTCCCGGCAAAGAGGCAGACGCCGAGGAGGAAACATCCGGCCCGAACGGATTTCATGAATCCCCGGGATGCACGCCCCGGGCCACATGTAAAGAGAAGAAACGAGAGTAGATAAGGGGAGAATCGATGTGACTGCTGTTCACAGGTGTGGAAGCTTGCGAAGCTTCGCGCGACTACACCCGGAGAGCGTGTGGTTAGAGTACCTTGGCCAGTTCAGTCGCAAATGCACTGCGGGGGGCGCGGTCCCGATCTTTGCCGCCGCGTTTACGCCGCTGTGCCGGCCGTTGTTCTTGAGGAAGCTGTGCGGCGCTGGAATTAGCGGCTACCGGCGGCGCGCTTGTGCCGCGAGCATCTTTGCCCTTGGGGGGCTGGGCAGGGTTGGCTCGCAGGAGGCGGTCTTCGAGAGGTGCGCGGTCAAAGCGGCGGATGATCGCTTGCATTTCATCCGGCGTGGGCGCTTCGACGAAAGCGAAACCCTTGGACTCTTGTGTTTCGTGGTTGCGAATTACTTTGACGCCATCGGCGACGAGGTCTTCGGCGGCGAGCCACTGTTTAATGTCGTCAGCCGTGACCCAAGTGGGCAGGTTACCAAGAAATACGGTAAAGCTCATTCAGTTGATTATTTACTCCGTTGTGTGGGATTGGCGGCACTTCAAGGAAGGATCCGTTGCCAAATAGATGGTATCAGAGACAGAAAGCCGATTGCAAACGAAAGCGCGCGAAAGTGCCGTAATTATTCAATGCGGATGCCTGGACGCGGTTGCATTTATCTGTGACTGCGGTTAGCGTTCGCTGAACCCGTCGCTCACCGGTGTGCAGAGCACGGATAGAAAAAACAACCAGAGTCGCGCGGGCATCAGCGGCGGAATCCGTAAGGGGAACCACCGCGATGCCCGCCGATTGAAGCCAGGCACCTCGCATTGAAATTCGATTTTGCGGGCTTCGGCGGCGGCTGCATAGAGGCCGAAAGTACCGGTACAACGGGACAGCCGTAGCCGGTACGATGGTGGAGCATGGAGAACCTGTCTTATACCCGCGCGGGCTCGGTGGCGCGCATTATGCTGAACCGGCCGGAGCGCCGCAACGCCCTCTCCTTACTTTATTAAGACACTGGCTCTCAATGAAGAGTTGGACCATCCTTTGCAGTCGGTACTGGCCGGCGGTCGGGCAGCCAAGACACACCTGAACGAGGCGGTTTCCCAGCGCTTTACAGGGTCGACGGCAGTTGGGCGAAAAGCCACTGCGGCCCTGGCGTATTACGGATTCACCACGCATGGAGAAGCGGCGGCGGAAACCGGCGTGCGCCTGATGCGGCCGGGCCGGTACCGGGAATTAAACCTCACCCTGGAGGAAGCCCGTTCCCATGCTGCGGATTATGTGCGAACGTTAAGGAAGGAGTACGGTAGTGTCCCACCAAGAGAAATCGCCAGACGAGTCTTCGAGGCCTTCCGTCGCCCAGGTCGAGGAAGCGGAGAGCAACCTATCCCGGTGTCTGGAGGCGTACGACCGGCAGGGCGAGGCGGGCCTGGCGGAAGAGTTGAACCGGATTCATCCATCCGCTCGCGGCCGGCTCCACAGAGTCTCCATGGGCGGACCGTTCCGCGAGAGTTACTCGCAGGTTCTGGTGCCGAACAACGCGGCCTCTTCGACGCCCGCACCGAAGACCGGTCCCAAGTAGACGCCCAGCTCAAACGCTGACAAACTACTCGGCGACCAGTGATGCAGGAATTGACCGCCTGCCTGGACGAAGTCGGACGCGAGCAGGAGATTTCCGTAGTGATCTTGCGGGCAGCGGGCAAAGTCTTTTGCTCAGGGCACGACCTCACGGAAATGACTGGGCGTGACATAGCCACTTACCGGCGGACCTTCGACGTGTGCACGGAGTTGATGCTGAAGCTGCAGGCCATACCGCAACCGGTAATTGCCGAAGTACAGGGAACTGCTACGGCAGCCGGCTGCCAGCTTGTGGCTACGTGCGACCTGGTGGTGGCCTCGGAGGAGGCTGCGTTTGCTACGCCGGGTGTAAAGATCGGCCTGTTCTGTACCACGCCCATGGTGGCGTTAACCCGGGCGGTGGGCCGCAAGCGCGCGATGCAGATGCTGCTCACAGGAGAACCGGTAGACGCGCGCACCGCGGCGGAGTGGGGGCTGGTGAACCAGGTGGTCCCGGCAGGAGAATTGGAGAGCGCCACGCTTCGGCTGGCGGAGAAGATTGCGGCCGCGAGCCCGATGGTCGTAGGACTCGATAAGCAGGCTTTCTACACGCAGATCGACTTGGACCAGCAGAAAGCGTACGGATATGCGAAAGAGGTGATGTCCCTAAACGCCATGGCGGCAGATGCGCAAGAGGGAATCGCCGCATTTTTGGAGAAGCGCCGGGCGTGCTGGACAGGCAGATAAAAACTCGTTCGGAACCTGACACTCACCCCGTTGCATTCGGTTGTTTTCGGTGCCATTCTCTTGTTCACAGGCGGCCCGGTACCGCCGTACAACGTCAACAGGGGAGGGTGCCATGGTTGACAGAATCGGTTCCATTCTCGGTTCAAAAGGTCGCGAGATCTGGTCCGTAGCGCCTGAGGCGACTGTTTACGATGCGATCGCCCTTATGGCTGAAAAGAGCATCGGCGCGGTGCTGGTTCTTTCGGACCGCGTGTTGGTAGGCATCGTGACCGAACGCGACTACGCCCGGAAAGTGATTCTCCAGGGCCGTTCGTCCAAGGACACGAGAGTCGGGGAGATCATGACGGCGGAACTGGTGACCGTCGGCCCGGATAGTACGGTCGACGAATGTATGCGGCTGATGACTCGCCAACGCATTCGCCACCTTCCCGTGATCGACCAGGGTTCGCTCGCCGGCATGGTGTCGATCGGTGATCTGGTGAATGCCGTAATCAGCGATCAGGCCCACACCATCGATCAACTGCACACGTATATCGCAAGCAGTTATCCGGCTTGAAGCTGGGCCAATCGCAGCGCAGGATAGCCTTTAAATGCCGCTCGTCGTAAGCCGCACGGGCCGGGGACATCCGGCTTCGCAGGGCAAAGGGGCCGAAAACGGCCCCGCCCCTCTTAATAGCCGCGGCTTGCGGAAAAGGCCGCGGTGTTTCGCACATTCAAACCTTCACTACGGAACGAGTCCTCGACCGCATCGCAGTAAACTTCAATGTACTTTCGCGAGTACTTCACGAGGCCAAGGCGGCGAAGCCGGCTCATCTGGGAACTGACTATTTCACGTGATGTCCCCACATGCTCCGCAATCGCGTGGTGAGTGAGTGCGGCCATGCGCAAGGCTCCATCGGACTGGGGTTCTCCGAGGCGCCTGGCCAGTTGCACTAGAGAGAGCATTACCCGCTGCGGCGTTTTGCAGGTCGCCATAGCTTGCATCCGCTCCTCCATTTCTAACGAAGAGAGAATCAACTCTTCCATGAGCGCCAAGCCGAGCCGCGGTTCCTTTTCAATCTGCTGCTCGATTTCAGGGCGTTTCCAGGACATGAGTTGCACCCGCTCCAGGGCTACGGCGCGCTCCGTGCCCATATGATCGATTAGACACGCTTCACCGAAGAGACCTTCGGAAGGCACAATTCGGAGAATCGCTTCGCAGCCGTCCATGGCTACGTTGGACACTTTAACCCTACCGGAGGCTACCAGATATAAAGCATCGCTTGAACCGGAGTAGATCACGTGGCCTCTTGGGTATTCGAGCAGTGGCCTCCGTGGCAGATAATTTAACGCATCGTTTGGATGGTTTACTAAGTTGTTCGTCATGTGAGTACCCAGGTGAATAGTATCTGTCCAGCCAGATATCAACATCAGCCTTTTTGCTTAGAAAATGCGCGCAAAAATACGTTCAATTCGTCCCGATAAGAGTATACAATCATGGGGCGCGCAGTATGAAGAACGTCCGGCCCTCGCCTAGCTGCCCGGCCATCCCCAGATCTCTTGCGTCATAGCACTCCAGTTCCGTAAACCCGGCCTTTTGCGCGGCAGCCGCCACCTCCTGCGCTGAATAGCAACGCTCCCGGACGACGGTGTCCGAACGGCACCATTGCCCCTGCTTGAGACGGAACATCGTGATCTTACAAGCTGCGATGCGCGTCCGGAAATCATAACCGGAGCCGGTAATGGTGAGCACATGATCGTCCTTCACAAGGGCGAAATCTTCCCCCCAGTGGGTCTGGTAGGCTGCCTCCAGCAGCATGTCGAAAGCAAACGGCGCGCCCCGTTTCAGGACCGCGGCTACGCTTCGAAAGCTATTTTCCAATTCCGCCTCGTCCAGGATGTGATTGAGGCTGTCGAAGGTGGAGACCGCCGCATCGAAGCGCCGGGAATCGCGAAATGAGGAGACCGGACTGACCGAAAACTCCGCCGTCGGCACGTTTTCGCAAGCATATCGAATCATTTCCGGAGAGGTATCGAAGCCGAAAACGCGATAGCCGCGATGGGTCAACAGACCCGCCAGGTAACCGGTTCCGCAGCAGACATCCAGTATTCGGGCGTCCGCCGGCAAGCGATGCAGCCAGATGCGCTCCAGAATGGGAAACGCCAGGCTGTGAAACTCCTCGTTCCAATAACGGTTGTAAAACCAGGCGAAATCATCGTAGGCGGCCACTTGGTTCAGCATGGCATACTAATGGAACGATGCGGATTATTCTGTTTAGCCTGGCGTGTCTGATCGGTATAGCCTGTTCGTCTAAGCCGGCCGGGGGAGAGGCTCCGGGAATCTTCAAAGTCAACCTGGATACCTCGAAGGGTCCCGTTGTGATCGAAGTGCATCGCGACTGGGCGCCGGTGGGAGCGGACCACTTTTACACGCTGATCAAGTCCGGATACTATGACGGCGACCGGTTCTTCCGCGTGGTGCCGGGGTTCGTGGTGCAATTCGGCCTGAGCGGCGATCCTGCCGTTACCGCCAAGTGGAAGGATATGAACCTTCAGGATGATCCGGTGAAACAGAGCAATACCGCGGGGACCGTAACCTATGCGACCGCGGGGCCGAATACGCGCACTACGCAACTGTTCATCAACCTGGCCGATAACGCAAGGCTAGATGCCATGGGCTTCGCGCCGTTCGGAAAAATAATTTCGGGGATGGAAGCCGTCCAGATGATCAGCAACGAATACGGGGAGCGCCCGGAACAGAACCTGATAGAGGCGCAGGGCAACTCCTACCTGCAGAGCCAGTTTCCACGGCTCGACTACATCAAGAAAGCGGCAATCGAGTAAGATAGAAGAGACCCAACCCCCGTGCGAAGGGGACCAAGAAGTTACAATTATAGGGTCAAATTGGAACGACGCGGCCCCGGCGGGACAAACCTCTCGCCGGGCTCTTTTTTACGCGCTTCGTTGCCCGGCCTGCGGTACCCGTTTGCGCCGTCCCCGAGTAACCCGCAATCCTCCCACCAGTAGGGCTGTGATCAGCGCCGCGTCCGCCAGGTAACGCACACCCGTTGAGGGGTGAAGAGTTCTCACGATGAAAGGGTCACCAAGCATCATGTCTCCGGCCACTTTGGTCAGAATGGCGACCCCGATATAGACCACTACGGGGTAGCGGTCCATCAGGTTGGCCAGTAAGTTACTCGAGAAGATCACGAACGGAATACTCAGGCACAGTCCGAAAAGAATCAACGCTAAATTGCCGTTCGAAGCCCCCGCGACCGCCAGTATGTTATCGATCGACATGGTGATATCAGCCACGGCGATGAACCAGATAGCCTGCAGCAGCCGACGGGGCGCGGGTGCGGCTTCGGGCGGATCACTGGCGTCGACCAGAACTTTGAAGGCAATCCACAGCACAAGTAGTCCACCTGCCAATTCCAGAAAGGGCAGAGTCAACAGGCGCGCGGCCACGATGGTGAGCGCTACCCGAAGCAACACCGCCATGCCGGCCCCGTAGGCGATACATTTTTTCCGGTCGCTTAGGGGCAGCGCCCGGACAGCCATCGCGATTACCAGAGCGTTATCGCCCGCTAAAAGCAGATCGATGACGATAATCGATACAACGCTCAGGAGAAGGTGCGCGGGCATGGACGCTACGCCGTCGTGAGGCGACCGCCTGACCAGCTCTGCAAGCGGCGGAAGTAGTTGCGCGCGACCCTCACGTCGCTAAGAATCTGCGCCTTTAAGGACTCCGGTGTATCGAACTTTCGTTCATCGCGAACGCGGCACAGAAACGCCACGCGAATGTGTTTCGGGGATTCGCCTTCGAGCGGGTCGAGAACAAACGTTTCGATCGTGCGTTCATTCGCGGCGCCGAATGTGGGCCGGTATCCCACGTTCGTAATTGAGTTCCACTTGCGCGCTGTATCGGAATCGTATGTCCTCGTAAGATAGACGCCGCTCGCGGGAATGACTTCCGCCGTGGTGGAGAGGTTTAATGTAGGTACCGTGCGTTTTGTGCCTACGCCCTGGCCTTTCACTACTTCGCCTTCCAGCGCGTACGGGCGGCGCAGCATACGGGCGGCCAGCGCCACGCGGCCCTTCTCGATCGCCTGGCGGATGGCGCTGCTGCTCGTCATACGGCCGCGGCACTTTGCGGCGGAAATCACTTCTGTGAGAAAGCCAAACTGCCGCCCGAACTCTTGGAGCGAGTGAACATTGCCCGCCTGTCCTCTTCCGAAACGAAAGTTGTCCCCCACCACCACGGCCCGCGCGCCCAGGCGGCTCACGAGCAGTTCCCCCACGAACTCTTCCGGCGTGAGCCGGGAGAGTTCGGTAGTAAACGGCAGGATCAAGACCTGTTGGATCCCCTCTTCACCCATAAGTTCCGCCCGCTGTTCGGGAGTGGTCAACAGCCGCGGAGCCCTCTCCGGCGCAACCAGATGCGTGGGATGGGGATGAAAAGTCAGTACGGATGATTTCCAGCCGTGTTCGGCGGCCAGCGCCGTAACTCGCTTCAGAATTCGCCGGTGCCCCAGGTGTACGCCATCGAAATTGCCGATCGTAAGCGAACTGGGGCCGAAGTCCGCGGGAACTTCCGCGAGGCTGTGATAAACGTTCATTCCGGCTCCGCGTTTCCGATGGTCAGTTCCAAGCCGTCATAGGCCAGGCGGACATTGGACGGCAGCATGCTCTCGGTGCGCTCATGCGCAAGGTCGTGCGAGATGTGTGTGAAGAAAGCGCGCCGCGGCGCCAGCTTTTCGACGGTCTTCACGGAGCGGTCTACGGTCGAATGCGTGGGATGCGGCTTGTGCCGCAGCGCGTCCAAAAAGAGGACATCGAGGCCGGTCAAAGACTCCATCGACGACTCCGGTATTTCGCTGTGGTCCGTTAAATACGCCGCGTCGCCGAAGCGAAAACCGAGGATCCTCGCGCTGCCGTGCAGAATCGGAATCGGCACGAACTCCAGTCCGAAGACGTCGAAAGCCGCGCCGTTGATGATGTGCGTGGCTAACTGCGGCACGCTCGACTCCTTCTCTCTATCGTCGAAGATGTATTGGAACACGCGCCGGATCGCTTGCATGGTGTCGCTCGAAGCATAGATGGGGATCTTGCCCTTTTGCCGGAAATTGTAGGGCCGGACATCATCGAGCCCCATAATATGGTCGGCATGCGAATGCGTATATACCACCGCATCCAGGCGTTCGAGATGCACCCGCAGAGCTTGCGCCCGGAAATCGGGCGTGGTGTCGATCAGAATCTGGCGGTCTCGATAGCTGATCAGTATGGAGGGCCTGAGGCGCTCATCGCGCGGGTCCGAAGAGCTGCACACGGCGCAATGGCAGCCGACGGTCGGGACCCCGACA
Organism: Terriglobia bacterium; assembly: GCA_019242155.1. GTDB lineage: Bacteria > Acidobacteriota > Terriglobia > Bryobacterales > Bryobacteraceae > PSRJ01. The sequence continues at coordinate 21,845 of JAFAWA010000409.1, read as the reverse complement.
CTGGTTCCCGAACCCAGTACCGTGATTTTGAAGCATGGCCCCGCCATTCACGAGTTCTGGGAGGCGCTTTTGGCGGTTTCCTCGGAAACCTGCACAAAGCGGAAGCGAAGCTCCGTCAAGGAGTTTTCTAATAGCCGCTGCTCTTCGATATGAAGGTTTCCCTTGGTCTTCTCAAGCAAGACACCCATGAGATCGATGGAGTGCCGCGCCAGATCGAGCTCCGGCTTCGGTTTCTCCTCCGGGCCGAAATGCATTAAACCGAGCTGCATTTCCGCCTGGGCGCGCAGCGACATGATGAGGAACTCGAATGTGGCGGGCGGCAACGGAATACGGGACTCCGCCATTTCGGACTCGGGGCGCTCCACTTCGCTCATGTCCCAATTCTACAACGGCAATTTGACAGGACTTAATTTTCGAACGGCCGATTCGTACGAGGCGGCGTCCGCCGCCCCGCTCGATCAGATGCGTCCCATGAGAAGCAGTACAACGAGGATCAAGAGAACTAAACCGAGACCGCCGCTCGGATAGTAGCCCCATCCACGGCTGTACGGCCAAGTGGGCGCCGAGGCCGCAGCCAAAATCACCAAAATAATCAGCAGTAAAATCATCTTGCCCTCCTCCTATGCCTAAGGGAGCACGTTTCCCGCCCTTGTCTGGTTCCGCACGGCATCGTTATAGTAGCTCTCGAGCTGGAGCGCGCGTTGCGCCGCCGTATGTTCCGCTTGCACGCGTTCGCGTACGCGCTGGCCGAGGCGCGCGATCTCGTCAGGCGAGGTCTCCCTCAGCAGCCGAAGAATCTCTTCCGGGCTACCGGCCACCAGGATCTCACGCCCGATTTCAAACAATCCCTCCAAGCCGCGCCAGTAGTCGCTCACTATGGCTGCGCCGCACGCCGCCGCCTCGAAAAGTCTGACGCTCGGTGAGTAACCGGCCGACTTCATTTCACCTCGCGTCAAATTGAGCGTGACGCGCTGCGCGTTGTAAAAGGCGCGGTGATCGGAAGGCGCCAGATGATCCAAACGTTCGACATTGTCAGGCCACTCGATCGTAGGTGGGTACAGCGGACCGGCTACGATAAAGCGGCCCTCCCGCCAGCGCCGGGCGGGCTCCATCAGCAGGCAGTCAAGAAAGCGCTGGCGATCATCCGCATAGGTTCCGAGATATCCCAGATCCCATCGATTCGGGAGCGGCTCCGGGTAATACAGCTGGGGATCCACGGAACAGTAGAGGACGCGAGCCATTGGGGAGCCGTAGTGGGTTTCGATGTAAGCCAGCAGCGGTCCGCCGGTGAAGGAAAGATAGATGCGGTATTGCGGAATGAGGTGCGGCGCGAGGTATTCGAAATCGCCCCGTCCCAGCTTGCCGAGCGTAACCGGCGTGTCGATATCATAGAAGGCCGGCAGGCCCCGTGTGGTTTCGAATACCCACTCTCCGACCGCAACGCCTTCGGGAACGAAAGAACCGACGATCACCAGATCGGCGTCTCTGACTTCACGGGAAAAGCGGCGCTGCATCTCGTCGACTGAGCCGTAAAGCTCGGTGCGCCCGTAAGGCGGGCGGGGCAGATCGCGGTTCTCTGCATACCAGGGAACGTCCCGCTCGAGAAACAACACATCGTGGCCGCGGCGGCTCAGCTCCCGCACCAGCCCACGATAAGTCGTAGCGTGCCCGTTGCCCCAGGAGGAAGTGATCGAAAGGCCGAAGACCACGATCTTCACGGCGTTACTCCGGCCTCTACATTTTTCCCGGTCAAAAGAGCCTCGACCTGGGCGGCGCGGTGGGCGTACGTGTGCTGGTCGAGAATGCGGTGGCGCGCGCGCTGGCCGATCGAGAGGGCGCGGGCCGGATCGAGTTCCCGAACCCGCTGGGCGACCTCTTCGCCGCTACGGCACACCAGGATCTCCGTTTCGGGATCAAGAAACTGATCAATGCCCACCCATTCGTCTGTCAGGATGCAGGCGCCCGCGCCGGCCGCTTCAAACACACGGGTCGCGGGCGAAAAGCCATAGCGCGCCATGCTCTCCCGCGAGATGTTCAAGACCGCGAGCGGGCTTGAGTTAAACGCATTATGATCTCGTGTGTAAATATGTCCAAGATAGCGAACATTCGCGGGCATCGGCTTGTCGCCCCATCCGGCCCCGCCCAAAAGGAACCGGCCGGTGGAAAGAGCGGCGGCTTTGAGAAAGAACTCCTCTACGCGTGCTTCGCGATCGGGCAGCCGGTTTCCGAGGAATCCTAACTCTCCTTCGAAACGCGAGTCGGGCGGTACCGGATGATGGGTGGCGGGATTGAGCGCGTTATAGATCGGCACCGCGAGGCGCGCGCCCAATGCCTCATAGGCCGTGACCACCGGCTCGCCACCGCCGTACGTAAAGATTGCATCGTAGCGAGGAATTAGCGAGGCGAAATAGTCGCCGGGGTCGGCGCGTACGCGGTCTAAGGTCGCCGGCGCGTCGACGTCCCAAAAAACTACCGCGGTACTCCGGGCTTTTCGCTCGAGCACGGCCTCTTCAAGTAGACGGTCGAAGACGCCTATCCCGCTCGCCTTGATAAGTACATCGGTGGGGCCTATCGAATCGAGCGCCGCGAGAGCATCGGACTCTTGCGCCGCGGGATAGACCACGACGCGGGCCCAATCGGGATCGGGAATGTCGCGGTGTTTCTGGCGCTCGTAAGCATCGGGTTCATAGAAAGTGATCCGGTGCCCGCGTGCCGCAAGTCCGCTGACAATGCCTCGATAGTATGTGGCGGCGCCGTTCCAATAAGCGGAAACCAGGCTCGAAGCAAAGAATGCAATGTTCAGTTGTTCAGGCATTCGAGGATCTGAAACAGTTCGTCTACGCGGTGGGCGCAGGTATGGCGCGCGAGGATCGTCTCAAGCCCGTGTTTGGCGAGCGCGGCACGCTGGTCCGCGTCGGCAAGCAGTGAGCGCAGACTACGCTCCATTTCAGTCCCATTGCCGGCGGTGAGGTAATCGCGGCCCGAAGTGAATAGCGCCTCGGCATCTTCCCAAGGCGCGGAGACCAGCGGAATGCCGCACGCGAGCGCCTCGAAAACGCGAATGGTCGGGATCCCTGGGAGCGCCTGCACATAGGGCCTGCGCGGGATGTGCACCGTAGCGCGGAAACCCGAAAAGACCCGCGGCACCTCATAGTTTGCGATCCAGCCTGCATATTCTAGACCCGCGGCGGTCAGTTCCTGCACCGCTGCCTGAGGATAGCGGACCCCGTGCACGCGTGCTCGAATACCAAGGCGCCGCACGGGCTCCAGCAGGAATTCGTTCAGTTCGGCCGTACGTTCTTCGTCTCCCCAGTTCCCAATCCAGACGAGATCGCCCTGAGCCTGTTGCGGAAGCGGACGAAAAATGCGCGTATCCGCGGCTTCATGCCAGGTCCAGACTCGGCGGCTCCAGCCCCGGCTCTGGTAAATCTCGCGGATCACTTCACCAAACGCGAGCACGCCGTCATAACCAGAAAGGTCGTAGCGGCCCATCGCGTCCCGCTCGGTTACGGAACGGTGGTGCGTATCATGAAATAGGAGCCGGTAACGGCCATTGCGGAGGCGATGGCAGCCGATGCGAGCCACCAGTTCCGGCGCATTCCACTCGTGTACCATCACCAGCGCAGCCCCATCCAGGGCATCATCCAGATCTAACGTGTGTAAGTCGTAGCGAAGCGGGTTCAGTTGCGGAAACGCAGCCTGGAAGTTGGAGATGGGCTGCTCACCGTACTCGGCGGTGAGGTTGGCCAGGCTCCACGAATCGCGTGGTTCAAAGACGCGGACCTCGTGCCCACGCGCCAGCAGTTCTGTTGCGACTCCCCGCAAAAAATGCGCATTGCCGTGATTCCAATCGGAAATGATCGAGTGGCAAAACAGAGCTACGCGCATCAGGCTCAGGACGGATTCAAGACAACTTTGATACAACTGCTCCTGTCATAACGGAACTGCTTGTAAGCGTCCGGAGCGCTACCGAGCGCGAAGCGATGGGTAATCACGAAGCTCGGGTCGATCTCACCGCGCTGCACCAAGCCTAACAGCGACTTCATGTATTTCGGCACGTGGGTCTGGCCCATTTTGAGCGTAAGCCCTTTGGCGAATGCGGCGCCGATCGGAAATTTGTCGATGAGCCCGGTATAGACCCCTGGAATCGAGACCGTACCACCCGGACGGCAGGCCTGAATCGCTTGGCGTAGCACGTGCGGCCGGTCCGTTTCCAAACGCGCGGCCTGCTTGGCGCGATCGTATAGGGCGTCCAATGCCGCGCCGTGCGCCTCCATGCCGACGGCGTCAATACAGGAGTCCGGCCCGCGCCCGCCGGTCAGCTCTTTAAGCTTTTCGACCACGTCGATGTCATCGAAGTTCAACGTTTCGGCCTTGGCTGCTTTCGCCATCTCGAGACGTCCGTTGACGTCGTCGAGCGCGATCACACGTTCGGCGCCCAGCAGAAACGCGCTGCGAATGGCGAACTGGCCGACCGGTCCGCACCCCCAAACGGCCACCGTGTCTCCCGGCTGAATGGCGCAGTTCTCCGCCGCCATGTAGCCGGTTGGGAAAATGTCGGAAAGAAACAGCGCCTGCTCATCGGAGATTTCGGGCGGAATTAAAATCGGGCCGACATCCGCAAAAGGCACGCGCGCATATTGAGCCTGGCCCCCCGCGAAGCCTCCGAACAGGTGAGAATATCCGAACAGGCCCGCGGTCGGGAAACCGTACATCTTGGCCGCGCTGGCGCCGTTGGGGTTGCTGTTTTCGCAAAGCGACCACAGATCCCGTTTGCAGAAAAAACAGCGGCCGCACGAGATGGTAAACGGAACCACCACCCGGTCGCCCTTCTTCAAGTTGTAGACCTCGCGGCCGACCTCCACCACCTCGCCCATGAACTCGTGGCCCAAAATATCGCCCTTGCGCATGGTGGGAACGAAGCCGTCGTAAAGGTGAAGATCGGAGCCGCAGATCGCGGTCAGCGTTATTTTCACCAATGCATCATGTTGATTGTGGAGCCGAGGTTCGGGCACCTCTTCCACCCGCACCTCATGTGTGCCTTGCCAGCAGACTGCTTTCATGGTTCCTCCGCGGCTACCTGGTGTACGACGGCGCGTCGCTAGCCGGAAAAGAGGCTTCCGACGCATGCTGCACCGCCCACTCTTTGCGCTCCGGGCGCTCGGTATCCGACCGGCGGCCGCTCGATTGACCTTCGGTGGTTACGATTTCGCCTACTTCCAGAATCTGCTTCAGGTGGCGCAGGTCCTCTTCGATCTGCTGACTGGGCTCCTCGCCGAAAAGCTTCGAAAGAAATGCTCCGACCGTGCCCGCGGGCGGATTGTATTGCATCTCCACTCTGACTTCCGTGCCGCGCCCGCCGGGAGCATCGCGGAAGAGCACCGCGCCCGCATTCGGCACATCGGCGCCCGGCAGCGTGCGCCACGCGATCAACTCATCCGGACGTTCATTGTGAACCACTGCATCCCACTCCACCGTCTTTCCGACCGGTGCTTTGACCACCCAGTGGGAACGCTCCCCGTCCTGTGTAACGGACTCCAGATGCTTCATGAACCGGGGCAGATTTGAGAAATTGCGGAAGAAGGCGAATACCTCCGAACGGGGCTTATCGATCGTCACCGAGCGGTCGACCCGTATTCCCAGTTGGTAAGGGACGCTCGTCGTATCAGCTCCCTGGCCCCGCGGCGCGGTGCGAATGCCTAAGTGCTCATAAGCGTAGCAGTGGCCTGTAATGCCGCGGCGGATGAGATCACCGCCTATCGCGGCCAGCCCCAGCCCTACGCCTGACCTTTTACTCAGGCCGACAATCGCCAATGCTCCACCGGCGGCTACGGATAAGGCACGCTCCATGTCGCTGATATTCACGCCGTGTTTTCTGTGCGTAATAACTTCCATAGGAAAGACTTGCCCTCGGGCCTCCCTAACAACCATAAATCCCTTTACAAGTTCATGCCGCCGAAAGTGTTCGCATGCGAACAGAAATCCCCTCGAATGGGCACTTGATAACTCCAACCGTTATTCCTGTAAGCGTTGCTGGATCTCACTTACCAGCGCTTCTACCGATGTCTCCGCTGCCAATTCCTTCAACTCTTCGTTCGCCGATGGAACCCCGAGACGATGCGAGATCTGTTGCAGAAGCTGCAGAACCAGAGTCATTTCGCGTTCCGCCAACAGATTGATCTGCAGGTCCAGGTGAGCGCGCTGCTCCGCGCGGCGGCTCATTCGATTCTGTTTAATCAGAACGAAGGTGGAAAGAAAAATCGCCTCGAGCGAAACCACGACGCTCAATAACAGAAAAGGAAACTTATCAAACACCGGGACTCCGGGAAACAGGCCCAAATTGATTAATATCCAGCCGCCATAAACTGCGAGGTGCAGCACGACAAACGTTAGACTTCCCGAGAAGTTAGCAATCACGTCCGCGATGCGATCGGGAACCGTGCGGCTGCGAATGTAGTCCTCATCGAGCTTGGCTACGGCATCAATGTTTCTTCGAATGGCGTCACAGACGTCACTCGATTGGCAGTCTAACGTCGAAAGGTCCATTTTAGGCGGGCTCGGGACGATGCAGGCGATGGATCCACGGCGTCCGTTTCAGCGCTGCTCTCCTTTGAGGTGAGCGGGAGCCATGGCGTTCCGAGAAGATTCGCGTGAACGCCGCGCCCAGAAAGAAGATCTGTGCGGAGTAGTAGATCCACACCAGAAACACTACCAGCGATCCCGCCGCTCCATAAGCCGACCCCACACCGGCCTTGCCGAGGTAAAGGCCGATAAGTAGCTTGCCCGTGGAAAACAGCAGCGAAGTCACCGCCGCGCCGATCCAAACATCCCCCCATTCAATCTTTACATCCGGGACTATCTTGAACAGTAGAGCAAACAGGATCGTAATTGCGACAACCGAGATCAGCAAATTGAGGCCATCCAGGATCGCGGCGGGAACCGGCAGCCACCCGCCCAAATACTTTCCCGCGGCAGCCAGCGCGGCACTCACCACCAGAGAAACGAGGAGCAGAAATCCAATGCCCAGCACCATCGCAAAGGAGAAGAATCGATAGCGGATCATCGCCCAGATCCCGCCTCCCTGAACCACCTTTACCCCCCACACGGCATTCATCGAATCGTGCAACTCGGCGAACACTCCCGAGGCACCGAACAGCAGCACGATCAGGCCGACGAGTGTGGCCAAAACTCCAGAAGAGGGATTGCCGACGTGCTGCAAAAGCGATTGAATCGTCTGCGCGCCTTCATTTCCAGCTAAGTTCTGAATCTGCCACACGATCTGCCCTTGCGCCGCGGCGCGGCCGAACACCAGGCCCGCAATTCCAATGGAAATCACCAGCAGCGGCGCCATCGATAGCATTGAGTAAAAGGCCAGAGCCGCGCCCAAATGCGATGCATTGATATCACTCCAGCTCGCGACAGCCTGCTTCAGCGTCTGCCAGAGAGTTCGGGGATTCACGGTTATGTGCCTGCAAACGAGTGGCCAAGCGCACGCGGTGCCCGCAATTCCAGGACCGTGCGATACGCCTCGAGGTAGCCGCCGGTCATACGGGCAATCGAGAAATTCTGGGCCCGCGCGCGTGCCCTCTGCGCAAATTCAATGCGCAGTTCGGGCGAGTTTATGAATGCCCGCGCCGCCGCCAGAAGCCCTTCCCGATCTTCCGGCGCGACGAACACGGCAGCATCCCGCCAGTTTTCTCGCAAGCTTGGAATATCGCCGAGAATCAAAGCGCAGCCCGCAAGCGCCGCCTCCAGAATGGACAGGCCGAACGGCTCATACTTCGCCGGCAATGCGTAAATAGCGGCGCGATTCATCCACTCACTCATTGCCCGCGGGTCGATTCTGCCCAGCGAGCGGCAGTGCGAACAAGGCCCTGCGGCACCGTCCGGATGGCTCACATCGCCCGCCACATAAATAGGCCAGGGTAACTCCGGAGCCGCCTGTTCTAGGGCTCCCAGGTTTTTGGCTTCATCCCAAAACCGCCCCGCCGCGAATAGGAACGGCTCCTTGGGTACAGCCGGTAAAGCCGGCAGTTCGCGGCCGTTGGGAATGGACATCCGCCGGCCGAGAGGCCCGTAATAATATGCGAGCGAATCGAGCATCGCCTCGCTTGGCGCAACCACGAGGGCCGCGGCCCGAAGACCTCGGGTGACTGCGTCGCGATAGCGGCTCCATTCCGCGGGGGCTTCGCATCCATGAACGGCTTGCCACCAGGAGAGAACGCACGAATGGCCGGCGATCACCACCGGGGCTTGAAAGGGCAGCGCGCCGAAGCAATATTGGTTCAGGTGAACCAATTGCGGCTGAAACTGTCTCTCGATTGCGAGCAGCCACGAACCGGCTTGCTCGATCTCATCCCAGGGGTCTGCCATCCATTCTAGCCGGAACGCGCTCTCAAACAGGTGCAGATCGCGAATCCCTGCCGTCTCCCGGCGCTGGTCGGCATTCAGCGGGGCGCCCATGGTGGCCAGCGCGACCGAAATACCCGCCCGCGTAAGCCCGCGGATCAGTTCGATGGCATACGTCCAAACGCCGCCTACAGTATCGGTCGTAAGGAGTATGCGTTCAGGAATTTCCATGGGGCGACGGCAACTCCAGGTGAACCAGCGGACTCGGCCGCTGCTCCTGAATGTCGCTGAAGACCGAATTGGCCGCGAGGTAATCCGAATGGGCGCGCTCCCAGGCGTCATCCTCCGTAGCACCCCATTGGCGCGTATATTGCGGCGAGCCGGGATAAGCAAATAGCGGCACAGGCCTGTTCGCCCACACGCCGTGCCGCTCGAGATAGGCACGCCACGCCTCCACTGCTTCGTTATCGTCTTCAGCCGTTTCGAGGAGGTTCGCCTGTATAAAGGGAATGCGGCTCTTGGCGAAGATCAGGCGCTCGGCCAACTGGCCTGTCGAGAGCTTACATTTTTTGTCGAGCAGGGCGCGGCCTTCTTCGGTAATGCTTTCCACACCGGCCTCGACCGAAACACACCCGGCGCGTCCCAGCAGGTCCAACATCTCCGGATTCCACAGATCGATGCGCGTCTGAATGCCGAACTTCAGGCGATATGGAATGAGCGCTTCCAGCAGCGGCCGGTTGGGAAGAAAGATCTCGTCGATGAAATACACGTACTCGACCCCGGCCTCAATCAGTCCGCCGATCTCCTCGAGAACCGTTGCCAGAGGGCGTCTCCGGTAATCATCCCGAAAGTTGTCCTTCGCGCAAAAAGTGCAATGGTAGGGGCATCCGCGCGACGCTTCCATTTCCGCTCCGGGGCCCTCGGCCGGAGCCTCGAAGCGGTGATGATGATGTACATGGCGCGCAATCGTTCCGGGAGGCCACCGGAGCGCGGGTAAGCGCTCCATGTTGCTCGCGTGCGGTGTCCCGGTAATAACCGGTTCTCCATCGCGCCAGAAGCACAGGGAGGGCACGCGGCTCCAATCACCTGTGAGTTCGGGCAGCACCTCCTCGCATTCGCCGAGCACCACAACATCGGCTCCGAGCTTGCGTAGGGTAGCGCGGGGGGTGGTCGAAGCATGCGGGCCCACGGCGACCAGAGTTCCTCCCGCGTCCCGCAGCAATTCAACGGTCTCCTGCGGCACTCGCAGTTCCGGAGGCGCGCAACGCCAGAAGAGATAACTGGGTGCGGAAGTGATTACCTGAAAGTCCGGCCGGAATTCACGAATGCGGCTGTACAGTTGTTCGGGCGCAAGATCCTCCAGGTGCGCATCGAAAATCTCCGCCTCGTGGCCGGCCTTTTCTAGAAGCGCCTTTGCATATCCGTACTCGAGTGGAAAATGAGGCTCGCGGCAGCCGAAGTAGATACTGCGGTCAAATGTCCAGAACGGGTTGATCAGGGCGAAACGCATGGCGGCCTATCCGACCATCAAACCGCGAACCGCAAGTTCCGCGCGCGCATCGGGTACGCGCGCCATCACGGCCTGTTTGTCGAGCCAACGAGCGAGATCGGCCAGTCCGTCTTCCAGGCTGACCTGCGGCTTATAGGCCAAGACCTCCCGAGCTAGTGAGATGTCGGCGAAGCAGTGGCGGATGTCGCCCACCCGATACTGGCCCGTAATTTCCGGACGAATGCGCGGCTTTCCTAAAACCGCTGCCATGCGCTGCGCTACGGTACGAATCGCGTAGCGGTGCCCGCTGCCGATATTGAAGACCTTTCCTTCCGCGCGGGGCGTCTCCATGGCGAGCCGGCAGGCCCTGGCCACGTCATACACGCTGACGAAGTCCCGTTGCTGAAAGCCGTCTTCAAAAAGCACCGGCGGTTGACCATTCATTAAGCGGGAAGCGAAGATGGCCAGCACGCCGGTGTACGGATTCGTCAATGCCTGGTCGGGGCCATAAACGTTAAAGAATCGAAGCGCGACCGTCGGAATACTGTAGGCGCGGCCGATCATCAGGCACGTGCGCTCCTGATCGTACTTGTGCAGCGCGTAAACCGAGGCCAGGCTCGGCTGCTTGCTTTCCGGAGTAGGAATGGGCGTCAGTTCTTCGCCCGAGCTATCCCGCACCGTCCAATCCGCGGCACGGAGCTGGTCGATCGAGCGCTCGCCTACCACGCGCGTACTGCCGTCACCGGCCTTATACAATCCCTCGCCATAGATACTCATGCTGGAAGCCACAACCAGCCGTTCGACCGGCTTCTCTACCAGCGCTTCGAGCAGAACCGCGGTTCCGATGTTGTTCACGCTCGAGTATTCGCGGATCTGGTACATGCTTTGACCGACGCCTACCGCCGCGACGAAGTGGAACACGGCATCCACTCCCCGAAGCGCCTTCCTCACATCGGCCGCGTTGCGGACGTCGCCCACCTCGAGCTCCACCTCAGGATCCAGATACGCCGGCCGGTTGCGGTCGGGCCCGTGAACCTGCACGGAGAGACTGTCGAGCGCACGCACGCGGTGTCCGTGCCGGAGCAGTTCACGGCATACATGAGAACCGATGAACCCGGCACCGCCCGTTACTAAAATCTGTTTTCCAGACATTCGTTTTTTCGCGTCCCCCGGTTGAAGGTACTTACCTTTTCATGACAGCGGCGCATAGTGCGAAAAATCAAATGATTCCTGTTTTGTTATGAACACTCGAAGCGGCCATTTGTCTGTAAAACAACTGAAACACAAAAACGGCGGCTCTCACGAACGGGTAGTCCGCGAAAACCGCCGCAGGAGGCCGGCCTTCGAGCCCTGCCTAATATTGGTTACAGATTCGGGTTTCTGCCTTCATCAAACGGAGGCCGCGTGCTGCCTGCCTCCCTCCAATCGGTCTTATAGCCGTAGTGTCCGTATACTTGAGTGCTCCAAGTGGGATCGGCCATATCCGGCCAGTTATCCTTATCGAAACCGGGAGCGTTCTCGAGAGTTGTCTTGTCTACATTGAGAACAAACTCATGATCCCGCTCATTGACGGTAAGGGCTTGCCACGGCACAGCGAACAGCTTATTGCCCATTCCTAGGAAACCGCCGAAGGAAAGGACTGCATACGCCACTCTGCCCGTGGGTACATCGATCATGATGTCTTCGATTTTGCCCAGGTCTTCGCCGGCTGTGTTTTTTACAGCATCGCCCGTGAGTGTGCCGGCCGAAAGTACACGCCGGTAGCGCTCCCGTCCGCTGCTGGTATCTCCTGGAGGAAGATCTACTGGCGAGGTCGCCATAGTTGTTCCACCTTCGTAGTCTCTTGCCATTTGAAAACCTCCATCGCTAGAGAGTGCAATCCAGGGACCACGCATTAACGAAGCATTAATATGAGTTGCCGGGCAGAGCGGCGGGGGCGGGTGGATGTATATTCTCCCGTGAGCGAAAAAACTTCAGCCTCGGCCCGCGAGGTGTTTCTGTTCGCGCCGCAATTCGAGAATGAATTTCATCACGAGGTCTTCGATCTGGTCGCGAACCTTGCAATGATTCTCATAGTTCATCCCCACCGGATCGGGCACCGTCCACTCCCGGACCGTAGTCCCCTGAACATGCGGCGCGGCGAACCCGCTCATGTTGATGACGAAGTCGAATTTTTCCTTGGCCAGATCGGCCACGCTCTTCGGAAACTGGCCGTCTAAAGTTAGATTTTTTTCGTCCATCGCGCGCAGTGTGTCGTCCGGTACTCTCTGCGCGGGCGCAAACCCCGCACTGAACGGCACCAGCACATCGCTGCCGTACGACCGCGCAAACGCCTCCGCCATCTGGCTGCGGCAGGCGTTTCCTATGCACAAAAACAGTACTCGCTTCTTCCGGCTCACAACTTCTCCAGGAACAACGAGTGTACCCGGGCATCCGGCGTAAGCTCCGGGTGAAACGTGGCGACCATGTGGCGTCCTTCTTCGACCAGCACGGGGTCGCCATTATATCGCGCCAGGACTTTAGTTCGGGGGCCGGTGCGCCGTATAACCGGAGCGCGAATGAACACCGTCTCCAGCTTGCCTGGCGCGGTGCGGTCGCGAAATTCAGGCTCCGGTTCGATCTCCGCAACGCGGCTGTCGAGTTGCCGGCCGTAGGCGTTGCGTTCTACGTCGATATCCATCACGGCGAGGCTCTCCTGAGCCGGATTGGAGACTTGCCGGGCCAGGAGAATCGCACCCGCGCAGGTGCCGAAGACCGGTCTGGTAGCGGCGAAATGCGCGAGCGGATCGAACAGCTTATCCAGGTGAAGCAGCTTGAGCATAGTGGTGCTCTCCCCGCCCGGAATAATCAGACCATCGATCTGCTGCAATTGACCGGCCTCACGCACCAGGACCGGTTCGGCGCCGGCTCTCCGGAGCGCATCCGCATGGGCTGCGAAATCACCCTGTAATGCCAGCACGCCGGCTCGTTTCATTTACCAGCCCCGGGTCTGCAACAGTTCAGAGCGCTCCATCTTAGCGATATCAAGTCCGGTCATGGCGTCTGCGAGCGCGCGGCTGGCCTCGAGCAGTTTCTCGGGATTGTTGTAGTTCTTGGCCGCCTGCACGATTGCGTTGGCGCGCGCGGCGGGATCGGACGATTTGAAAATTCCCGAACCCACGAACACCGCTTCGGCCCCGAGTTGCATCACAAGCGCGGCGTCGGCGGGGGTGGCGATGCCGCCGGCCGAGAAGTTGGGCACAGGCAGCTTACCGAGTTTTGCGACCAGTTCCACCAGTTCAAGCGGCGCCTGAAGCTGCTTAGCCTCGTGTACCAGCTCTTCCTGGCCGAGAACCGTAAGCTGCTTCATCTCTTTCACGATGGTGCGTATGTGGCGCACCGCCTCTACGATATTGCCCGAGCCGGCTTCACCTTTGGTGCGAATCATCGCCGCGCCTTCGGCGATGCGGCGCAGGGCTTCACCCAGATTGCGCGCGCCGCAGACAAACGGTATGCGAAAGTCGGTTTTGGCTATGTGATGCTCTTCATCGGCGGGCGTCAATACTTCGCTCTCGTCGATGTAGTCCACCCCCAAAGCCTCCAGAATGCGGGCCTCCATGAAGTGACCTATGCGCGCTTTGGCCATCACTGGAATCGAGACGGTTCGCATGATCTCTTCAATCTTGGCGATACTTGCCATGCGCGCGACGCCGCCCTCTTTGCGGATATCCGCCGGCACGCGCTCGAGCGCCATCACGGCCGAAGCGCCTGCATCTTCGGCGATCTTTGCCTGCTCGGCGTTGGTGACGTCCATGATCACGCCGCCCTTGAGCATCTCCGCCAGGCCAACCTTCACTCGAAACTGCTCGCTCTTGAAATCAAACATCTAAGGCTCTCCTCTATTCAGTAATTGCTCTTGCACCTTACTCGTGCGCCGTCTCAAACCATGGCCGGAACCGGCCCGCCGGCGATCGCCTTCTGGCTCTCGCTCGCGGCCACCTGCCCCAAAATCTCGAGGCCTTTGCGGATCTCATCCGGCCGGAGGTCCGCGAAGCTCAAACGAAGCGCGCCCGGATTGCGCCGCGCCACTTCAAAGTAGCGGCCCGGCAGAAACGTGACGCCCTGCCTTTGCGCTCTCGCCAGCAACTCGACGGTATCGAATGGATCCGGCAGCCGCACCCATAGATTCATGCCGCCCTGCGGCTCGACCCAGCGCGTTCCGTCCGGTAGGTAGTCGCGGCAGGCCGCGATTGTGGCCGCCAGCCGCTCGGCTCCCGCTTGGAGGATGCGTGCGCGGTGTGCCTCGAGCCGTCCTGACTCGGCAAACTCGAGCAGTATGGCCTGCGAGAGCTGGTCGGTGTGAAGGTCGGAAGCCTCCTTGGCTTGCCGCAGCCGTTCCATTACCGGCTTCGGTCCGAGGGCCCAGCCCACGCGCAGCCCCGGGAAGCTCACCTTGGAGAAGCTGCGCAGCAACACAGTGCCGTTATGCTGATCCAGTTGCTTGAGCGCCGGAAGCGCCTGGCCGTGGTACCGGAGTTCGCAATACGGGTCGTTTTCAATCACAGGCACATTCACCGCGCGGGCACACTCCAGCAGAGCCTGCCGTGAAGCCAGCGGCAAGGTGGTTCCCGTAGGGTTTTGAAAGTTGGGCGTCACCACGAGGAACCGCGGCCGTTCGCGAACCAGTACGCGGCGCAAATGCGAGATGTCCATGCCCTCCGGACCGGCTGGAATTCCGATCAACTCGGCGCCTGATCCGGTCAGAAGATTTTTCAGGCCCGTGTAAGCGGGGTCTTCGATCACCACCCTATCGCCGGCACGCAAGAGAACCCGCGAAATTAAATCCAGTGCCTGCTGGCAGCCGTTGGTAACTATCAGCTCATCGCCGGATGACGCCAGACCCTGCCGCCGGGCATCTTCGAGGAGCCTTCGCCGCAGAGGCTCGTAGCCGCTCGGAGAGCCCAGCTGCAGAATCTCCGCCAAGTCGGCCCGCCCCATTACCGCGGCGCCCGCGGCACGAAATTCGTCCAGGGGAAACATCGCATCCGCCGGCCGCGACACCGCAAAGCTGATGAGTCCCTTGCCCGCGGATGGAAAGGAATTGCGCAGCGGCGCACCTTCGCGCTCCAGTTGCGCGGACCAGTTCAAACCGGATCCGGCCGTCTCCGGGCTACCGGTCACGAATGTTCCGCGCCCGACGTGGCTCGAGATCAACCCTCTCCCTTCCAGCAGCTCATAGGCTGCGGAAACCGTGGTTCGGTTCAGTCCAAGGTGGCCAGCCAATTCGCGGGTGGCCGGCAGTCTTTCCCCCTTAGCCAAATGGCCGGATTGAATCTGTTCTACTATCTGATCATAGAGTTGCCGGTAGAGCGGCGCTTCGGACTGATGATCCAGCGGCAGGACGTCCATTGACAAAAAGCGTACCATATTGGATGGGGAGCGGCGGCCTCGGCTCGATTTGGGTTTGCTCGTCAGATTTTGGTTCGCTCCTCAGTGTTTGAGTTCGTTTCGTAATTTGGCCGGCGCACCGTCCGGTATAATCGGTTGTACGTGGCGGGTTAGGGAATTATCGGCGAATACGCGAAAGCTGCTGGCGCTGGCCCTAGTGGCATCTCTCGCAGCGGCTACCGGACTCGCCGCCAGGAAGAAGAAGGAAGAGGAGACGCAAGCTCTTCCGCTTCCCAAAGACCTTCCTGCCGCGGTTGTCGGCGAGACCCGGCACTTAACCTTTCACGTAACGCCGCTCGCGGCCAAGGGATTGCTTTCCCAGCAGGTCCGCGACGCCCTGCGCAGCCTGGAGCGGGAGTGCGCGGGCAACCCCGTTCTGCACATCCGAGCGTTTGTGGCCGGCTCCGGGGACTTGCGGCGCGTGCGCGAACTGGTAAGTGAAATGTTCACCGAGCGGCACCAGCCGTTACCCGCTTTGAGCCTGATTTTGGCCGGCGGGCTTGCGCTGCCCGGTGCTCAAATCGAACTGGAAGCGGTGGCCAACGGCAAAAGAGAACTCTATCCTGGAGGGCTCGCCTTCTTCTCGGCCCAGCCGGCGTTTTCGGACGACCCCCAGGAGCCTGTGGCGCCGCTGCTTGCAAAGTCGCTCGCGGATTTGAAAAACGCGGTTCAGCTCGCGGCCGCGGCCCCCGGGGACGTGTTGCGAGTCACGTGTTTTTTGAGCTCGCTCGATAAGTTAAACGGCATTCGCGATAGCGTGCAGTCGGAATACCCGAAGGCGGCATTGGATTACGTACAGCCGCAGCGTGCGCCGCAGCGCGCCATGGCCGCGTGTGAAGCTGTGGCCGGCCTTCGCGAAAGCGGCCGCCGGTTAGCCTTCCGGAACGGACCTGGTGCTTCGGCGCGGGAAACATCCGAGGTTAGCCTCTTAGCTTCGCCTCGCGTGATCCTGACGGGCTCGCAGGCTTCGTTCGGTTTCGAAGACTCGGACGCCCATTTAGCCCTCGAACGCCTCGGCAAGTCCTTAGAGCCTGCGGGCGCATCGTTGAAGGATGTTGCGTTCCTGCGCGTCTATCCTTTGTCCCGCAGCATAGAGGAC
Organism: Terriglobia bacterium; assembly: GCA_019242155.1. Taxonomy (GTDB): domain Bacteria; phylum Acidobacteriota; class Terriglobia; order Bryobacterales; family Bryobacteraceae; genus PSRJ01. The sequence continues at coordinate 5,481 of JAFAWA010000409.1, read as the reverse complement.
CAGGTGCGCCGGCAGATTCCGCTGTTTTTTACCCCGGAGAGCTTTCCCGCCGGTACGGCCCTCCAATTTGAAGGGCTTCCTTCCGCCGACGCGGGTTTCGCCGTGGATGCCGTCGCCGCCAAGGACTGAGCTTGCCTTTGCCAGCTTCCCGCCGGCGCGAGGTAGAATAAGGCAACGCGGTGTCTACGATGATTCGCATATCCGTGGTTCTGTTACTTTGCGCCTTGCTGTTTTCTCTGCCTGCGGTTCCGCAACAGGCGCCGGCGCCGGGCACGCCAGAGGGGAGCGCGCCGCAAACCAGCGGGCAAGTAGAGCAGCCGGACACCCGCATTCAGGTAAACGTAAACGAAGTCATCATCCCGGTGACGGTGACCGATCAAAAGGGCCGGTTCCTGTCCAACCTGACTGCGAAGGATTTCCGCGTGCTCGACGAGGGCAAACCACAGCGCATAGAATTTTTCAGCCACTCGCAAAAGCAGCCCGTAGTCATCGGCTTTCTGCTCGATATGAGCAACAACACGCGTATTCACTGGAAGAGGTACCAGGATTCCATCATGGAACTGGTCTGGAACCTTCTGCCCGGTGATAAGAGATACACCGGATACCTGATCTCGTACGCGAATGACGCGGAGCTGGCCGTCAACACAACCTGGGATGGCGACAAGATTACCGACAAGATCCGCAACCTCAAACCGGGCGGCGGCGCTGCCTTGTTCGATTCGATCTACATGGCCTGCACGCGGCGTGAGCTGGTGAAGGGCGAACCGTACGAGCCGCGGCGAGTCATCGTTATCGTCGGCGATGGACACGATAGCGCGAGTAAGAAGAGCCTGGAAGAGGTGGTCGAGCTGGCCCAGCGCAATCTCGTGACGATTTACGGTATCAGCACTTCGGCCTACGGATTCGATAACCCCGATCGGGCGGTGCTCGAGCGCTTAGCGGCGGATACCGGCGGCAAAGTGGAGTATCCGCTGCTGAACATTTATAAGGACACTGCTGTCGGAACTTACTTCTGCAATCCTTCCGATGATGGCTGTTACTCGTTCACCGTCGGCACCGGCGGATACGAAGCGGCGATTTCCAAAAGCATTATCAATGCGGTCGGATCGCTATCGGGAGACATCAGCACACAATACGTATTACGCTACATTCCGGACGTGGGTCAGGATGAGAAGCCGCGCCAGTTCCGGCGAATCAAAGTCGAGGTGGATGTACCCGATGTGCTCATCCGCGCGCGCAAAGGCTACTACCCCTCCGGCGTACCGGCCGCTAACGGAACCGACATTTCGACCCGATAAGCAAGTCATAGGACAACTGAATGCCGGCTAGCGTCGTACCGTTTCGCGCGGTCCGGGAGGGCGAATACGTTCTTCTCGAAGCCGCACTACCGGGTCAGCCGCCGCAAACCATTGGAGTTTTTCTGGTGGATGTGGCGAATGACCGCCTCTGGCTCCGAATGCGGCAGAGCTATGCCGATATCGCCGACCCGGATGATGCCGAAGTCTTCGAACTGCTCGAGCAGCACATACGGGAGCAGGTCGACGAACTGGGCGCCATGGCATACTTGGCGGGGCTTGAGGATTCCCTCTCCAACGTTCTGCGCATCGGCGAACGGCAGGCCATCTCGGTCGATTCTTTTACGCGAGTGTTGGAACGGCTCTATTCGGAGCACGTGGAGCCTATCAAGGTAAAGCCCTACGTGACTCACCTTCCTCTGTACAGCCTGCGTGCAGCGGCCGGCAGCCTGGGAGAAGAGATGGAATCGGCCGAAGAGGATTGGGTGCGCGCGCCCGAAGGCCTGCGTTTGGGCCCGGATCTCTTCGTGGCGCACGTGGTGGGCCGGTCAATGGAGCCTCGTATTCCGGATGGCAGCCTGAACCTGTTCCGGCTCAATCCGGTGGGCTCGCGCCAGGGCAAAATTCTGCTGATCCAGCGCTTCGGCGTACTGGACGAGACGGCGCGCTACACCGTGAAGCGTTACACGAGTAAAAAGGTTTCGGGCGGTTGGGGAGAGGACCAGTCCGAGTGGCGTCACGAGCGCATAAGGCTCGAACCGCTGAACCCCGAGTTCGAACCTTGGGACGTAGAACCGCAGGATTTTGCGGTCGTGGCCGAATGGCTGCGCGTCATCGAGTGAAGCCGCCCATTGCGAAGGCGCTGATTGCGTGGTACCGGCAGGGTCATCGCGACCTTCCCTGGCGTCGCACGAATGATCCCTATCATATTTGGGTTTCCGAGATCATGCTGCAGCAGACTCGGGCGCAGGCGGTGATCCCCTATTACGAAAAGTTCCTCTCGCGGTTTCCCACCATCGAGGTTCTCGCAAACGCCGGCGAAGAGGATGTTCTGGCCGTATGGAGCGGCCTGGGCTACTACTCGCGCGCTAGAAACCTCCGGCGCGCGGCGATCGCGATACAGGCCGCGGGAGCGTTTCCAAGCGGCTACGAGGCGATTCGCGACCTCCCCGGTGTGGGCGATTATACGGCCGCAGCCATTGCCAGTATCGCCTTCGGCCTGCCCCACGCAGTGCTCGACGGGAACGTTCTGCGGGTAGTCGCGCGCTTTGAAAACGATGCTGCCGACATCAGCTCTGAGCGGATTCGGGAACATTTTCGCGGCGTCATTCAAGGGTGGTTGGACCCTCATGAGCCGGCCGCCTTCAACCAAGCAGTGATGGAACTGGGCGCTACTGTGTGCCTGGCCCGGAACCCCTTATGTCTGCTTTGCCCCATTGCGACGTGGTGCCGGGCGCGGCAGGCAGGCACGGCCGGGCAGTTGCCCGTCAAGCTCCGTAAAACCGCGCCGGTGCGCATCGACAGTGTTCTGCTGTTGATCTGCCGGCGAGGCCGCGTCTTGCTGCGGCGCAGGGAAGCGAATGCGCGCTTGATGGCCGGTTTTTGGGAACTGCCCACACCCGAACATCTTCCCGGCGCGCGGGTGCGGGAGACGATTGGAACATTCCGGCACAGCATTACTCATCATCGCTATACCTTCGCGGTGGCGCGCGCCTCGGCTGTTGCCGCATGCGATTGTTTCCGGTGGTTCCCACCAGTCGAGATCGGCGGAGTTCCGTTGAGCACTACCGCCCGAAAAGCATTGAGATTGGCCGCGATTCTTTAACATTTGTCTCCGTAACAGCCGCGGAGAGCGATCCATCTAAGACTTCAGATCGAGTGCTTTTATTCCATCGAGTGTTCTTAGAAAAGGGGAAAAGAGTGGAAAGGAATCGTAAAATCCTGCTGGCCAAAGCGGGCGTGCTTTTAGGTTTAGTGCCGGTGGTGGTTTGGGCATATGAGTTCGGGCCCGATCCCGGATACGTGGCTGTGCCCTCGGAGCACTCCGGCGCGACCTGCGCCACCTCCGGCTGCCACACGGGAACCACCAACGATCCAAGTCACCAAGGCAGTGTAAGTGTAAATTTTCCGAATGGGCAGACCTATTCTCCCGGAGTAACACAGCATTTGACAGTAACTATCGCGGATCCCGCCGGCACGCAAATCGCATGGGGATTTGAGCTCAGCGCCCGCCTCAGTTCCGATCCCACTACCATGGCCGGCACCTTCGCTTCGAGCGACGCTCTTACAACGCTCATGTGTTCGCAGCCCAACCTCTTCGTTTTTCAGCACGTAAGTTCGACCCCTCAGACCTGCCCCGACGGGTACACGGTGCAGTATATCGAGCACAGCCTGACCGGTTACACAACTACCAAGGGGACCCACGGTTCCGCTACTTACTCGTTTAATTGGACACCGCCTGCAACTAACGTCGGCAACATTACCCTCTATGTAGCGGGGAACGCGGCCAACGGGGATCTTACTCCGAATGGTGATCACATTTACGCCACAACTTATACCCTCACACCCGCCGCTTCCATAGGGCGAGCGGTAATAACAAGTGTTTCGAATGCCGTTTCCGATTCGATAGCGGGAGTTGTTCCCGGTTCTTTCATAGCGATCAAAGGCAGCAACCTGACCAGCACGCAGTTTGACGATTGGAGCAAGTCCATCACGCCGGACGGCAAGCTTCCCACCGAGCTCGATGATGTAACGAGTGTAACCATCGGCGGCGCTCCGGCATACATCTTCGCGATCAGTCCGAACCAGATCAACGTTCAGGCCCCGGATATCCCCGCGGGCCCGGCACAAGTAGTGGTGACCACCGCGGCAGGAACGAGCGATCCTTTTTCGACCCAGGTAAATCTCGCCGGCCCGGCGCTGGTGCCGTGGCCGAACAATCAACCGGGCGCTACGCATGGCGATTTTTCGTTTGCCGCGGCACCCGGAACGTTCGCTGGAGTGAACACCGTGGCCCCGAAGCCCGGAGAAACGATTTCTATATGGGGAACCGGCTTCGGACCCTCGAGCCCGGCCGTGGCCGCAGGTCAGGAACCCGGCCCCAAGAGCGGATCTCCTCTCGCCAACGCCGTGACTGTGATGCTGAATGGAAACGCTCTTCAGGCTTCGGGCTTCATCAGTCAATTCGCAGCCGATTACCAGATCAATGTGACTCTACCGAAGCCTCTTGCGGATGGGAATTATCCGCTGGTGGTGATCGTGAACGGTGTGCAATCGCCGACATACACTTTGACGATAAAGAACTGAGCCCGCGGTACTATAGGCTCGGTGGAACAGTTCGCCCTCGATTTCGATCTCTCGCCCGAGCGGCGGATCTACACGGTGAGCGAACTGAACAGCGCTGTGGGGGCGGTGCTTGCGGCGGAGTTTACCGGAATCTGGGTGAGCGGCGAGATTTCGGGAACCCGCCTTGCCACCAGCGGCCATTACTACTTCACTTTGAAAGAACGGGAGGCCCAGATTCGCTGCGTGGCCTTCCGTTCCGCGCATCGTTATTGGAAGATCAAACCGCAGGATGGATTGGCAGTGCTGGCGCGCGGCCGTTTGGACGTGTATGAGGCGCGCGGCGAATACCAGTTCCTAGTGGAGGGGCTGGAGCCCCAGGGCTTGGGAGCGCTGCAACTGGCGTTCGAACAACTTAAAAAGAAACTGGCTGCGGAGGGCCTATTTCTAGCGGAGCGGAAACGCCCGCTGCCGCGGTTTCCGCGCCGCATCGGCATCGTCACCTCTCCCCGCGGAGCCGTGATCGCCGACCTGATTCATATCCTCTGCCGACGATTTCCGGGACTGCACATTCGCCTGTTTCCGGCGCTCGTGCAAGGCGAGGGCTCGGCCGAGGAGGTCCGCCGCGGAATCGAATATTTCAGCCGGACGCGCTGGGCCGATCTCGTGATTGTGGGGCGCGGCGGGGGTTCGCTCGAAGACCTGTGGACGTTCAATGAGGAGGCGGTAGCGCGCGCCATCGCGGGAAGCCTTGTACCTACTGTTTCAGCCGTAGGGCACGAGACCGATTTCACCATCGCGGATTTTGTAGCCGATCTGCGCGCGCCGACGCCTTCCGCTGCCGCTGAACTGGTAGTGCCGCTCCGCGAAGAGTTACTTGAGCGAATCAGAGTGGCACACGGCA
>JAFAWA010000141.1 GCA_019242155.1 Terriglobia bacterium | reverse complement strand
GGAGATGTCCACCTGGAGCCGTGCCTGTTCGAGGTCCGGCCTCCGCGCCAGGGCTTCCGTCATGAGATCTTGAATCGGCCGCACGGTTTCGCTCGCGGGGATTTCGAGCGTGTCGGTGGGGATCAGGTGGGCGGTCTGCACTTCCGGATCCTGATTGCCGGTCCGGGTGAGGACGTTCTTGAGGACGGCCTCCTGCTCTTCGAGCAGACCTTGAGAGTTTGCGAGATCCTGCCGGGTGGAGTAGACCTGCGCCGTGGCACGAGTCACTTCGACGGGGGCGAGCGTGCCCTCTTCGACCTGCGCCTTCACGTCCGTGAGAAGCTGCTCGGCGGAACGCACCGATTCCTCCTTCACCTTGACATCCTGGTACAGCGCGACGAAATCGGTGTAGAGGCGAATGACTCCGTACACGGTGGCGACGAGCTGCTGCTGGAAGAGCAGAGAGCCGATCTTCTGTTCATCGCCCGCGATCCGGATGAAGCGGCGGTTGAGGCTCATGCCGAAGCCGCGCAGCAGGGGTTGGGTTACGTTGACGCCCAAGCTGGAATTGGTGTACGGATTGTAAGCCGTGCGCAGGGAGTTAATGGACTGGTAGCTGTTGTTGTAATTGAGACTGGCTACGGCGCCGGTGGAAAAGCCTTGCTGAATCCCGGCATTTCCGAGGGTGGTGCTGGAAATCAGCGAGGGCGTGCCGGTGGTGACGCTGTTGGACTGCGGGGTGGTGGTGTGGGTCCAGTTCAACTGACCGACGAGGGCCGGGTCGAAGATCGGCACCACGGTTCCGGGCGACTGCGGGACGGTGCCCTGCATGGATAGGTTCACTTGCGGGGCCGACAAAACACCCAGTTCCAGACCATTGGTGGATACGGAGGTTCCCGAGGTGGCGCTGGTGGACACAGCGGGATTGATGAGCACGGGGCTGAGCGGACCGCCCACGCCGGTAGGCACCTCGGCCAGCGTGTAGTCCAGCCCGCGCACGATGCCGCCGCCCTTGGCGCGCAATAGTTCCGACTCGGCCGCGAGCGGGGTGAAGCGCTGCAGTTCGACATCGAGATTATTTTCGATGGCCAGAGCCAGGGCATCCCGGACCGAAAGGTAGAGGTTGCCGGCGCGCAGCAGATCATGGAAGCGCGGAGAATTCTGAAAGGAGACTTGCCGCGGGATCGGCGGAATGCCGGGCTGCGCCACGGCGGAGCTTACACACAATGCTCCCGCAAGAAAACGAATCAGACCAGATTTGTACATCACGATAGAGCGTAATCAGCCACGCCGGCGTTTCCCAGGGTTGTCCTCCGGGACAGGATTCACTTTGACGCCTTCGCGCACGGAGTCACTGGGATTGACGACAAGCTGTTGGCCTTCCTGGACGCCGTTTAAGACTTCCAAATGGTCGCCATAGTCGCGTCCGAGTTGGATTTTAGCGAAGTGCACCTGCTTTTGCGCGTTGATGACGGCGACCTGTGGGCCGTCGGAGCGAACCACGAGCGTATCTCCCGGAACCAGCAACAAGGGGTGGGCGTGCGCCACCATCAGTTCGACGTTGGTGTACGCGCCGGGGAGCAATGCGCCATCGGCATTCGGCACCTCGACTTCGGTAAGCAAGGTGCGGCTGGCCGGATCGAGCGCGTTCGAGGTGCGGCTGACGCGGCCGGTAAATTTGCGGCCGGGAAGGTCGGGAATTTCGAGCACGGCCGCCTGGCCGGTGTGAATCGAATCGGCATCCGACTGCGGTACGTTCACGAAAGTGCGCATTTGGCCGGTTTGGGCGATGCGAAAGAGCAGCGTGCTGCCTTCGGTTACGAGCGCGCCAACATCCACGTTGCGGACGGTGATCACGCCCGCGAACGGGGCCCGGACGGAAAGGTAGCTTTTCAGATCGTTCAAACGCTCGAGGTTGGCTTGGGCCGCGCCGATATTACTGTTGGCCGCGGAGACGGCTTTCCCGAGCGCCTGCGAGTTCGCCTGCTGGGCTACATATTGCGCCTGGTAGACATCATTTTCCTGTTTCGATACGGCTCCGCGGTCTACCAGTTTCTTCCAGCGGTCGGCGGTGACCTTGGCCAGGGCTTCGTTGCTCCGTCCCTGCTCGAGGGCCGCCTGCGCCTGTTCCATGGAACTCTGCGCCTGCTGCAGGGTGGCCTGTGCCTGCCGAATCTGTTGATCAAGTTCGGGGGCTTCCAATTCCGCCAGGATCTGGCCGGCCTGTACGCGATCACCGATGTCCGCAGACCGCTTTTTGATGTAGCCGCTCGCGCGGGCCAAAACCGGGGCTTCGGTTACGGGTTGGATGGTGCCGGGGAGTGACAGTTCGGTGCTGGCGCCGCCGCGTGTGACGGGGGTGACGGTAACGGTCGGGAGGGTTTCGGCATCGGCCTTCGATTCCGCCGCGAGCACCTGTTCCCGCCGCTGGCGCGGCAGGTAGCCGGCGAAGAAGCCGGCGACCAGAATGACGATCAGCAGAACGGCGATGGCGACCAGCTTTCCAGCGGAGGGCCCGGACTTTACGTGCCCGATTCCGGCGCTATGCAGCTTGCGCTGCTCCTCCAACTGCCGCCGCAAGTCTTCAATTTCCGCCCGTAGCTGATCGTCGGTAGTATTGGCCTTGTTCATCGGATGTCCTCGCTCAGCATCTCTTCGCGGAGGTACTCTTCTTCTTCCTCTTCAATTCTGCGCTCGAAATCGACCGGCGCGGTGTTGCGCAACATACTGTAGACCATGGGAACCACGAAAAGGGTTGTGAGCGTGGCCAGGATTAAGCCGCCGATGACAGCGCGGCCCAAGGGCGCATTCTGTTCTCCGCCTTCTCCCATACCGAGGGCCATGGGCAGCATTCCGATGATCATGGCGCTGGCAGTCATGATTACGGGACGGATGCGGGTATGGCCGGCGGCGAGCGCAGCCGAACGCGCGTCCAGCCCTTCGGCGCGCTGATCGTTCGCGAAGACGACCATCAGGATGCTGTTGGCGGTCGCCACCCCCACGCACATGATCGAGCCCATGAGCGAAGGAACACTGAACGTGGTCTGAGTGACAAACAACATCCAGACGATGCCCGCCAACGCGCCGGGCAGAGCCATCAGGATGATAAACGGGTCCATCCAGGACTGGAAATTTACGGCCATCAGAAGGTAGACCAACACTACGGCAAAGAGCATGCCCATGCCGAGCCGGTAAAACGAATTTTGCATGGTCAGATACTGGCCGCGTACGTTGATGTCGGTGCCTCTGGGAAGACGGCGCGACTCTTCGGCGACGATCTTATCCACCGCGGTACCCACACTGCCCAGATCCCGGCGATCGATATTGACATAGACATCGAAGACCGACTGGGTGTTGTAGTGGTTGACGATCTCGGGAGCGACTCCGCGCTTGACTCGGGCCAGGTTGGCGAGCAATTGCGGATTGGCTGCGGCTGCGCCGGGGTTGCCGTAAGCGAGCGAACTCTGGGATGGCGATACGCCGACAGCGCCGTTTGCTTCATTGGCCATGCCGGCCATCGACGTGGGAGTGACCGACGCCATGTTCGCGGAGGGAGCGCCGATGGGGGTCCGCAGCAGAGCCTCGAGCGAGTTCATCTTGTATTGCGGAATCATTACGTTCACGTTGTAGCTGACGCCGCTATTCCAATCCAGCCAGTACTGGGGAGCGATCTGGTTAATGGAGCTGAGCGAGATGAGAAGACTGTTGGAGACGTCGCGCTGCGTGAGGCCAAGCTGACCGGCTTTGTCGCGATCGACATTCACTTGAATTTCGGGGTAATCGACGACCTGGTGCACATGCACATCGGCCGCGCCGGGCACATGCGAAACCCGCTCTTCGAGCCGCCGCGCGATGGGGTAGTTGGCATCGGCATTCCGGCCGGCCACCTGGATGTCGATCGGCGCCGGGAGGCCGAAGTTGAGAATCTGGTTGGTGATGTTGGCGGGTTCAAAGAAGAAGGTCACATTGGGGAACCGCTCGTGCAGACGCTTGCGCAATTGTACGGTGTACTCGTCGGTGGGGCGGTGGTCGCCCTCTTTGAGCGAGATCAGGATTTCGCCGTCGCCCGGACCGATGGTCGGGCTGTCGCCGAACGCCAGGTTGAATCCTCCATTGGGGATGCCGATGTTGTCGATGATGTTCTGAATCTCGGCCGGGGGAATCACGTCGCGGATTTCGCGTTCGATGTCGCCGAAGATGACCTCGGTCTGTTCGATCCTTGTTCCGGAGGGGGCGCGGGCGTGTAAGCGCATCTGGCTCGAATCGACATTGGGAAAGAAATCGCGGCCGATGAACATCGCCAGAGTGAGCGAGGCGGCCACGAAGATGCCGAAGCCTGCGAGTACCGGGGCGCGATGATCGAGGCACCAGTGCAAGAGCGAGGCGTAGGAGGAGCGCATCAGCTCGAAACGCCGGTTGAAGATGTAGTGCGCGCGCCAGATGAAGCCCTGCCCGCCGCTGGTCTCGCCGTGCTGGCCGCGCGCGTACAACTTCACCTCCGGCTTCAGCATGAAGTGAACCATGGTGGGAATGAGAGTGCGCGAGAGGAAATACGAGGCGAGCATCGCGAAGACGACGGCCAGCGCGAGCGGCGTGAAGAGAAATTTGGCCGCGCCCGTGAGCAGCAAAACCGGAACGAAAACGATACAGATTGAAAGGGTGGATACAAAAGCGGGCGCCGCGATCTGTTGTGCGCCGTCCAGAACGGCGCGCACGAGCGGCTTCTTCATCGCCAGATTGCGGTGTGTATTTTCGATTTCTACGGTGGCGTCGTCAACGAGAATACCGACCGCCAAGGCCATTCCGCCCAAAGTCATCACGTTAATCGTCTGACCCATGAGGCTGAGGACGCAGAGCGAGGTGAGGATGGAGAGCGGAATCGAGATGCAGACGATGACGGTGCTGCGCCAGCTTCCCAGGAACAGCAGGATCATCATGCCCGTGAGGAACGCGGCGATTAACGCCTCCCGCAGCACACCGTTCACAGAGGCGCGCACAAACAGCGACTGATCGGCCAGTTCGCGAACCTGAAGAGTATCGGGCAGGCCGGCGAGAATCTTCGGCAGGGCTTTGCGCACTCCCTGAATGACGTCCAGGGTGGATGCCTTACCGTTTCGCATGACGGTGATCAGGGCGCCGCGCGTGCCGTTGGTGCGGACAATGCTGGTTTGGACGGAGCTGCCGTCGCGCACTTGCGCGACATCTTTCATGAAAACGGTGGCGCCGTTGACTACCTTCACGGGCAGGTTATTCAGCTCGGCCAATACGCGCGGGCTGTTATTTACTTTGATCTGATAGTCCTTGTCGCCGATTTTGGCGGTGCCGGCAGGCAGGATCAGGTTCTGTAAACCGAGGGCGTTGGCTACATCGGAGGCGGTTAACTGTTTGGCAAACAACTGGTCGGGGTAGAGATCGACCTGGACCGCGCGGAATTTTCCGCCGTAAGGCACCGGGACGGAGATTCCTTGTACCGTGGAGAGCTGGGTTCGGATGAAGGCGTTGCCGAGGTCGAACAGTTCCTGCTCGGCGAGGGTCTTGCTTTCCAGGCCGAGTTGCAGAATGGGTACCGCGGACGCATCGTACTTGATGATGTTGGGCGGGGTAGTTCCGGGAGGGTAGGCGCGAAGATTGGCCTGAGCCTGCGCGGTCACCTGGGCCAGGGCCAGATCGATGCTGGCGTGAGGCTGGAAGTAGATGCGGATCACCGCCACGCCGTTGTAGGACTGCGACTCGATGTGCTCGATATCGTTCACGGTG
>JAFAWA010000125.1 GCA_019242155.1 Terriglobia bacterium | reverse complement strand
GCTAACCTAAAAAGTAGATCAATCGGCTTCCAAGATAAGCGTTGGCGAAGCAATCGTTAGGACTTCAGAGGATCATCCACCGCTTAAACCGCTTCTTCACGAAACGCTAATAAATAAGGCTTCCGCCTTTCGGGTCGCTACAGAATTGCAATATAGGGCTCAAGGATCTACACAGCCCGCTGCATTGTCATGAAATCTTAACTGTCCTAAAACTTTCCTTGCCTGTACTCTTGCTCAAACCAGACATGCATCAGGGGCGCAGAGATGGGAGACAGCAAAGAGTGGATGCCGGGGACAACGCATTGGAGTAGTGACACTTGGGAGAAAGCGGTGGGCTACGCTCCGAAGCTACAGACTGCCTTAAGGAGAATGACCCGGAGCGACGCGGAAGCCGAAGATGCGACTCAAAATGCCTACCTACGCGCCCTGGAAAGCGATGTGCGGAGAGGAAGGGAGCCGGAATATGTTCCGACATTCCTGCAAACCGTCGGCAGGAATCAGTACTTTCAGGAATTGAGAAAGGAGCGGGTGCGGTTCACCGGCGCAACCAACCGGGTTTCCTTTGAAGACGACAAAGCCCGTGATTGTTTCTTCAACAATATCGCAGACGCCAGCTCCACTCCAGAGAAGCAACTGGCCGCTCAGGAAATGAACGAAGTGATTGAGCGCGCCGTGGAAAGTATGTCGCCTGAGAACCAGAGGATTTTCCATCTCTACTTTTTGGAAAGACTTCCCATGGGGGCAGTGGCACAGGCGGAAGGCATCTCGGGAGGCGCTGTAAAAAGTCGCATTCACCGGACGCGGGAGATACTAAAGCAGGCGCTCATAAGTCACGGATTCGGGCCTCAGGGCGTCGAGCTTGACGGCAAGGCCGAGCCTACACAGGGCCGGTAAGGATTATCTACCAACGCCACCCCCATAAGACCAGCCTTCCGGGTTCAAGTAGTACTTTGTAACTCTTGAACACCGTATTGGAATTGCTCTAAGTACCGTCACTGCCGAGCTTATCGAAGATAAGACCGCGCAGGAATTGGTCAACCGCAGCCGCAGGCGACAGCTGAAGTAGGAAGCCTCAGCATACTGAAACCATGACTCGCCGCTCGTGGGAGTTGACTTTATCGGCCTTGGGCTTTTCCCATCTCGGCCCGTTTTTCCTTCAGGTATTCCGTAGCCGCCGACAGGCCGCAACAAAGGGGCGAGTAGCGGCCGGGGTCTTGCTGCGCTTTTTCGGTATATTCCGCCAGCAATTGGCGGCACCCGTATTCATTGCCCGCCGCAACAGTGTCGAGTGCTGTAGTTAGTAGCATCTTTTCGTCATTCCCCAAAGTCATTGCGCCTTGTCCCGAATTGGTCATTTCCTCGACGCGCCTTTCGTAGGCGGCGTACGCCGACTTTTCCGCCACGTAAAAATCGTGTGCCGAGTATGCCTTGTAACCCGAAAGCTCAATAGCCTGCTGCCAGCACTTTTCCGAAGTCATCTCACATCTCCCGTTGATTTTTAGCGATTGCTTCGGGAGATTGTAGGTAAGTTCCCTCGTTAACACAAATGAACATTTGATGACGATTAGGGGACGGGCGGCGGGCATGTTGGGACGACGCGCCCAGCCCCGGCACCAGCGCACCACCGTGCGTGAGCGAATATTTATTCCTTAGCTGGCCGCCTCAAACCCAACAATTGGACCACCAGGGGCAAAGTAAGTTTTCTAGTGCGTTTTAAACGCTACGACCGTTGCCGGGCTCGTTGGCGTGTCCGTCTTCCTTCAGCTTGCCGTTATGACGTTCCTGGCTATTTTTCACTCTCTCCGCGAAACGAGCCTTGGCTCGGGACGCCAGGCAAGCAAGTCGATGCTCCTCCTGCTTCCTGGACTCGCCCTGCTTCTGTAGTCCCAACGCTTCGATGATTTGTTTAGGCGTTTGCTCCAGCACATACTTCCGTCGCAGTATTTCCCTTTCGTTCCTTGGCAGCCCGTCCAGTATGGCCATCGCTAAGGCTTTTTCCTGCTTTCCATCAAGTTTTGTTCGGCGTCTGGGTGCTTATCCGGAACTTCGAAAGTCATACCTTTAGTGTTGGGTATCTCTTCGTCCAGGAAAACACTCCGTCGTGATTGCATTAGATTCTCGATATACTGCGCGGCCTTTTTTCTAACTATCGTCCGGATGTACCCATGCAACGCCTCCGGCTCGCGAACATTGCCACGCCTTACGGCATCCACCACCGCAACGAAAGAGTCATGGACCTTGTCATCCACGTCTTGCGATCCAAACTGCCGCCGAAAGTAACTACGCACTCCCTTATTGCACAATCCGTAAAGCTGTTCCATAGCTTCAGGATTATCGGCTTTGACACCCGCTACCAGCGCTGTGAGGTTCAGCTCTTCGGATCTGTTTGCCGTGTGGCCGTTTTGGTTATCGCCTCGGGCATCCGACACTGGGCGCTCATCGGTTGTTGATGGTACGTAAACCTATATCAACCGAGTTGTTAATGCACGTTAAGCTTTTGTGACAATCCGGAGTGTTTAGGAGCTCGTAAATGGGTTTTCAACTAGAATTACAACGGTAAGTCCTGTATGGTTGCCAAATAATGACCGAAGACCGATCAGGAAGAATTACCATTCCGCCATCAAAGGGCACCTTGACGGAGAAGCAGTTCGCCATTGCACAACTATGTGCTTTGGCAGTTTGCAATCTTAACGAACAAATTGAGTATCTCAAAGTGGACAATGTGCCATTGAAGGAAAGTGCGAAAGAGGTGCACATAGACCTTATGCGCCTGAAACTGCCGGAGGGAACCGTCAGAAATAGCGTTGATCCCCCTTGGCGTATCGGAACACAAAGGGAAGAAGCGAACCGCCTCGCACAGTCGCTTATTAAGTTGAATGAGGTTCACAACGCCTCCGATTGGCAGTATCCTGCCTTAAAGCCTGCCATGGCTCTGCTTGCAAATGTCCTTACAGAAGTGGGTGCGACGGCGGACATGTCAGCTATCGGAAACCTCTCTGATTACCCTTCGTTACAGCGGATTCAGCAGAGGCGTGATCGGAATCAGCCGAGGCAACAGTCGTAAAGCCCAACTTGTGATTGAGGGAAGGTACACCGGCAAATGCTACTTTGCCCTTGGTAGAAAAGGTTGGGTCTGCCCCGATATGACAGCCTCCTCATGAGCGCCTGAATGCCATCGGGTTGTAGGAACTATGGAAAGCACGTCGGACGGGCTATGCGATGGAGAGATCGAAAGCTCGACCAGGCGGCGGAATTGCCGCAAATCATCGTGCGTCTGAAGAGTGATCCGGCTTCAGCGAATGCAGGCCTCCCTGCACGCGGGGTAAATTCGCAGCGTACTTGTCCTTCAACTGAGGCATCCGCCCAGCGGGTGGGCTCCAGCTCTCCCGGATTAATGCGTGAATGCAACACTGTTCTGGTATCCAATAACGTTTCCCGGCGGCAACAGCGTGCTGGAAATGTTCATATTGGTAAGTGTCGTGCCGGAGCGCTTGTAAACGCAGAGATTGGGGGAACCCGTGCTGGTGACGGCGAGATACTGGCTGTCCTTCGACCACGCGACGGCCATGCCTACGCCGGGGCATACTGAGCCCGAGATGGTCGCGGGCGTAAAGGTATTGGTGCCGGAATTGAAGCTGTAGGCATCCATGCCTCTTTCATACAGTCCCACCGCAAGCATCGTGCCGTCGGGCGACCATGCCACTCCGTAAGCAATTTCCGCCCCGTCATATGTGCTAAGCCCGCTTCCCGGGCCGCTAATCAGAGTGGGGCTGGTGGCAGGGTTCTGGATGACAAGCGGGAGGCGGTAGCTATTGGAGGATTTGGGATTGACGCAGCCCGCGGCCAGGTAATTGCCAGTAGGACTCATGGCTAGACCTTCCGGCGATTGCTGGCAGCCGTAGGAGGTGCTGAGGAACGAGGAGGATTGCGCGAATGTAGTCGCCGAATGCGTGTACGCATAGACGTGGTTGTCGCCTGAGGAATTGACGGCCCCATATAAAATTGAACTGTCCGTGCTCCAGGCAAGCCCGAACTGATAAGAGCCGGAGTTGGGCACGGTATCGACCGTGTTGTAGTTGCCGCCGCTTAGAGAGTTGACCTGGAAGCGAGGGAAATCGCCGCCGGCCGCAATGTAGTTAGAGTCGGGCGAGAATTGAATATTTTGAAGGTCGTAATTGCTGCCTGTTGCAAAGACAGAGGAATAGGTAAGCCCCGAGGCACTCACCGTATAGAGCAACCCCACATTTTGCGTGCTGGTCTGTGCGGCTCCCACGGCCAGCAAAGCGTTATTGGGCGAAAAGTTCACTCCGTAAGCTGCTCCGTCCGGCGGAACGGCGGGAGCGGGAAGTTTGGTGAGCGCGCCGTTATTGAACGAATAGAGCGTGACATAGGGTGTGGTGTCGGTGGCTACCGCGAGATAACCGCCGCAAATCGCCGCCGGTAGCGGGTAATTTAGCCCCTGTATCTGCCACGGCTCCTTGAAGGTCACGATATCGTCGAAATCGTCAAGCGCATTAGCCGGGTCTTGCATCGGCACCTTCTCAACGTAAGTCGGCGTGTAGGTAGTGGAGGCGGCGCTGCTGTTGCAATGGCAGTTGGTCAGTTCATCGGCATTGACGCTGCCCGCATTCAGGACAAGGCCATTGCTGGTATAGGCTCCGTGCCCATTGGCGCCATGGCTGATGAGCGCGTACATTGCGGCGGTCGTGCGCGCCGTACCCGACGCGTCTTCAAGCGTGAGGGCGCTGGCATCGCCGGTAAAGCCGGAACCGCAGGGCGCCGCAACCGGGAGGGCATGGGCCTTCGTATAGGTAGGGTCAACGGCATAGCGGAACTTACGTCCCCAACCGTCGTACATATAGTCGTCCGGCAATTGGAGGGCGCGCGCCGGTACGCCGCCCTCCTCCGCACCCGATGCCGATTTGAAATTGGCTGCGGGAGTCATTCCGGTGACGCATTCGCCGCTGCCCGTGCCGCCCGCTGATGCTCCCGCCTCATAACCGTAGTACGCGCTCGCTGAGGTTAGCCCGAGATCAGCCGGGCATGGAATGCGGTTGTTGGCGATGGCATAGCTGAGTAACGCCTTTTCGATTTCGTCCATGCGCGTGACGGTCGCATTATATTGCGAGGCTTGCAGCCCCGCGGTCAGCATCATCAGCCCACCGCTAATAATCACGGCGATAAGCACCAGCACAATGGAAAGCTCAAGTAGGGTAAATCCGCGCTGTGCGGAGTCCACGATAGCCCTGACACGCTTGGGGTCAGCGGCTAATAATTCGCAGAGCCTATGCCGCCATGCTTCCGGGTCGGCCCTGGCGTTGTCTGAAGCGCAACTGGGCGGAGAGAGGGAAGCGATTCTCTCGTATTCCATCCGCGCATATTCCTCAATGGCTGCCCGCTCGGCTGCATTCAACTTTTCAAAATACGTCATCTGCCACGGGATTATGCGGGGCAGGCGTTAAGAAATGGTAAACTAGCGCCCGGTATTTTTCAAATTCTGTCACTCCGCCTGAAGCAAGGTCGATTCTTGCAGTTTGGCTGAACGTTTTTCCTCCAGACCCTTTGTGAAGGCATCTGTTTCATGGACGAACCGTTCATAGTTCGGGAAGTGCATATTCAAGGGGCCCGCTCACACTCACCGCTATTAATTCCCGGCTCCTTCTTGACGGTTATAGGCGTAAGCTGATTGCCCACCAGATGAAGACCTAGCGCCTTTGAAAGGGCGTATCGATGCGGTTCCACGCGGTAGGTGCGCGTCGAGTCTTTCAGTAGCATCCGAGGATGTGCACCGACCGAGGCTGTAACCGCACCGGTTATAGGTGAGCTCGCACTGAAAGGACCTTACGGCTTGCTTAACGATTAACGACTTGTTCCGCCATCCCTGGTTCTGGATGGCACATGTCCGGGCGAGAAATGCGCTTGTATCTCCGCGTTTAGATTGGCCTGCTTGCTTCGGCCAAGAGGCCCACCCGATTCCGCTAGAGCGATCAAAGCCGCATCGGGATAGCGGGTGATTAACATGGCCACCCTTTGTGCCGCCTCTTCTGGGTTCAGAATCGCCTGATTGATGGAAGCCAAGGTGACTCCATCGCTTATGAGTTGCGAGGCGCGCCGTGGTGCCCCGTCGGCACTCAATCCCAACTCGTCAACACCCTTTAACAGTGGATCGCCCGGAGTAGCTATATTGTGCTTTTCCATTGCATCGAGCATTATTCCCAGCGTGCCCGCCATTACGTGGAGCCGCCCCGGTTCACCATAGCCCTCGTGTCTCAGTGTTTCCTGTCTTACGCGCACCATCTCTCGCGCGGCATCAGGATAGTGAGTGACCAGAAACTCCAGCGCGCTTTGCGCCCCAGACCTCAGCTCATCGACCCTTTTACTAAGTGCAGTCCCATCATCCCCCCGACGGGGGAAAGAAGATACTACCCGCAACATTCTGTATCAGAAGGGCCGGCGGCGCGGACTTAGCTTCGGACCAGCCCGGCCAGAAGGCATGTATTTGTTCGATACTCAACGTTGAGTCGTTTGCCATAAGAGTTAAGAGCATTAATAGATTGCATCGTTATTATAGGTCAGCCCGCAGAGTCATCCAGTCAAATATTCATTACTGCTGTTCAGGCCAAAGCCTGATGACCATATAGTGGCGGGCCCGAGTTCCGAGCCCGAAGAAGAACGGTGTAACCGGCCAGGGCAAACCTATCGTGCCAAGGGGTTTGTGCGCTATTGGCAGTGGAAGGATTTGGGGCACATACAGTTCCTAAGCTGCTGCTTTCCATTACAGATGTTACCCCTTCTTAAGCTGCGCTTGTAACTGTATTTGAGGATGTCCTTTCCAGTTACAGATCAAGGAGAGCTCTGTCACGAACTCTTAACTTGTAGAAGAGGGGCCCACACGCTAAGGTTCATCAGGTATTGCACCAAGCACAGGAGATTGCTATGGCTGAAGATGACCGCCCATCCATGGCGGCCGTGCTCGCCCAATTGCAGGCATGCATGAGCGAACCGGAACCGCCGCGCCATCAGGTTCAGCCTGGAGAATATAATCATCTGCTGGAGCGGTATAAAGCCATTGCTCAACAGGAGGGCATCGATGATCCCCCTCCCCTTATCGTGCTGGAAAGTCCATTTGTTGGTCTGGCCGGTGCGAATGGCACGCTGAAGGCTGTATCGGTTCGCTCCAGGCTTCTCCAACTGCTTAACGACGCTCAAGTGGACGGCCTCTTGGCGCATGAGCTCAGACATGTGGACCAAGAACGAAAAGGCATGAGGTTTACATCTGGGGATGAGTCTGAGATGGATGCAGATAGGGCTGCGGTACAGGTTACTGGAAACAAAGAAGCACAGATAGCCACCCTTACTCTACTCGCATCCGAGCAAACGAAGGAACTGCTTGACAAAACTCGGCGATGCGTCGGAGACGCCCCCGGGGAAACGATAGAAAGCGCTATACAGAAGCGCATTGAGGCGATAGCCGCCTACCAGCCGAGTCCGAAATCCCCCAGAGAGCGGTAAACGGTTCTTCAATACCGGTATCTCTCGCCCGGATGCCATGGTATTGGCAGAAGGATGTCGGCCAGCGACGGACAGCGTTTTGCCTTGCACCGTATTTGTTCGCTCAGGACGCGCCGCAACCAGGCGGGTCAGTGCGGACGCTGTAGTAGGCAATGTGGTCGGTCGGTGGTTTTAGGTCCCGTGCATCTGGCGGTGGTGGGGATGGCAGGTATCATTGACGCGCATTAAGTCGGCAACCAACAGGTTGCATTGATGCATGGTGGATGCTGTGTCCCACAGTCCGCGCTCATCATGGTAAAAGCCGGCGAGCGCGATGCTGTTCAGCACCATCGAAAAAAACAGGGCAATGGCAAGCAAGCCGGTGATTCTGCGTAGGTCATTGCTGCGGTACATATCGACTCCTTTCAGGTTGGTGCGTCAAAACCCGGTTTTGAAATACAGGGAACAGTTGTTTCCGGTCACCGTAACCGCATATTGCGCTGTGGCGGCGCTATCGCTGGTGGTGCAGTTTCCGGCATAGGTGGAATCCTTGGTTTGGCTTACTATCATGCCCGACGCTGGAAGCCCGTCATCCTGCTTGTTATCGATGCTCAGTGCTTCATTTGGGTTGATAATGCCGTTGGCTGGAACGCTTCCGGGATGCACGGCGCCGAAGACGAGCACATGGCCGAAACTAAGGGGAAAATTATTGGAATCGCTGGGAACTCCCAAGTAGTACACCGCAAACCAGCCGCCGGGAACCCGGGAAGCCGGGGAAGAGCCTGGTTCCATATCCCAGATGCCGCCGGAGCCTGGTATTCCCGTATAGCTGCCCTGAACAAAGCCTGCATCGGCGAGATGTTGCCATACGAGAAACGCCTCAATCATATCGTTCCAGTTGCCTGAACCTGCATCGCCGGGTAGGTTGACAATGATGCCGTCGCCGTTACCATTGCAAGTCTGCGTACCGGTGCGTGGGCCGTTGGGACACCCCCCGGAGGCGGTGCCCCAGTAACTGGTGGCGTTATACATATCACCGGGCAGGGAATTGTATTTCTGTTGGAACATCTGCGTAGCGCGGATATAGGTTTGTGCATCGACTACAACGCTTTGCACCTGGGAACCGCGAATAAGCGCTTGTCCAGCGACAATTCCGCCCGCAATGAATCCGATGATGATCAACACAACACTTAATTCGATGAGCGTGAAGCCGCGCTGTCCATCCCCCGGCGACGGCGGGAAGGGTTTTATGATTTCGGTCATGATTCACGCTCCTTGCAACGGTGGTTTGGAGGATTCATTAAGCATGTGTGTGTTTACTCATAGGAGTTACCTACTTAATACACTACGCCGGAAACCGCTACTTCAAAAGCTCAATCAAGACTTGCGTCGCGGAGGGTAATTCAGGACTGACCCGAGGTATATACGACGGTAAGCCGCGATAAGGGATGCTGACAAGACCGAAAGATGGGCGATGACGTTGCTTCACGCTTTCGGGAAAGATGCTCAAGCGAATGGAAGGAACCATCACGGTTTCGGGTGTTGACCAGCAAAAGTCCCTTACGGACGCGTGGATAACGGTATCGAGGAAGCGGAAAAAGGGCGGCAGGGAACCGAAACCCTTGTAGGACCGACAGTATATTGAGAGAACATCTATAGGAAATCCAAAGTCCTGGGCTCAAAACGCACTTACACCGCAACGCGCGAGTGTCATAAAACTTTAATATTGTCGAACTATTAATCAGGTAAGGTTAGCGTTATAAGTATCCTTAAGGATCACAAGTATCTCTACAACATAGTAAGGATGTGAAAGGAGAAGGGCTATGGTAAATCAAAATATGGAGACTGCTAAAGAAGACGCCGTCGAAGCATTGATGGGCATACGGCGCATGGATGGGATTCCCCACATTCGCAATGACGATGGCACTACGAACCATGCTGTGGAGAACCAGGCATTAGCCGAAGAAAAGAAATTAGTCGAAGAAAAGCTGTCGACCGTCACGCAGAAGTACAATTTAACCGAAAGGGAACAAGAGGAATATCTATTTAAGATTGCCCTCGATGCACGTATTCAAATCAACAACCGCTACGGGGATCCGCATCAGGGCGTAGACAATGAAAAGGAATTTCTCGAAAGAATGGAAAAATCTCCGACCCGGGCAGCCCGGGCCAAAAGGGACGAGGAGTCATCAAAGATGTCGGAGCTTATCGGGCTTAATCTCACCCGCGATCCCGAGCTGCTGGGCGAAAGCAAAAAACCAAACGTAGAAAAGGCCGCTGAAGCACATTCAAGAGAAAAAACTCTGGAAGCCGCTCTGAGAAAGGAAAATCTTTACGATGCAGAGGGTCGGTTCTTAAGGAATGGACAAGAGGACGGCGTCTTGGGTAAAGTTGCAGCTGTGGCTTTGGAGAAATTTGAGAAAGCGCATGGACTGCAAGGCAATGCTTCTGACATAGCCGCCATAGATTCCTTGGTTGCTTCAGGCAAGATCGATGCCAAATTCGGGGATGCATTGAAAAGCATAACGGCAGACGGTACTCTGGCTAAGCTGGAGACTAAATTTGGCTCTGCGACAAATCTTCCGGAAGATCATCTGGCTTCTTCTGACAAGATTCAGAAGTCGCAGGTAACAGGAACAGGGCGGCTGGTCTAGGCAATTGGTATTGGTCCGCCCTTGCGGAAAAGCGACTCACTGAAAACGATTCTGCCGAGTCAGCCCGGAAGGGAGTGCCGCACGACTGAAGGCGTTCGCCTTCTTAACGGCCCGCAATAGCGGATGCCCCTAGTCTGGATGGGCCTTCTTTTCTCGCTTGCGGCTCGGATGCAGACCCATATCAATATCAAGCTTGGCAAGCGAAAGGGTGTATGGGTCCTCCTTAAGCTGCGTGATCCCGATAACCGCAAAATGCCCCAAGCAGCCTTTGGCTGCTTCGGCTTCGTTCACACCCAGTCCGCGTATCCACAACGTGACGCTTTGCCCACCGGCGGGGTCCCCGTGCCGCGACAGCACGAATCTTCGGCGGATTGCCTGCAGCCTGCGCTCGGCCTGCGCGTAGCCTCGGAAGCGGAACAGTTCGCCAGCTGCAGCCGCAATCAAGGGATGGTCGATCGACGCATAGGATTTCCTTCTTTCGGCTTCGATGCGCGCGTTTATAGCAGATGGCAGACGACGACGGAAGAAATTAACCTGTTGGGCTCGGTGCAGCAAAACGCCCGAAAGACAAGAGCCCGTTTGACCGTCACGATATCTTCGCTAGCCTCCATCAGTGCCCCCTGTAGCTCAAGAGTTAAGGTAGCGGTAGTCTACTTGAAAACTTGTTTTGATGATAGTGAAGAGTTATGACGGCCAGCCACATATTAGACGTGCACTAATCATATTGATTCGCAAGTTGAATCGTGATGATAGCCGCAGAGGTCAGACACGCATAATGCCGCGGGCAAGGTACCGCTACAACAAACGTCAACGTAACGCTTTCTTAATTAGTTAGCTGTACTATTCGGACTAAGGGGCGTAACCGTTACACCGAACAGCGTTCTTCATGCCGATGGATGTGCCGGCTGCCGGGGAGATAGCTTCAATGAAAGGGGAAGTGGTGAAACAGGGGTTTACTCTGATCCAGATCAGTATCCTCCTGATCGTGGCATCGTTGGTTTTGGTAGCAGTCCTTCCCTCCGGTCGCAGTAATTTGGACGCGAATCAATCGACCGCTAACAAGTTGAATGCCGTGCTGACGGCGCTCAGGGGCTATGAGGCCGCCCACGCGGCGCTGCCCTGCCCGGCCGACGCCGGCCAGCCCATCGGCAGCACCAGCTACGGCGTCTCCTCCGCCAACCCCGGCACGGGCTCCCCCGGCAACTGCACCGGTGGATCACCGGCTGCCAACTATAGCGATGCCGCCAACAACGTCGCCGTCGGCATGGTGCCGGTACGGGCACTGGGGCTGTCTAACGATTATGCCCTGGATGCTTTCGGCAGGGACATCACCTATGCGGTGGACACCAACGCGACGGTCTGCTTCTCCGGTACGCTTCCCGGCAAGATCACCGTCACCGATAACGGCACGGCCAACTCCACCATCGCCGCGCTCGTCAGCCATGGCACTGACGGCCACGGTGCATGGGTTCCCCTCACCGGCAACACCGGCGCCGCCGTACGGCTCAATGCGGGGGCGACCGATACGAATGAGCTGCTCAATGCCCACGTCAATTCCAGCTTTGCCGCTACTACGCCGCTTACCAATTTCGTCCGCTCTCCCCCCACGACCACTTTCGACGACCTTTTGGTGTATAAGAGCAATCTCTGGACGCTGAATACCGCGCCTGCCGCCTCCGCGTCGCTTCTGCCTTCCGTCAGCCCCCCCGCCAACGGCACCTACGCCACCGGCCAGAGCGTCACCTTCCTCATCACCTACGGGAATACGGTCAGCGTCACCGGCACGCCGCGCCTGACGCTTTCCATCCCCCAGAGCGGCGGCGGCACCGCCACCCGCTATGCCAATTACGTCAGCAGCTCGGGCAATACCGCCACCTTCACCTACACGGTGCAGTCCACCGACTATGCGCCTACCAACCCCTCCTCCGTCTCCCTAAGCTCCCCCATAAGCCTCAACGGCGGAACCATGGCCGTCGGCGGAGGCGCCGCCTGCCTCTCCTTCACGCCACCCAGTCTTACGGGGGTCCTGCTCAATCCGACAAGCGTGTATGTTGTGGATTACAACAACAATCTCGTCCAGAAGTTCGACGGCCACGGCAATTTTCTCCTGCAATTTGGCGGCGCCGGGTCCGGTAATGGGAAGTTCAACAGCCCTGCAGGTATCACCGTGGATAAGAACGGCAACGTCTGGGTGGGAGATATAGGCAATTGCCGGGTGGAGGAGTTCGATGCCAGCGGCAATTACGTGAATAAGTTCGGCAATTGCAGCACCTTTAACTGGATCGCGGGACTTGCTTCTGATTCCACGGGGAATATCTGGGTAGTGGACTGGGGATGGAATCAGGTAGACGTGTTTAATAGCAGCGGGGTACTTCAGAAACAATTCGGCGGGGGTAGCGGCGGTTTTTCCCATCCCTTCGGCATAACGCTGGGCGCAACCAATGTATGGGTGACGGATCACGATAACAACCGCGTGCAGAAATTCGATCTTAGCGGCAATTACCAGAGCAAATTCGGAGGATCTGGCGCGGGCAACGGTCAGTTCAACAGCCCTGACGGCATCGCGGCGGATGCTAACGGCAACCTGTGGGTTGTGGATGAGAATAACGACCGAATGCAGGAGTTCAGCGCCAGCGGCAGTTATTTATCCAAATTCGGCTCCTACGGGCACGGCAACGGGCTGTTCGATTTTACGCATAATTATGTGGCGATTGATTCCAGCGGCGATATGTGGATAAGCGATACCGGTAACAATCTGGTGCAGGTCATTGACAGTTGCGGAACCTTCCAGATGCAATTTGGCGGTGCCGGTTCGGGCAATGGGACATTCAACGGCCCTAGTGCCATCGCGATCTTCCCCAATAGCCCCGGCGGCTCCTATGGCGCCTGCATCGCCTCTATCACTCCTCCGTCGAACGGCGCCTACTCCACCGGCCAGGCACTTACCTTCACCGTCACCTATAACCAGGCGGTCACTGTCACCGGCACGCCGAGGCTAACGCTTACTATCGGCGGCAACACGCGCTACGCCAACTACCTGAGCGGTTCCGGCACCACCACGCTTACCTTCACCTATACGATTGTCGCGGGCGACACCGCCACCGGTATAGCGGTGGCCTCCTTGATTGATTTGAACGGCGGCTCCATTACCAGCGGCGGCACCAGCGCAAGCCTTTCCTATACCGCTCCCTCCATGAGCGGCATCACCATCAATTCCGCCGCGTACCTGCTGGTGGCGGACAGCAGTAATAATCGAGTGCAGAAATTCGACTTGGTCGGGAACTATATCACGCAGTTCGGCGCTGCCGGGTCAGGTAACGGGCAGTTTAATCACCCTTCGGGAACGGCCATCGACAGCGGCGGCAACATCTGGGTCGCGGATGGAGGCAACAACCGCGTGCAGAAGTTTAACAAGAACGGTACTTACCTCACTCAATTTGGCACGTCCGGCACCGGCAATGGGCAGTTCAACAATGCCTCGCAACTCTCCATCGATGGCAGCGGCAATCTTTGGGTGTCGGATTATAGCAATAACCGTATTCAAGAATTCAACAGTAGCGGTGTCTATCAGAGCCAGTTCGGCTCTGCCGGCTCGGGCAACGGCCAATTCAGCGGACCGGACTATATCCATTTCGATTTTAGCGGGAACATCTACGTTTCGGAGTGGTTAAATAGTCGCGTACAGAAATTCAACACCAGCGGCACGTGGCTAGCCGCATTCGGTCCCAGCGTTGCGAATTACGGAACGATGAACGGAGTTGATGCGCACGTTATCGATTCCTGCCGCAATATCTGGATAGAAGATGAAAACAACAACACAATGGTCGAACTGGATTATGCAGGCAACTTTGTATCTTCGTTTTCGGATTCGGGCGGCATGCAGGGGCTTGCCATTGACGCCAATCAAAATCTCTATGTGCTTGATGCGATTTCCAATATTGTGAACATCTATAACAGCAGCGGGACGCTGACCAGCTCCTTCGGCTCCGCCGGTTCAGGCAATGGGCAGTTTAATGCACCCGCAGACATCACCGTCGTAGGCAGCGCTCCTTCCTCGCTTCCCTTAAGCAGCTGCCCTGCGGTGATTTTAAGTGCCGCCGGGCCCACCAGCGGAATCTACACCACCGGCGGCACGCTCGGATTCGCGGTGACCTACGACCAGGCAGTAAGCGTCGCCGGCACGCCCTACATCAACATCACCATCGGCGCCAATACCCGCCAAGCCAGCTATGTCAGCGGCTCCGGCACCGCCACGCTCACCTTCCAGTACACCGTGACTGCCGCGGATAACGCCCCGAACGGAATTACCATGAACGCGCCCGTCACGCTGGGCGGCGGCACCCTCACCAGCAACACCATCCATTCCCACCTCTACTTCCAGCCTCCCAGCCTTACCGGTGTGTTGGTGAACCCGGTGAGCTACTCCGACTTCTATATAGCCGACACCTCCAATCACGTCGTGCGCAAGGTTACTTCCTCCACCGGATTCATCTCCACCTATGCAGGCACCGGCACCTCGGGCTCGACCAACGACAACAACAATTCAGCCGCCACCAGCGCCAAGCTCAACTCGCCTAAGAAAGTGGTGCAGGATTCCTCCGGCAACCTTTACATTTCCGATTCCGGCAACCATACGATTCTCAAGGTCACACAATCGACCGGCAAGATATCGATCTTCGCAGGGACCGGCACCTCGGGCTCGACCAACGACAATAACGGTAGCGCCGCCACATCCGCCCAGCTCGCCGCCCCTACGGGGCTTGCCATAGACTCCTCGAACAATATCTATATCGGCGACACCACCAACCACACCGTCCTTAAGGTCACCGCCGCCACCGGCATCATCTCGACCATTGGCGGCACTGCCGGCTCCTCCGGCACCACCAACGAAAATAACGGCTCCCTTGCCACCGCCGCTCTGCTGAATGCCCCTTCGGCGCTCGCGGTCGACTCTTCCAATAACGTCTACATCGCCGATTCCTCCAATCACGTGGTTATGGAGATAACGAGTGCCACCGGCAAGATTGCCTACTATGCGGGCACCGGTGTCTCCGGCAGTAGCAACGACAATAACAATTCCGCAGCCACCAGCGCCAAGCTGAACTCTCCTAAAGGCGTGGCTGTGGATTCCTCCGGTAATATCTACATCGCCGATTCCGGCAACCAGACCATTCTTAAGGTCAGTGCCGCCACGGGCAAAATTGCCGTCGTCGCCGGCACAACCGGTTCGGCGAATTATACCGGCGACGGCGCTGCTGCCACGAGCGCGACGCTACATGCGCCCGCAGGTGTGGGAATTGACGCATCGGCCAATATTTATATCGCGGATTCCACTAACAATGTCATTCGCTTCGTGAGCGCCCTCTACGCCAATATCTCTACCATCGCAGGCAACAGCACCTCGGGCTACTCGGGCGACGGCGGCGCGGCCACGAGCGCCGAAATCAACGCACCCATAGGCGTGGGGATAAGCAGGTGAGAAAAAGCGAGGTCAAGGTCTTGCTTCCTCAGCCCTGCTTCTATCGCAGAATTCAGGTTGTCCGGGAAATAAATAAAGGAGCGCCGCGCATGGATGTATCAACCACGTCTACCGAGAATGATACGCGCCCCCATGCCAAAGGTGATGTACGTCCATATCCAGGTGACAAATACCACGATCCGGTTACGCAAGCCGGTAAGGAAATAAATGTGCACAATGCCCCACAGCAGCCAGGCGCACCAGCCCTTGACTGTGAA
>JAFAWA010000393.1 GCA_019242155.1 Terriglobia bacterium | reverse complement strand
GGAACCGGCCGAAGACGCGGACGGCTTCTTCGAAGCGGCACGGAAAGCGTCTCTCAGTTGATCGTGGAGCTACGGCCACGGCTCATCGAGCGGGACTGGAGTGGATTCGGCCCACGGCGGGATTTGGATGTGCTCCTAAGCGCCTGGTATTAGCGATGAAGGGCCGCCGTCGAAGTAATGCCGCCGTCGAATTTAGCTAAGGCGAAACTAGAGCCAGAACTGCTTCCTTCGCGCTTGTTTCCAGGGCATCCAGCCCGCCTGCGAAGAAGTGATCGGCGGCTTCAATCCAGATCAGGCGTTTCGGCTCGGCGAAATCGGCATAGACCGCCTCCAAAGCCGGCCGGGGTCCAAACTGATCGTTGGTGCTTTGAAGGAAGATCTTGGGTGCACGGCAATTTGTCAGATAGTGCGGACCGGGCCAGCCACTCGCGCTCGTAGGGAAGCCGGCCGCCATCAAGAACGCCGGGTCTTCCAGCCCGCAACCCAATTGAGTGATCACGCGCGCGCCGAAGGAAAATCCGGCTAGGGCGAAGCCGAGTCCCGGATAGCGGCCGCGCAGCCATACCAATGCAGCTCGCGCGTCTTCCACTTCGCCAACCAGCTTCGCGTGCTCTCCTTCGCTGGCACCTACACCCCGGAAATTGAAGCGCAGCACCACGAGGCCCGCTTGTCTCAGCCCGCGAGCCAGCCGATATACCACTTTGTTGTGCATGGTGCCGCCATACAAGGGATGCGGATGGCATAACACCGCGGCCAGACACGGTTCCCGGTCATCCGGCTCCTCCAGCAGTGCTTCCAGGCGGCCCACGGGACCCGGCAGAAAAAGGCTCTCAATCCGCCGCGCCACGCTAATTACTGCGGTAGTTCGTGAACTGCATATCAATGCCGAAATCGGTATCGCGGAGCAGCTTGATCGCCGATTGCAGGATGTCCCGGTCACGTCCGGAAACCCGCACGAAATCGCCTTGGATGGAGGCCTGTACTTTCAGCTTGCTGTCTTTGATCTTTTTGACGATTTCGCGCGCCTTGTCGGTCGAGATTCCCTGCTGCAGCGTAATCTCCTGGCGGACTGTCGATCCCGCCGACGGGATGAGAGGCCCATAGGAAAGGCCCTTCAACGGCACTTTCCGCTTCACCAGCTTCGACTCCAGGATATCGATCACGCTCTTAAGTTTGAATTCGTCCTGGCTGGCAAGGGTAATCTTATTTTCCTTTTCGTTCAACTCGATATTGGAGCGCGAGTCCTTCAAGTCGAACCGCTGCTGCACCTCCTTCAACGTCTGCTGTACGGCATTCAGCACTTCCGGCAATTCGATTTTGGAAACGACGTCAAAAGTGTTGTCAGGCATAGTTAATGAGAATCCCTCGAATCGGGAGCATTCACATCGAGGCCCAGAATGGAACGGGAGCGGGCTTTGAGCGGGTTGGGGCGTCGCACAGGGTCCGCAGTGGGCACGCGATCGGCACTGGGCGCCCGGTCCGCCATGGGAAGCGCCGCTTGTAAGGGCAGTAAGCGCACGGATTCCTGGGGGACGCGCGGGGCACCGGCCGCTGCCGCGTCGGAAGACTCCGGACGGGGGCGGGAATCGGCCAAGGCTGCCACCACGCGGCGGCTGATCTCGTCTACCATACCGGCCATGGCCGCATCCAATGCTACGGTCACCGCGGCGCGCACCTGCTCCGTATCCACTACCGCCACAAACGGCGCTACGGGCTCGAACTTCGCGCGGGGCCTTGGTCCGCCGTTTGCCGATACGGCTTCGGCGCGGGCGCGTTCGGCTGCTTCGGCGAGCGGCCGGACCGCATCGAGCAGTACACTCGCTTCGAACGGCTTGCGCAGTGTCCCATCTGCCCCGACGCGCCGTTGCTGATCTTCGTCCGAGACATCCAGCGCGCCCGTACTCAGAACGACCCGCACATGCCCGTGGCGGGGGCTCATTTTCAGGTAATGGCAAATGTCGAAGCCGTTGCGGCCCGGCAGGCCCGTATCGGCAATCACCACGTCTGGGTCAACATCTTCGATCCGGATCAAAGCCGATTCGGCGGTGCTTACCGTAACCACTTCGAATCCCTCATCCGTTAGAATGCGCTCACCCATGCGCTGGGCGTGGGGACTGGCATCTACCAGCAGGACACGGCTCATTTCTGCGATTGCGCCGCGGGCGGTGCGGTGGTAGCCGCGGCCGGCGGTGTGGACGCAGCCGCGGCCGGTTGCTGCTTCTTGCTCTTCTTCTGCTTCTTGGGTTTCACCGCATGGTTGGTAGGCAGCGGCTGTGGTTGCTGGTCGGCCGCCGCCGCAGTTTCGTTCTGGGACGCAGCAGCCGCGGTGCCTAATGCGGCGTTGGCGGCCGGCGGATTGGCGCGCGCATCTTTTCCCTGGTCCAGAGTCGATGTGTTGTTGACCACTGCCGCCGAAACCTCCGCACTCACCGAGTTCCCTCCCGGAGTGCTGCCCGGTGCGCCTGCCGCATTCGGGATACTCACGGGAAGCGTCGGCTGGAAGGTCTGCATCGCGGGCGTGCCGCTCTTCGCGGCCAGCCTCACATCGGGGCGGCTGGCGAACGTTTCGATTACTCGGCTCGGAATACCCGCCTTCTTGCGGTTTTCCAACTCATACTTCATGCGCGCGACCGCGGTGGGATCCGCTTCCGGCACCGGCCGTTTCATGGCCTCCAGCCTATCTTTTGCGGCCTCCACGTGAACGCTTAGCGGATAATCTTTGACGATCTTGGTATACGCGGCGACCTCGGAATTCTCAAAACGGTCGCCCATCCGGCGGTACGAATCGGCCATGTTCCACAGCGCTTCATCGGCCTGGCTGTACAGCGGATACTGCTGCGCCAAGCCTTCAAAACGGTTGGCCGCGGCGGGAAATGCGCCCTTATTGTGATACATCATGCCTACGCGAAACTCCCCATCGGCCAGCACTTCCTGGATATCGCGCAGCCTCTGCTGGGCGGCCGGAGCGAACTTGCTGTTGGGGAACTGCACCAGAAGCTGGCGGCACTCGGCCTGCGCCCGCAATGCATGATCCTCATCCCGATCGGCCTTCTCCATCTGCTTGTAATGAATGTCGCAGACTCTTTCCTGGGCTTCGGCGGACTCCTCCATCTGTGGATAAAAGAGAATGAAGTCCTTGTACTCCGCTTCCGCCTGCGCCAGCCCGTGCGCGCCGCCTTCGCGGAACCAGCTATCGGCAATGGCAAGCTTCGCCTTGGCAAGATATTCACTCGTGTCGTAGGTATTTATCAAGGTTTGCAAGGTGAGCCGCGCAATCTCAAAGCGGCTGTGCTCCAGGTCATGGACTGCTTTGTCGAATAGGACCTTGTCGGGCTGCTGCGTATCCTTGGCGATAGGGTTTTCGTAAGGATGCCGCTTCAACCCGCAACCTGCAAGCAGAACGGCAATCGTTCCTATTGCCAGCGTGTACTGAACTAAACTGCGAACGTTCATGAATTCACCCAAGTGCCCGCGTCTCCACCCCGCCGGGCTAAATTTCAAATCTGGACCGCCGCGGCATTGGCGGCGATTTCGCGCATCTGCCGCACCGTTGATTCCGCATTTCCACTGTGAAATATAGCGGACCCTGTGACGATCCAATCACACCCGGCACGCACCACTTCCGCTAAATTGTCGAGATGCACGCCGCCGTCGATTTCGATGGGAAGCGCCAACCTCTTCTCTCGCCGCATCTCCTGTAACCGCCGCACCTTGTCCAGTACATACGGTATAAAATCCTGCCCGCCGAATCCCGGATTGACGCTCATCAGAAGCACGTAGTCCGCCACTTCCACCACGTCCTCGAGCACGGAAACCGGCGTGGCCGGATTCAGGACCACCCCCGCCATCGCGCCCTCGGAGCGAATCTGGTGTAAGACGCCGTCCAGTTGATGACAGGCCTCGTAATGCACTGAAATTGAGTTCGCGCCCGCATGTGCAAATGCCGAAACGTAGCGTTCCGGATGCTCGATCATCAAGTGACAATCGAGATGCGATTTGGTGCACTTGCGCAATGACTCTACGACCGGCGGCCCAATGGTCATGTTATCGACGAAGTGCCCGTCCATGACATCGAGATGGAGCATCGTCGCGCCGCCCCG
>JAFAWA010000560.1 GCA_019242155.1 Terriglobia bacterium | reverse complement strand
CCGCATTTAAAGGGCTGACGCGCTCGGTGGCCCTGGTGTATACTTCGGGCGCGGGGGTAGTATGAAAAGCGCTGCTATTCGTCTAACGAGATTTGTTGCGCTGGTACCAGTTCTAACAACTGCACTTTGGTCTGCGGATACCGAAATAGGGACATGGAGACTGAACGTGCAAAAATCGCGATTCTTACCCGGCCCCGGATTTAAGAGTGAAACGCGCACCTACGAACAAGAGAAGGACGGCATCAAAGTCACCATTCGAACCGTGGATGGAAGAGGCAGAGATGCCACGAGCATTTACGTCACTACACCGAATGGGGAACAGCACAAGGTGAGCGGCTCGGGAGGTCCGGCGGATTCGGTCGCGCTCAAGCGGATCAATAATTTCACAGCCGAATCCTCTTTGATGCATGCTGGTAAGGAGATCGCGAAGACAAAGAGAGTGATTGACGAGCAGGGCCAGACGATGACAATCACTTACAACGGTCTCGATCCGGACGGCAATCCAGTGAATTACACCATGGTATTCGACCGTATCAAGTAGATTAGGATCTAAATTCAAGTCATCAAAGATAACGAAATTTGGCCTCAACCCCTGACCGCCGCACCGCGGCTGTAGCGCTCGCCGGCTTCTGTGCGTTTGTAAACCTGTACGCACCGCAGCCGCTATTGCCTATGTTGGCCAAGGTGTTCGGCACAACCGCGGCGGGAATCAGTTTACTGATCACAGCCTCAACCGTTGCGGTCGCTGGAGCGGCGCCGCTCGCCGGTATTCTGGCGGATCGGCTTGGGCGAAAAACCATTATGGTTCCGTCCGCGCTGCTATTAGGTCTCGTCTCGATGCTCGCAGCAACTGCGACCAGTCTCCATCAACTTGAATTTTGGCGCTTTTGCCAAGGCCTGTTCACACCAGGAATCGCAGTCGTGGTTTCCGCTTACATCAACGAAGAATGGCAAAACGGCGTGGGCCGCGCCATGGGGGCCTATGTTTCGGGCACGGTGCTGGGCGGGTTCACCGGAAGAGTTCTTACGGGATGGATTGCGGCCCATTTTGCGTGGCGGTGGGCGTTTGTCATTCTGGGCATCGTCTCGTTGATAAGCTCGTTGTTCGTCTGGCGATGGTTGCCGCCGGGCAAGCGTTTCGTGAAGGCTCAGGCCGGGTCTTCAACGATTTTGGCGATGCGGCGGCACTTACGCAATCCGCGCCTGGTGGCAACTTATGCGGTAGGTTTCTGCGTGCTCTTTTCCATGCTGGCCACGTTCACCTACGTGAATTTTTATCTGGCTGCGCCGCCTTTCCGGCTAAGCGCGGCAGCACTGGGCTTCTTATTCGTGGTGTACCTGGCGGGCGCGGTAGCGACCCCCATTGCGGGCCGGTGGATTGATCGCGCGGGCCATCGGCTGACAATTACGGTAGCGTTCGGCGGCGGAGTGGTCGGAATTCTGTGTACCCTAGTCTCTTCGATTCCGATCATTCTGCTGGGTCTGGCACTGTGCTGCAGCGGTGTGTTCATCGCTCAGTCTGCATCGACGAGTTACATAGGCACAGTAACGCACGAGGCCCGCGCCGCCGCGGTGGGTTTATATGTCATGTTCTACTACATCGGCGGAAGCTTCGGAGCCGCCGTGCCGGGCCAGTTCTGGCAGCGCGGCGGATGGACCGCATGTGTGACGCTGATTGCGGCGGTGCAGGGCTTGACGATCCTTCTCGCAGCACTGTTCTGGCGGCCGGCGGAACGCGAGCTGCCGGAAGTCGTCTCTAGTGTCTGAGGAACCGAACTGCGAAGCCCGTACCCGCGAGGGTTCTGCAACAAGCATCGGCGCCGGACGGAAGGCGCCCGCGGCAGCGCATGATACGCTCATTACTAGTGCGGAGACTGTCCGTCATACTTACTGCGGCGGTGTGCGCCTGTCATCTGTGTTTCGGATGGGGAGACGAAGGGCACCGAATAGTGGTGCGGATTGCCCAAGGGCTGCTGACGCCGCAAGCGCAGGCTCAGGTCCAAGCTGCGTTGGCTCCGGGGGAGGCTCTCGCCGGACTCGCCAGTTGGGCGGACGATATCCGCAAGGTTCGGCCGGAAACGGGACCTTGGCATTACGTAGACATCCCGCTCAATAGCACCGGCCTCGATATGATGCGCGACTGCCCCAAAGGCAATTGCGTGATCGCAAAAATCGAGGAGTTTCGGGACCGCTGGCGGAATCCATCAGTGAGCGCGGAAGGCCGCCGCGAAGCGCTGCTGTTTCTGGTGCACTTCGTCGGCGATATGCATCAGCCGTTGCACTGCGTCGATAACAGCGATCAAGGCGGGAACCAGGTGCCGGTCGTGTTTCAGGGTTCGGCAACCAATCTGCACGCTTTGTGGGACTTCGGTCTCCTTCGGACTATGCGCGCGGAAGACGAACTTTTAGGGCAGCTTCAACAGGCGATCACACCACAAGTGGTGACTGAATGGTCGCGCGGGACGGTCGAGCAGTGGGCGATGGAGTCCTGGCGAACCGCTCAGACGAGTGTCTATGGCCCACTGCCGGCGCACACACCCGATCAGCCGGTCCAACTCGGCGAGGGTTACGCAAAGATGGCTCAGCCCGTGGTGGAACAGCAGATCGAAAAGGCCGGAGTTCGCCTGGCAGCCATCCTTAACGCGAGCGCTCAATAGTACCGGGCCGTGACCAATTCCCCGTTTCGCCTTGTTCTGGTCGTGCTTTTGATCGCGGTTAACGGATTCTTTGCGGCGGCTGAGGTTTCGCTGGTTTCGGTCAGGCAGTCTCGTTTGCGGCAAATGGTGGAGCAAGGGCAGGCGGGCGCCCAGGTCGCACTCAGCTTGCTCGCGAACCCCGGCCGGCTCCTGTCTGTCACGCAAGTCGGAGTGACCTTGGCCAGTCTCGGACTGGGTTGGGTCGGCGAAGATGCCGTATATCAGATTCTCTCGTCATGGACGCGCCGCTTACCGTTGTTCCCCGGCAGCGCGAGCCTGCTGCATGCGTTGAGCTTCGTGGGCGCCTTTCTGGTCATCAGCTATTTTCATGTGGTTCTGGGCGAAGTCGTGCCTAAGAATATAGCCATTGCCAGAGCGGACCGGCTCGCGGCGCTCATGGCGCCTGCTCTGCTGCTCTTCTACCGCGCGACCATCGCGTTTGTCGTTACCATCGAGCGTTCCGCCACCTTTATGACTCGAATGCTGAAGCTCCAATCCGGTTCGCACGCCGGTGGACATTCGGCCGAAGAGCTAAAGTTGATTGTCAGTTCCAGCCGCGGCCTGGGTATTGTTCCGGAATCCGAAGAGGAAATAATCCATCGTGTGCTGGACCTCAGTGCCATTCTGGTTCGGGAGGTGATGGTAGCTCGCAACGACATGGTGTCCCTTCCCGCCGATGCGTCGCTCGATCAGGTCCTCGAAACCATGGTGGACCGCAGGCACTCACGGCTGCCTGTTTATCAGAAGACACCGGAAAAGATTATCGGCATTCTGCATTACAAAGACCTGCTGCCTTTGTGGGAAGAGCGGCGGCAGGCGATCCGCTCTGGCCGGTCTAGCCGCGCATTCAATCTCGCCCGCCTTCTGCGGAAGCACATCGTGGTGCCGGAGACCAAGCCGCTCTCGCAAATGCTCGATGAGTTCCGGAAGGCGCGCCTGCACATGGCCATGGTAGTGGATGAGTTCGGCACCATTGTGGGTCTGATCACTGTTAAAGACGTGCTGCAACAGGTAACCGGCCGTTTCGAAGACGAACATGTAGGCAAGACCGTACCGCGGCTTATAGAAGCCGACGAGATTGAATTGGATGGAGCCACACGTGTACTCGATCTCGACTCCGAGTTTGGCCTGGGACTTCCGACCGACGCGGGTTTCGAGACACTGGCCGGCTTTCTACTGTATGAATGGGGCGAGATCCCGAAGGTCGGCGAATGGCTGGATTTTCAAGGCCGCCGGTTCACGGTCGTAGCTATGGACCGCAACCGGATTGCACGCGTTCGCATTGAAAAGCTGCCGCGGGAACTCGCCGAACCTCGAGCCGGTTCGCAGCAGTAGCGGTTCCAATCTTTTTCGCTTGCTAGAATTGGCTCAGGAAGGTAGCACCCGCCCCTCCCATTGACATGTTGGGAATCGACCGCCGTGCAGCCCGTTATGCCTGGACCGTAGCTCTGACGGTTCTCCTGTTGTACCTCGTTTATCTGCTTCGGAAAACGATCTTCGTTTTCATAGTTGCGCTTCTATTCGCATATCTCCTCTCGCCCCTGGTCAATCTGTTGGACCGCGTGCTGCCGATTCGTGCCCGGGCGGCTGCATTGGCGCTGGCCTACATCATCTTCGTTGGGGCGGTAGCTTTTATTGGGGCACAGATCGGGTCCCGCGTGGTGGAACAGGCAAACACGCTGGTCAAGGCGTTTCCCGCGATGCTTAAGAACTGGCAGAATCCCAGCCCGGGCCCGCATGGGACCATCGATTCCCTCAAAGAGCAGGCCGTTTCGAGCGTGCGAAACGAAATCGCCAGCCGGTCAGGCGACATCTTCGCAATGGCTTCTCAAGCGGGCCTGAAAGTGATCGGCGTCGCTAGCGACTTGATCTATGTGGTGATCATCCCGATTCTCGCTTTCTTTTTCCTCAAGGACGGCGCCGTGATCACCCAGCACCTTCGCGAGATCGTAAACGACGGCCCAAGACGCGCGCTCGTTGACGATGTCATGGCCGACATTCACCTTCTGCTGGCGCATTATGTCCGCGCGCTCGTATTCCTATGTTTGGCTGTTTTTGGGATGTATAGCATTGTCTTCGCAATTATAGGCGTGCCCTTTCCGGTGCTCTTGGGTACTGTCGGCGGCCTGTTGGAGTTCATTCCCATGATTGGTCCGATGGTCGCGGGCGCCGTCATACTCATCGTGGCCGGCGTATCAGGAGCTCCGGTGCTGTCGACTTTAGTGTTCCTATTGGCGTACCGCATGCTTCAGGACTATGTTGTTTCACCCCATTTGATGGGACGGGGCATCCAGCTACACCCTGTCCTGATCATGTTTGGGGTATTCGCGGGAGCGGAATTGGCAGGCATTGCAGGGACATTCCTCTCAGTACCCGTGCTGGCGCTGGTGCGAGTCCTTTACATCCGGTTTCGCAAGGCGCGTCTGGCAACCCGGCTCTCGCCGGAGCACGTCCGGATATGAAGCTGGGCTGGTTCTTCCTGGCTGTCTGGCCCGCTGCTGCGCATGTCATGAGCATGAGTTCCGGCGATCTAACCGTCGACGGCACACATGCGCACTATGAATTGCGCATGCCGCTCTACGAAGTGGCCCATATCACCAATCCAGATCACTCGATATTCGACAACATTCATTTTGCAAGCGGGCTCCGGCAGGCGCGGCCCCTCACGGAACAATGCCGGACCGATAACGCTTCGAACACCTATGTCTGCGCGGCGGATTACGAATTCGCCAACCCGCCCGACGCGATCGATGTGAACTGCCGTTTCGCCTCCATCACCGTGCCCAATCACGTGCACCTGCTGCGCGCCGCAATGGGTGGCAAACGAGACCAGGCCGTGCTGGACCTTTCCTTTCCAAAAGCCACGCTGCGTTTCCGCCCGCCCACTCCGCTCGAAACCGTCGTCACGGAAACGGGCGCAGGTTTTATTCGCGCTTGGGGAGGAATGGTGCAAATTCTGTTCCTCGCCGCGCTGGTTCTGGCCGGCCGCAGCCTTAAAGAAATGGCGGCTCTCTCAGGCATGTTTCTTGCCGGTCAGGCGGTTTCCGTGCTCGTCCTGTCGCATAGCGCTTGGCAACCGGCGGCGCGGTTCGCGGAGGCTGCCGCGGCACTCACCATTGCCTATTTAGCCATGGAGATTCTTCTGCTTCCCCAGGCCGGGGCACGCTGGATGATTGCGGCAATCCTGGGCGCGTTTCACGGACTCTATTTCGATCTCTTACTCCGCGAGACGAATTACAACGCCCTCTACGTCCTCGGTGGCGCTGATCTGGCGGAACTGATAGCGATTGCGGGCATATGGGCGCTGCTCTCGCAAATCAAACGCGTCGCACACGTGCTTCGCCCCGTTCAGGTTTCGGCTTCGGCCTTGCTCGCGTTCGGAATGGTCTGGTTCTTCCTTCGGCTGCGAAGCTGAGCCGCAACTGCTCTAAGCACGTTGTATACTGGCTTCCATCCGTATGCGATTTCTGTTTTTTACGTGTATTCTCGCGGCCGCCGCTTGGGGGCAGACCGGCAACGGCACGCTCACCGGCACCGTCTTGGATCCTTTCGGCGCGAAATTGGGCGATGCGCCGGTTCAAGCCAAGAGCGTCGATTCGGGACGCGTGTATAAAACCATGAGTCAAGCGTCCGGAGCATTCACCCTGGCCGATTTGCCTCCCGGCGCTTACGATATCTCGGTCAATGTTGCTGGATTGAAAGGCTACGAACGCAAGGGAGTCGCGGTACCGGCATCGAAGCAGATCCCTCTGGAAATTCGCCTGGAGTTGAGTTCGCAATTGAGCACGCTGGGGGAAGACCCCGTGGCGATTGCGACGTTTTCCCGAAAACATGCACCCCCTAGCGGACCGACTCCTCGCACCGCGGATGGCAAGCCTGATTTTTCGGGCATCTGGTGGCAGCCCGCGACGGTCGATCCCGGAAAGCCCGAATGGCTGCCGGACGCATTGGCCGTTGCTGCGCGGCGCATGCAAAACAACCGTATAGACAGTCCGCAATCGCACTGCTTACCTGGCGCCGTTTTGCGTCTTGGCCCCATCTATGAACTGGTCCAGAGCCGCGACTTTATGGTTGAGATTTCGGACGATGATTATCCCGGCTTTCACCAGATCTATCTGGATGGCCGCAGTCATCCCAAAGAGCCCAATCCCGGCTGGTACGGCCATTCCATCGGCCGATGGGAGGGTGACACTCTGGTGGTGGACCGCGTAGCTTTTGATGACCGGGTCTGGCTCGATCAGGAGGGCCGGCCCCACTCCTCGAAACTGCACGTGGTGGAACGCTACCGCCGTCCCGACCGGGGCCACCTCGAAACGGTGATCACCGTCGAAGATCCAGGGATTCTAGCAAAGCCGTGGACTCAGGTGCGGAATTCCGAACTTGCTCCCACCGAAGAGATCCACGAATTCATCTGTAACGAAAACGAGCGCGACAGCACGCACCTGCTTGGGAAATAAGCCGGCGAAGTTACTGCATCTCGGCCATCGCGCCATCCAGCCCGCGCGCGAGGTGTAGATCCGCCCAGTGGAATTCTTTTCTCAGCATCTTGGCGACATCGTCTTTAGACTTCTTCTGCGTCACCAACTGATGCACACGCGTCACGAGCATAGCCGTGCTGTTACGAAACTTGCGCATCTCCTGTTTCGAAGTCAGCAATCCGTGGCCAGGCACAACCAACTCGAAGTCCAGCATCAAGGCGCTGTCGAGCGTTCTCGGCCATTCCTTGGCGCTGCCACCGCCCGAGTAATCGATCAATTCCGGGACATCATCGCCGAAAGTGAACATGTCGCCCGCGGCCAGCACGCGGTCAGCGGGGAAATACACGACGACATCCCCGTTGGTATGCGACCGGCCGAAGTGATAAAGTTCCACGGTCTTTCCGCCAAGATGGATGCGCGCCTCATGCGCAAACGTAACATTAGGCGGGCCAGGTTGCTGGCCCTCTATCATGTTCTGCCAGGCCTCATCGGAGGCCACGATCTGCGCGTTCATTTGCTGCATTTTGGCGTTGCCGCCGCTGTGATCGGCGTGATGGTGCGTGTTGATGACGTACTTCACCGGCTGGTTCGTGATCTTCTTCAACTCACTCATGATGTTGTTGTGATCGATTTCGAACTTGTCATCCACCAGAATGACGCCGGCGCTTGTGATCAAGGCTGTGGTGTTACCAGGGACGAGATCGTTATGAATTAGATACAGGTCCTCTCTTATTCTGGTGGTGTTCAACTTCGCCGGCTGTTGCCCGAAGTTTTGTGTGTAGGCAACCCACAAGGCTCCGCCGAGCAGAACCCCCGCACATAGCCGGATCAGCACGCTTTTTCGCATCGGCGAAAGTATACCAGAACTGCCTGAGGCCCCAGCGGGCTTGGATCTATTGAATGCTGGAGCGGTCTGCGGAGAACGTCGAGGGAGTAGTCACGGTGCTATCGAGCGGCGCTACCAACCGGTCCTCGAGCGATTGTGCGTCCAGCGAATGGAGCTGACACTCAATGGTCGGCTGTGTGCCTTCGATAAAGACATCGCTGCGCGTTCGCGGGCAGGTGGGCCCGGCTAATTCGCCGCTGTCGGTACAGATTCTGGCTTGTACAATTCCCGCGGGCTGCGTGAAAGGTTTGGCGTCTTTGTACTGGCGAAATTTAGCGGCCCGTTTCATGAACTCTGCCCAGATCGGAAGCGCCGACTTCGCCCCCTCCAGATCCAAATTACGCCCATCATCGAAACCTACCCAAACCAGGCATAACAATTGGCTCGTAAAGCCGGCGAACCAGCCATCGCGCGAGGTGCCGGTTTTGCCTGCGGCAGGCAGCGTGAAGCCGCGAGATCGCACCGCCGCGCCAGTCCCGGTGCGCAACACCTCTTGCATCATGTTTACCAGCAGGTAATTGACTCGCGGATCAAGAGTCCGTTGGGGCGCCGCTTGATGCTCGTAAAGAACACGGCCGGCGCGCGTCCGGACCATCGCAACGGCCGAGGGATCCACGCGACTTCCCTGGTTGGCAAACACCGTATAGGCTCGGGCGATCTCGAGCGGGGTGGTATCGTAAGAGCCCAGCGCCACAGCGGGCGTCGGTTGGATCGCACTGTTCAGGCCGGCCCGGGTTGCGAGCGAAACCACTTTGTCATAGCCGATCTCTTCCGCCAGTTTGACCGTCGCCACATTGAGCGAGTGCGCCAGCGCGGTGCGCAGCGTCACGTCGCCCATGAACTCCTGGTTGAAATTGCTCGGAGAATACGTTTCCCGTCCAAACGAAAAGGTGGTCGGACTATCATCTACAACTGATGCCGGGGTGAAAACCCGGTTTCCGCCAGCCACCGCGGTATTCAGCGCGGCTGCATATACGAACGGCTTGAATACGGACCCTGGCTGGCGCATCGCGAGGACGTGATTCAACTGGCTCGCCGCATAATTCCGCCCTCCAACTAAAGCGCGGATTTCGCCGGTATGAGGGTCGAGTGCAATCAACGCGACCTGCGGCTCCCCCTGGGGAAATCCTTCACGAGCCTTGCGTTTCTTCAATAACTGATCCACGCCTTCCATGCCGACTTGTACCGCCTCTTCCGCGGCGGCCTGCAGGTCGGAGTCGAGCGTAGTGAAGACGGAGCGAGTGGCATGCTCCCGGTCTTCGAATTTCGCCTGAAGCTCTTCATTGACAACGTCCAGGAAGTACGAGGTGTCGAGTGATTCCGAATGCTCGGGAGCGAGCTTAATCGGCGCCGCGCACGCCGCGCGGTACTCCGATTCGCTGAGGTGCCGATTTTGGCGCATTAAGGCCAGCGTCACATTCCGGCGCTCCATGGCGCGATCCGGATACCGGTAAGGATTGTAGTAACTCGGCCGCTGAATCATTCCGGCTAGAAGGGCTGCTTCCGCGGCCGTCAATTGGCTCAGGTCTTTACCGAAATAGGAACGGGCAGCTTCACCGAATCCGTTGATACTGAAAGGCCCGCGCCGTCCCAAATACACCTGGTTGGCATAATCCTCGAAGATCTGCTGCTTGCTGAGCTTTTCCTCCAGGTGCATGGTAATCGCGAACTCTTCGAGTTTTCGCTTCCATCGCTTGTCCGGCTCGAGCCATAGCCCGCGCGCGAGCTGCATGCTTAGGGTCGAGGCACCTTGTTCTTTGCGCCCGGTCTTGAGGTCTACATACGCCGCTTTCGCTATGCGAAACAGATCGAAGCCGGTGTGATGGAAGAAACGTTTGTCTTCAACCGAAGTCACCGCATTGACCAGTACGGGCGGCAGATCGGCAAAGTGGACGAGGCGCCTCTTCTCGTTATTGTCCGAGAGATTCGTTAGAAGCGCCGGCTCCAGAAGAAACTCATTGCGAGTGGTGTTATCTTCGAGCGAGACGATTCGCGCAATCCTGCCACCAGTGAAGTGGATCACAGCAGGCCCGCCGCCCGTGTATGAATTCCGCCCGGGAAAAATCTCTACTGCGTCTGCGCGTACGTTATACCAGCCAACCGGATTTTCGCGGACGGTGGAATACCCGCTCTGTCGAAGGCGAGCCACAATCGCCTGTTGGGTCAAAGGCTCGCCAACAGCGATCGTTCGGGGGGCCGCGTACACATTTATGCTGTCGGAAAAGGGGCCGGTCGTGAGCCGGCGATCGATTAATCGGGCGTACTTGAGGTAATAAAAGCCGAAGATAAAGAGCGCCAACGTTGCTGCGCCGAGTGCAGTCGCGACAGTGATCCGCCCCTCCTTCCTATAAAAAAAGCCGGGCAGCTTGGCATTGGCCGCGATAGCTTCTTGTTCGCGCGGGGCTGGATCGTGTTCGCGCGAGCCTGGATCCGTTGGTTGCTCCACGGGTCTGCCGAAGCACGTACACTGCCAAGCGCACGCTGCCGCTGCGGCGCGAGACGGCTTTTCGGCATCGTATGGCAGTGGGGTATCCTGGACTTATGGGTTCTGGCAGCGGTGGTTTGACCGGCATCAGCAACGCAATCCGCCCGGGCGCGCGTAAGGTGTTTTGCGTGAAGCTTCAACGCGAATTGGAAGGCCTGGACGAGGTGCCGTTCGAAGGCCACCCGCTCGGACAGAAGATCTATGAGAACGTCTCCAAGGAAGCTTGGAAGATGTGGGTTGAGCACATGAAAATGATCATGAATGAATATCGGCTCAACCTCGGCACCAAAGAGGCGCAGGATTTCCTGATTGAACAGATGGACGCGTACTTCTTCGGGGAAGGCGCTGCGCTGCCGCCGGATTTTGTGCCTCCTAAGACGAAGGCTTGAAGGTCGCGAGCGTCGCGGCTATGCGGAAATCGAGTTCCGCATGAGACCGCCGCAGCGCTCGTTCCACGTCCGCCGCTCGATTGCCTCGCGCAAAGATGAATCCCAGATAAGCCGCTCCCTCCGGCAGAGGCACGAGATGTTGCCCCTGTTTGGCAGTGATGATGACGTCCTCAATTCCCGCAACACTCCGCGCCTTTTCAATCCCAGTGACCGATTCGTAGATGCCGCCCTTCGGTATCGGGATCATCATGACCCCCGAAGCGGGATCGGAGAGATGCGCTCCGCTAACGTCTTCACCTAATGCATGGCGCAATATCAGTTCCTCAAGCGGTATCTCCGGCACGAACCGCAGTGCTTTGGCGCATAGGCCGCCGATCGGGCGCGCTGCCGCTTCGAGGATCCAAGCGCCTTCGGAGTTATACCGTAACTCGGCGTGAACGGGACCGTGATACAGGCCCAATGCGCGCACGGCCGCCGCAGTAGTCGCCAGAAGTTCGCTCTGAACGGCGTCCGGTTCCCGGGACGGCGTCACATAGATCGTCTCCTCGAAGAACGGGCCTTCGAGTGGGTCGGGTTTATCGAAGATGGCGAGAGGCTGTAAGCAGCCGCGGGTTACGAGGGCTTCGATTGCGAACTCCCGTCCCGGGATGTAGGCTTCCACTTGCAGGGAATGCTCACCCATTTTACGAATGCGGTGGAACGCCTGGAGGAACTCCGCCTCATTGTCGGCGCGAATTACACCACGGCTGGCGGAGAGTCCTAGCGGCTTCAGCACGCATGGATAGCGAGAGCGTTCGGCAAGCACATTTGGGTCATCCTCGAACGTAGCTCGAAAAAACTCCGGGACGCGCAGACCCGCGGCCTGGTATAGCTGCCGCGCGAGGTATTTGTCGTTCGAAGCCCGCGCAGCCGCGAGCGGGTGAAAGGGTACGCCTAGCATTTCCGCAGCCGCGGCGGCCAGGACTGCGGGCCGGTCTCCTACCGCTGCGATGCCGTCCCAGCTAAGCCCGCGCAGAGCCTCCAACGATTCCTGCATGCGGTCGAACTTCACCGGGATGGCGCGATCACCCCATGGATCATCGAGGACGTGGCAGCGATCGGTTGCAAGCGTAAGTGCGATCCCGAGCCTGCGCGCTGCCGCTTCGAAAACGCGAATCTGGTAGCCCGTGGTGGCGGCAAAGAGCAGGAGGCTATGCGGCACTGCCTTCATGTTATCGCTCGGGCTGAGCCGGATCCGGACCCGTATGCGGATTGGCAGGCCATCCCTGTAACGGATACACTGTCTCAGAAGGAGAGAGCAAATGGCCGACGATAGCAACAACCCCAAGAACAACCAGGAGTTGTCGAACGACCTGGGAAGGCGCGATTTTGTGGCTTTTTCCGTGGCGGCCGGTCTGGCCGCTGCAGGTTCGGCATCCGGCGCCGAGTTACCGGTCGTCGAAAACAACGTCGAGATTAAAACTCCGGACGGCACCTGTGATGCCGCGTACATCCATCCCGCTACTGGTTCCTATGCTGGTGTTCTCATCTGGACGGATGCTTTCGGCCTGCGGCCGTCAATGCGCGGCATCGGCAAGCGCATCGCCGCGCAAGGATACGCTGTTCTGGTCCCCAATCCTTTTTATCGCGTGGTGAAGGATCCATTCCCGGACGCCTCGAACGTCGATTTCGCGGCCAACCGGCAGAAGATCACACAGTTCATGTCGTCGGTCCAGGCGGCCGGAAACTGCGAAAAGGACGCTGCGGCCTATGTTGCCTTCCTCGATGCACAGAAAGAAGTCAACAAGTCGAAGAAGATCGGCACTCAAGGTTATTGCATGGGCGGCCCGCTGGTGGTGCGGACCTGCGCCGCCCTCTCGAATCGTTTGGGGGCGGGTGCGTCGTTCCACGGTGGCGGTTTGGTCACCGATAAACCGGATAGCCCGCATTTGCTTGCGTCGAAGATCAAGGGCCGCATGTACTTCGGTATTGCCTCAAACGACGATAAGAACCAGCCGGACGCAAAGGACAAGCTCAAGGAAGCCTTTGCGGCGGCAAAGGTTCCCGCGGAGATCGAAGTGTACTCCGAGTCATTGCACGGCTGGTGCGTACCCGATATGCCGAAGCAGGCGAACGGCATGCCGACGTACAACAAGGTCGATGCCGAGCGGGCTTGGGGAAAGCTTGTGGCGCTCTACGGCACAGCGCTCGCGTAGGTTAGAACCTTCTAAGAAACCGGCGGTACGCCCCGTTATTGAAAGTCGACCAGGGCTCGAAGCCCCGCTCGCGGTAAAGCTGGTACGCGAAGTCTATATTGGCCTTGCAGTCGAGTAGATCGCGCAGATTTACTCCGGCGCGCTTCAAGTGAACAGTGTTGATCTGAAAGTATCCCCAATCGAGCGTGCCGTCGGTGTTGTAGTGATAGATCTCGCAGGCGCCGCGCGGATTCTCGGCGCGCTGCACCGCTAG
Source organism: Terriglobia bacterium (assembly GCA_019242155.1). Lineage (GTDB taxonomy): Bacteria > Acidobacteriota > Terriglobia > Bryobacterales > Bryobacteraceae > PSRJ01. The sequence continues at coordinate 25,883 of JAFAWA010000560.1, read as the reverse complement.
CGCAATGCGGCAGGCCGCGCCGAATTTGTTGCAGGCATACTGCTGGTAAGCCGTCAGTCTGCGGCCAAACTGATCGGACTGCGCTGCCCCTGTCTCCTGTACTGAATCACGCGGAGCTATGAGCAGGGGCCACCGAAGCCGCAACAGGAGTGGTGATTGCAGGCTGATTGCGTATTCGGCGTGAAATGCGCCGATACCTACGCCAAGTACAGCGGCCAGGAAGAAGAGAATTCCCGCCCATCGCACGGCATACCCTTGTGGGCGTGAGCGGCGGCTGCGGGGCCGCTTCGCAGCCATCGTAGATGCAGGCATCAGGCAGCACCCGAGTGGCTGCAACAGAATGACGCCGAAACGTTTTGCATCCTCCGATCAGATTACTATAGGGGAACGGCTGCATGCGGTTCGTTCTGCTCCACTACCACTTCCTGAAAAATGCCGGCTCGACTATCGAAAACATCCTGGACCGCAATTTCGGCGAAAGGTTTCTGAGGATCGATACAGCCAACCGAAGCGGCCATCTGACCAATGAAGCTCTGATGTCGCAACTGGAGCAAAGGCCTGAGGTGGTTGCCATCTCAAGCCACCAGATACGGCATCCTCTGCCAGCGGCGCGCGGCTATCTGTTTTTCGACATCTGCTTCCTCCGCGACCCGATTGACCGAATCCGTTCGATGTATGACTACTTCCGCCAGCGGCCTTCGGAGGGCGACCGTTTCAGTGAACTCGCCAACCGTTCGACGCTGGGCGAGTTTGTAACCTGCCTGGTGGATCACTTTCCCGAAGAAGTGACGAATGTGCAGGTGGCGTTGCTGGCCAACGGGGGCGTTGACGAGCAGCCGCCGGGTGAGCGGGATTTCGAGATTGCTCTCGAGCGAATGCTCGAAACATCCTTTCTGGGAGTGGTCCATCGCTTCGGGGAGAGCGCGGCGGCGGGCCGGTGGTTTCTTGATCCCGTATTTCCAAATCTGGACTGTGCGGAGCCTCCAGCGAATGTCTCAGGCGGGCTCGAAGGCACGGTGGCTCTCAGGCGGCGGAAGCTGCGCGCGGCGTGCGGCCGCCGCGTGTATACGAAACTGCTCCGTCTCAACGCGCTCGATTGCGAACTGTTTCGCAGAGCCAGGGCCGAGGTGCGGCGGCGTTTTGCTCTGATTCCGATGGAGAGTGTCCGCCCGGCGGATCGTGTGTCTACCTGGATGGCCGATCGTAGGCTTCGGAACAGCGGGTTATTCGATCCCAAGTTTTACTTGGAGCGATATCCCGATGTGCAGCGTGCAGGCGTGGACCCGCTCAGGCACTATCTGCGGCACGGCGCGGCTGAGGGCCGTAAGCCACACCCGTTATTTGAGCCGGATTACTATCTAAGGCGGTGTCCCGAGGCCCGGGATTGCGGCAATCCGCTGCTGCACTTTCTTGAAAGGGGCGGCCTATGCTCCCCGCACCCGCTGTTCGATTGCCGCGCATACGTCGAGCGATACCCGGACGCCGCGCGGCAGCCGTTAGTTCATTATTTGAAACGGGCTTCTCCATCGCAAACCGACGATCTGAAGATTCTGGACGCACGCGTCTCCGTGCGGATGTGGAAGAACCCTTCGGGACGAACGGAGTTTGAAGCCTCCCCGGAGCAGCGGCCGTTCTTCCGTGTGGTGAAATTTGAGCAATGGCGCGCGCAGTTTTCTTAGTGCGGGCGTAAATACGGGACGCGCCGGGTGAAACGCTCTCAGTCGGCCGCCAGTTCGCCTACTTTGGGCAGTTCGAGCACCAGGTCGCCATCCTCGGCTACGAAGAAGGCAGGTGCGAAACGAGCGCCCCAAACAATTTCGTTATGCCGGTAGGAACGCCGGGCAAAAACGGTTTGATTGAACGTATCATCGTGCCCTTTCAGAAGAATGAGCAATTCGGTCTGCATTCGTTCCAAGTCCTCCTCCGTTTTGCCCCAAAGCGGACTGTTATTGTCGATGACGTGCACTACCGTCCAGGTGAGGGGCAGAAACAGCACACGGTCACGCTCTAGCGACAGTGATTCGTACGAACGCTTGAGCTCTCCGCCATCGGTCGGCTTTACGGTCATCAGGAGCAGACGGGCCTCGAGCTCCACGATCGAATTGGCGCGCCGATTGACCACGCGGAATTGGAGGCTGGTACCGTCTTGATAGCCCGTGAGAAGCATGCGTTCACTAAACCCAATACGGGCGGACGGCCGGGAAACTCTTCCGAATAACAGGCCGGTGGCAACCGCGAACCCAAGCACTCCGATCAACGCTTCAAAAGCTGCAAGAAAATTCGCCATAATGCCGGCGGGTGCAATGCTGCCGTACCCGACCGTGGTTAGTGTATGGGCACTGAAGAAGAAGTCGTTAAGAAAGCGGTGGAACGAATCGGGGGCCTGGGCGCCTATAAGTTCTGAGGGCGGCAGCCAAAAGTAGCCCCACGCAAAAATCGTGTTGAGGACTACATACGCGGCAAATACCGTTAACAGAAAGCTCAGCCAGTTCATGTTGATGAGAAGGAGGTAAGGATGAAGATCGCGGAGCGTGGTGCCGCGCCGGCGGACGTTGAAAGTGCCGTCGGGATTGATAATGCGCCGTACCGAACCGGTGAACTTCTGGGTGAGCCCGGGGTCGTAACCAGGTTTCTGCATATAGTTCCGATGCTAGCAAGGCGCTTATGTGTTCCCCGGGGCAAGTACAGGTTGCGGTCTGGGCCACGCACGGCCGGTTCGCGCTACGATGAACGCGATGGCTGAAGACCCCGTAAGAGCGCGCCTAACGGATCTGCGTAACGGCCTCCTAAAACTGCATAAGGCCTTGCTCGATTCCGAGCGGGCCAATTATGAGCGGGACGTGGCGCGCATTACAACCACAGGCCAGTATCTAAACCTGGTGCTGAACGATCCGTGGTTTGGATGGCTAAGGGATTTGTCACAGTTCATCGTTTTGATCGACGAGACGCTGGATTTCGAAGACCCAGCCACGTCGGCCGATGCCGACCGTTTGATCGGGCGGGCCCGCGACCTGATAGCGCCATCGGAAAATGGCCAGGTATTTGCCCGCAGTTACTACGAAGCGATGCAGAGAGACCCGGCCGCTGTGCTGGCGCATAGGGACATGATGCGCGTTTTCGCGGGACTCAACAGACCCGAGTGAGGCGGGCCGGCGTCGTTTACGAGGCTCTCGGGCTGGTGTCGTTCAGCATTTGGGTATTTCTACGCTGGGGACGCGGCCGATTCTGGCGCATGCCCGGCATCCCCTCCGGCGGCAAAATGCGCAATACCGCACCCAGTGTGGCCGCGGTCGTCCCCGCTCGCAACGAAGCGGCCGGCGTACGCGCCGCGGTCGGATCACTGGCCGCGCAGCGATACGCCGGGCGCTTGCACATTTTTCTGGTTGACGACGCAAGCGACGATGATACGGCCCTTCTAGCGGCTTCGGCGGCGCAGACGGAAATACTTACTGTGCTGCGCGGTGCGCCTTTGCCGGCCGGCTGGACGGGCAAGATGTGGGCGATGGCTCAGGGCATCGAGGAGGCCGGGCGATTCGCTCCCGATTACCTGCTGTTCACTGACGCCGATATAGTGCATCCGCCGGACGGGTTGCAGAGCTTGGTAGCGGCTGCAGAGTCGTTTGGCTACGACCTGGTTTCCGGCATGGTAATGCTCCGGTGCGAGTCGTGGGCCGAGCGGGCCCTCATTCCCGCCTTCGTTTTCTTCTTCTTTATGCTCTACCCGCCCACTTGGGTCGGCAGTTCGCGGCACCGAACCGCCGCCGCAGCAGGCGGGTCGATTCTGATTCGCCGCAGGATGCTCGAGCGAATTGGGGGAATCGCGCGCATCCGCGGTGAGCTGATTGACGACTGCGCCCTGGCACAAGCAGTAAAGGATGCGGGGGGCCGGGTGTGCTTGGGAATTAGCCCGCAGACCATGAGCATTAGAGAATACGAGAGCTTTCGTGAAATCGGAGAAATGATCTCCCGCACGGCGTTCACTCAGCTTCGATATTCGGGCAGCTTGCTCGTGTTGACGGTGCTGGCGGTGTCGCTAGTCTTCTTCGGTCCCGTTGTAGCTGCATTGGGAGGAAGCCTTTTCGGAACGGCGGCGTGGATTCTGATGGCCGCGACATACTCGCGGGCTCTGGTCGTGTATCGGCGCTCTCTCCTTTGGGCGCCGCTGCTGCCGGGTGTCGCCGGCTTCTATTTGCATGCGACCATACACTCGGCATGGATGTATTGGCGCGGCAAAGGGGGAGAATGGAAGGGACGGACGCAGGCCTTATCGTAAGCTGAAACGGACTCACCGTGGAACAGATGCTACAAGATTTTAAGCAATTGTACGGCAATGCCGGAGAGATTCGCGTCTTCCGCGCCCCGGGCCGAGTCAATTTGATTGGCGAGCACACGGACTACAACCTGGGTTTCGTACTTCCGATGGCGCTCCATTTGGCTACTTATGTGGCTGTCTCGGCCTCCCAGGATGGCCGGTTGCGCATCCATTCGGAAGATCGCAACGAAACGCGCGAATGGGCCCTCAACGAATTAGGGCACCTGGGAAAACGCGGTGACTGGACAGATTATCCGATAGGAGTTGCGCGCGAGTTGATCAGCGCCGGGTTCGCGGTAACGCCCGCGAACCTGCTGATTCGCAGTACGGTGCCGGAGGGTTCAGGATTGAGCTCGTCGGCAGCGCTCGAGGTCTCTTCCGCACTGGCGCTGCTGCGAGGACAATCGGTCGACCGAAAGGAACTTGCGCGGCTTTGCCAACGGGCGGAGAACAACTTCGTCGGCATTCCGAGCGGAATCATGGACCAGTTCGCGTCGGTTTTCGGGGAGGAGCACGCGGCGATTCAGTTGGATTGCCGCAGCCTTGACCACCGGTTGGTGCAGTTACCGGGCGGCGTCGAGTTCGTTGCGGTCAATAGCATGGTAAAACACGCTCTCGCCGGCTCGGCCTACCACGACCGCGTGCGGGAGTGCGCCTCCGCCGTCGCGCACATCCAGCGCGAACATCCATCCGTGGCCAGTTTGCGCGATATTTCGATAGAGCAGTTCGAAATCGTAGCGGGCACGCTGCCGCCGGTAATTGCGCGCCGCGCCCGCCACGTCGTTTCGGAGAACGCCCGGGTGGAGGAGTTCGTGGAGGCGTGCGGGGTGGGTGACCTGGAGCAGATGGGGAAGTCTCTGGTTGAGTCCCATCGCAGCCTGCAACACGATTATGAGGTAAGTTGCGCGGAACTGGACTTCCTGGTGGACACGGCTCTGAGCACGGAGGGAGTTTACGGCGCCCGAATGACCGGCGGGGGATTCGGCGGCTGCATCGTGGCCATGATTCAGGCCGGAACATCGGAGTGCTTCGAGAAGCAAATTGCCCAGGCCTACCATCAGGAATTTCACCTGAACCCGCAGATGTACTTATGCCGGCCATCCGGCGGCGCGGCGGAGGTGAGAAATTTTGAGACGATTCCGCCGAAATCATAACTAATAGGCCAATAGCAACGAGAGAATGTCCTCCGTGGCGGATCGCGGGAAGGGAAAGCCCCACCTATTCCGGCTCGCGGTCCGCACCGAATCGTGCGTCCGGCCTTTGTATCTACGGAGTTACACTCAAGGCTGATGCCGCGCTGGGCGAACCCTGCCAATGTCCTCACAATTTTGCGGCTGCTGCTGGTTCCCTTCGTTATTGTTGCCATCGTTCACGGAAATCACCTGAGGGCGCTGGTGCTGTTTGCCGGGGCGGCACTAACGGATGGGCTGGACGGCTTGATTGCGCGAAGGTTCGGCCTGACGACCCGGTTCGGCGCGTACCTCGATCCGATTGCGGATAAATGCCTGCTGAGCGGTGTGTTTCTAGCTCTGGCGGCTTCCCGTTTGGCGCCCCGTTGGCTGGTGGGCATTATTTTCGGACGCGATCTATACCTATTGTGTGCGTCTGCGTTTCTATTCTGGTTTGCCGCGCTACGCAGTTTCACTCCGAGCGTGTGGGGCAAGCTGAGTACCTTCGTGCAGATTGTGGCCGCGGCGCTCTGGATGGTGCGCAATGCGGCTCCCACCCCGATACTCGACAGACTAGCGGAGGCAATCGTCTGGCCGTGCGCCGCCTTAACGATCTGGAGCGGGCTTCATTACACCTGGCGGGCACGGAATCTCGTAGTGAAGCAGCGGGTAGAATGGCATTGACACCTTTGGAACGCCGATGGTATTCTGTGCGCGACACATCGGCAGCGTGAGCGCGAACTCTAACTGAGCTTCTGGTGTGCCCCTGGGGGACTAAATGAGTAACCAGTTCACTCTATGGGCCGTAGCGGCCGCTTTTCTCTCGACCGGGACTCCCGGTCTGGCACATCACGGGCAAGCCGGCTACGACCTGCATCAGCAAGTTACCGTGAATGGAACTGTATCCGATTTCAAATTCCTCAACCCGCATTGCATTGTGTATCTCGACGCGAAAGATGATAAGGGAGAGATGCAGAAATGGCAGGGCGAGCTAACCAGTCCCAATCACCTACTCAGAGCGGGTTGGACTGCCGAGTCGCTTAAGCCCGGAGACAAGATTACTCTCACCGGCTGGCGTGCGAAATCCGGATCGACTTCGCTTTGGATTACGAAGACGGTCGTCAACGGGGAAGAGTTGAAGACCGCCGCAGGTGATTAAGAATGAGAACTCAGCGTGCGCAATCGGTTCTGCTATTGGGAATAGTTGCTGGTTTGCCTGTTCTGGTGCACGGCCAGCAAACACCGAATCTCTCGGGCGTTTGGAACCTGGAGTCTTCCCCAACTACTCGCTACCTGAGCTATGGATTTATGGCCGGTGATCCGCCCATGACTCCCTGGGCTGAGGAGCGGTTTAAGGCCACCCGGCCTTCGTTCGGACCGCGCTCCTTCGAAGATTCTAACGATCCGGTCAATCCTACCAAGCTGAACTCGGCCGGCTGTTTTCCCCCGGGAGTGCCTCGCATCTATTTGCAGCCATTTCCGATGGAGATCATCCAGACACCGGGTCGAGTGCTGGAGTTTTTCGAATTCAATCACTTCGTGCGGCAGATCTTCACGGACGGCAGGCCGCACAACACAGCGCTAGGCGCAACCTGGTTGGGCGACTCTATCGGTAAATGGGAAGGCGACACACTGGTAGTGGATACGATTGGGTTCAATGACAAAACTTGGGTGGACCGCGCCGGTCATCCGCACAGCGATGCGCTACACGTTACTGAACGTATGCGCCGCGCTAATGACACTACGCTCCAGATTGAGATTACGATCGAGGATCCCAAAGCTTACACCAAACCCTGGGGAGCACAGCTTCAGTTTCGTGCCCATCCGAAGTGGAACATTACCGAGATGGTGTGCGAAGACAATGTGAATTTCGACGATTTCCTCAAGAACGAAGCGGCCAAGAAGTAGTCGGGGAGCTATGCGAACACTCTTGCAGGTGGCGGCGCTGGGGCTCGTATCATTGGTTGGCTTTCAGGGACAGACAGGCGGCCGGCCATCGTGGGCCTTTCTTGCCCCGGACAAAGAACAGCCCGCGGTAGCCGAAAGAAATGGTGAGATCCACATACCCGGCAGCAAGAAGGCTTACACGGAGAAACAGATTGACGATTTGACCAACCCGCCGGATTGGGTTCCGGAAGAACACGGGCAGGTGCCCAAGGTGGTTGCGGGAGCACCCGGATCGACGGGCCTTGCTTGCGGCTCCTGCCACCTGATGACGGGACAAGGACATCCGGAGTCTGCTGATTTGGCCGGCCTTCCGGTGGAATATCTTGTGCGCCAGATGATGGATTTTAAAAATGGTACGCGCATCGATGCGGCGCGCATGAACACCATTGCGAAGGTTACATCGGAAGAGGATGTGCGCAGAGCAGCCGAATGGTTTGCCGCACTCAAGCCGGCCGCATGGGTGAGGGTGATGGAAAGCCAAACTGTTCCGAAGAGTTATGTGAGCACGAAGGGGCGAATGCGCCTACCGTTGCCGGATGGCGGAACGGAGCCACTCGGCGATAGAATTATTGAACTCCCGCAAGATCCATCCCGTGCCACCAGCCGCGACCCGCATTCGGGATTCGTTGCATACGTACCTCCCGGGAGCCTCGAAAAGGGGAAACGGCTAGTCACGACAGGCGGCGCCGGAAAGACTATAAACTGCACGATCTGCCACGGCGACGATCTAAAAGGTCTCGGCGATGTTCCCCGGATCGCCGGCCTGCATCCCATTTATATCGTTCGGCAGCTTTATGGGTTCAAGGGGAATGAGTACACCGGCACGTCCGCGGCACTCATGAAGAAGGTGGTGGCCGGTCTCAATGAAGACGACATGATCTCCATCGCCGCTTATGCGGCATCGGTAGCTCCGTGATCCGGGTTACTATCTGCTGCACAATCGGGCTCGTAGTAACCGGCGCACTGCTCTATAGCCAAACCCGACCCACGAATCTTACCGCCGAGAAAGCGTTCAAGAATATTCAAATCCTGAAAGGTATTCCGGTGGATGAGTTTATGACCACCATGGGATTCTTTTCCGCTTCGCTCGGCGAAAACTGCACATATTGCCACGTGGCCGAAAGCGGAGGAAGTTGGGAACGCTACGCCGATGATAACGAGCATAAGCAGACAGCGCGCAAAATGCTGGTGATGGTCTCAGCCATCAACAAGACTTACTTCGGCGGCCGGCGGGTTATGACCTGTTACTCCTGCCACCGTGGCGGCGAACGCCCTATAGTGACACCAAGCCTCGCTGACTTATATGGACCTCCAAAAACAGAAGAGCCCGACGAGTTTGTAGAACCCCGCGAAAAAGGGCTTACCGCGGAGCAGATTCTCGATAAGTATCTGGACGCGCTCGGAGGACCACAGAAGCTAGCGAGTCTGACAAGCTTCGCGGCCAAGGGTGGGTATCAGGGTTTCTCGGATGTTGACAAACAGCCGCTGGAGATATTTGCCAAGGCTCCCGGCCAACGCACGATAATCGTGCACACACTGAACGGAGATGCCACGACCACTTACGATGGCCGCGCGGCCTGGTCCTCGGCTCCCGCGACGGATAGCCCCATGCCGCTGATAGAACTTACCGGAGGCGATCTGGAGGGGGCCCGGTTGGATGCAGAATTGGCCTTCCCTTCCCGGATCAAGCAGGCGCTGAAGCAGTGGCGTGCGGGTTATTCCACACGCGTTGATGGCCGCGAAGTTCAAGTGGTTCAAGCGACGAGTGACGGCCGCTATCCCATCAATTTCTATTTCGACAGTAAGTCCGGGTTGTTAGTAAGGCTAGTGCGGTACGCCGACTCCGCGGTAGGCTTAAATCCTACACAGATTGATTACTCGGATTACCGGGATGTCGCCGGAGTAAAAATGCCTTTTAAGTGGACAGTTACTTGGCTCGACGGCCGATCCACTACAGAACTGAGCGAGATCCAACCGAATGCGCCCATAGATGCCGCGAAGTTTGCCAGGCGCATCCCTCCGGCCGGCTCCAAACAATAACTGCCACCGGTACCACCGAAGTGTGCTTGCCTCGGGCGCGCAGTGGTGATATCGTACCCGAACATTAACGAGCCGCCGCTATGAACCGGCAGCTCTCGCAGACCGCGGCAATTCCGAGGAGGCATTGAATGCGCAACCTGGTAGCACGCCTAGCGCTCTTCGCGCTCGTATTGGTAATCGGCTTTGTAATCGGCAACAAAGTCTCAGTGGTTCGAGGAGTGGAGAAACCCGGCTCGGGCTTCGCCACGATTCCGGGACAAGTTGGAGGCCAGGATACTTTCGGCCCTTACGAAGTGGTCAAGGATTGGCCAAAAAATATCAGCTCCCTTCCGGGAAACAATAAGTGGACCTGGGGAGCCGGGCAAAGCGTGTATGCCGAAAGCCCCAAACGCGTGTTCCTGCTCTTCCGAGGCGAGTTACCAAACATACGCCGCCCCGAGACTAAGTTACTCCCGGAATTTGGGCCTAGTGTACAGTTCCCCATAGGCCGGCTCCCATTTCGCGACGCGACGGTTGCTGCGCTACCGGGCGGCGGCGCCTCGGGCCAGGATCCCAAAGATGGGCCAAAGCTGTGGAAGGGTACGGTCGGCGTCGATGCGAAATGGGAACACTGTCTGACCGTGGTGGATGCCGGCGGAAACATTATCGAGCAATGGACTCAGTGGGACAAGATTTTCAAACGGCCGCATTTTATCGCAATCAATCCCTACGATGCGGAGAGGCATGTCTGGGTAGTTGACGATCACATGCAGGCCATTTACAAGTTCTCCCACGATGGAAAGGATCTTCTGCAGACCATCGGCACCCCGGACGTCGCCGGAGCAGACGGGACGCACTTCAACCGGCCGACATTCCTTGCCTGGCTTCCCGACAGCACCATGTTCGTCGCAGACGGCTATAACGGCACGCGAGTAGCGAAATTTGATAAGAACGGCAAATTTCTGCTGGATTGGGGAATGAAGGGCAATCCTCCGAACGAGAAACGCCCCGGATACTTCAACAACGTACATGGAATCGCAGTCGATCCGCAGACCAGGCGAGTCTTTGTCAATGACCGCGCAAATCACCGCGTGCAGGTATTCGATGAGAACGGAAAATACCTTTACGAGTGGGGCTTTGGCCCGGAACCGTCGGATATTCATCTGTTCACTATCGGTGCAGACCGGTCTTTTTGGGCCTTTGATCGCGGCACTTCCAAGATGCTCAAGTACGATCTGGACGGACATTTTCTCTATTCCTGGGGAACTTGGGGCGACTTTCCGGGAGGTTTCTGGGGAGTACACGGCTTCAGTGTTGACCAGGAGGGCAACTTCTATGTCGCCGAAGTAGATAGTGGCCGGGTGCAGAAGTTCCGGCCCAGGGCGGGAGTGAACTCAGCGTTCCTGGTCGGCAAGCCGGTTTATTCTGCTTGGAAGTAAGTTCACCAAAGTTTACTTACTCCCAGAAAAGACTCTGTATTTTGGTCTTGACAATCTTGATCGGCAATGATAGCTAATACCCAGCACTAGTTTTATAACGGGCATATAGCCGCATTTCGCGAGAAGGGGGTCCCCATGAGTTTCGTGACCTTCGGCACGCGCACCTCGGGCCGTATCGATTATCTAGGCTTTGGATCAGCCAAAGCATGCTTATTAGTTCTGCTTGCCGCTCTTCCAGCTTTCTCACAAGCTAACTTGGGCCGTCTGTTAGGCACAGTAAGGGACTCTACCGGCGCGGTCGTGGTCGGGGCTGTAGTAACAATCATAGACGTTGACCGGGGGCTCGAGCGCAGTGTTGTTACCGATGAAGCGGGTCAATTCGCGGCCCCGGGAATAAGTCCCGGCAGAAAAACCGTACGCGCAGAGTTTAAGGGCTTTAAGATCTTCGAGCAGACCAACATTCAACTGGAAGTTGGCCAGGACGCGCGGCTCGATTTTACGCTGCAGCCAGGCGAGGTAAGTGAAACCGTGCGTGTGATGGATTCACCTCCCTTGTTGGATACTACCAGTGCGGAACTCGGGGGCACGATCAGCAATCAGATCATTAATGACTTGCCTTTGAATGGGCGCAACTACCAAAACCTACTGACTCTCCGCCCCGGTGTCACCATTTATGCCGGAGGCGGAGGTTGGACGCAGAGCACGAACGGGCTTCGCGCGCATGACAACGTGTACATGGTGGACGGCTTGGTTAATAACGAGCCTTGGACCGGTCAAAGTGTATATAACGCGGCGGCAGCGGCGGGCGACGCTGGTACCATTCTGTCCATTGATGCCATTCAGGAGTTCCGGACCGAGCAAAACCCACGAGCGGAATTCGGGTGGAAGCCCGGCAGTATAGTCAATGTCGGAATCAAATCCGGAACTAATGCGATTCATGGCACCGCTTACGCTTATGGCCGGACAGATTCGTGGGATGCCAAAGATTACTTTACCCCGCCTCCTACAGATTCGGTCTGTAGGATCAATCCCGCAGCTTGCAACCCGCCGCTGGGTCTGGAACAGTTCGGCGGCACAGTAGGCGGTCCGATTCGCAGAGACAAGCTTTTTTATTTTTTGAACTTTGAAGACCAGCGTTACACCGTGGGCAGTCCCTTTGTCGCAAATGCCCCAGTGGCATGCGCCGGTGGGGCGGCGGGCTGTGGTCTGACCGCAACTAACCCAAGTCTGAGCCTGATTGACGCTTGCAACGCAGTGCCCGCCGGTTCCCGAAGCGCCCTCAGCTTGAGGTTGGCCGGGTTGAACCCGGATTGCTCTCCTTCATCGTCGTTCCCCAACCTGTTTCCAAATAATTCCGGAACGGCTGCCGGGGACCCCGCTCTGTTTTCTCCCGGTTTGAGTAACACAAACCAGATCGATACCGGCCTCACAAAGCTCGATTACCACATCAGCGCCAAGCACGTGATTAACGGAGTCTATTTCATCAGCCAGGGCAATGGGGTCTTTAACGATGCGGCCGGTGAGGTAAGGCCTGCTTGGGAGACCAATCAGTACATGAGGGCGCAGGTTGGTTCGGGCAACTGGACGTGGATACCAAACTCACGTTGGGTCAATCTATTCAAGGCAGGCTACTCTCACTATTACCAGACGTTTCTATCTGGAGACTCGTCTGTGAACCCAACAACCTACGGGTTGAACACAGGAGTGACTAACCCGCTCTACTACGGGATGCCTGCAATTACTTTCTCGAGCTTTGCTCCCGGAACCTTCCAGTTAGGCGCAAGTTGGCCAAAGATCGTAGGCCCGGATGGTGTGCTGCAAATTGTAAACCATACTTCGGTGCAATTCGGTAATCACGCCATTAAGTTCGGCGGCGAGGCGATGCAGAACTCGTTTAACGGCGACATAACCGCAAATGCGAAGGGGCCGATTCGCTTCCGTTCCTTGCAAGACTTTTTCTCCGGTTCGCCCTTGCGCGGAACCATCCTGATTGGCGACGCGGCCAGAGCGTTGACTAGCTGGGGATACGCAGCCTTCATTCAAGACGACTGGCGCATCAGTCCACGAGTAACTATAAATCTCGGACTTCGTTACGAGTTGAATACTGTATTTAAAGAGGCGCACGATCTGATCGGCAACTTCGATGCTAACCAAGGTCTGGTACAGGTGGGGAAACAGATCAGCTCTCCGTTTAACGGTGACCACAACAACTTCTCGCCCCGACTCGGATTCGCCTGGGATGTCGGAGGCAATGGCAGGACAGTCCTGCGAGCCGGTGCCGGCCTCATTTATGAACAGCTCAGCTACGACGTGTTCATGGGCATCGGCAATCTTCTAGGCATCCGCACCGTGCCGACTGGAGCAAGCCTGGTAGTGAACGGGAAAACAACGCCCGGATCCGGCAGCATCAACCTTGGCGTAATAACTGTGCCGGGTTCGAGTTTGAACTGGAACGGTTCGTCAGTAGGTGGGCAGACGATCTACTCGCTAAGCACGTTATCCCTACAGTGCGGTGATGGCCTTGGATCGGACCCGTCGCCCTGTGCCACGGTGGGAGTGGATCGGAATCTGCGCACACCTTATGTGAGCACCTGGACAGTGAGCCTGCAGCGCGCGGTGACAAACAACTTCTCGGTGGATGTGGCCTACGTGGGCAATCACGGCACCAAGTTAGTGCAGTTGGTGGACCTCAACCAAGCGCCTCTGGGATCGGGCTATGATCCGGCAGAGATCGCTTACTGTAACAGTCATCTAGCGGCGGCCAGTTCTCCGTTCGCCTGCGATCCGAGTGACTCAGACCCTGGGCTGGTGCAAGCGGCTCGCCCATTCACCAGAAATGCAAAATTCCCATACTTGAGTAACATCTATAATCTGGCAAACCTCGCTTCGTCCAACTACAACGGCCTTCAGATCGCCGCGACGCAGCGCGTATCGGGCGGTCTGTCGTTCACCGGAGGGTACACATGGTCTCATGCTTTGGATTACGCTTGTGACAACTGGGGCTGCGGTCAGGGCGTTCCTCTAAACAGTAACAACCCGCGGCAACTCTATGGAAGTAGTGACTGGGATGTTCGCCATCGCTTCACGCTATCGCTGACTTATGCTATTCCGGGCAAGAAGTCGCCCGGCCAGATACTCGAGGGATGGTCCATCAACTCAATTGTGACCCTGCAGACCGGCCAACCCTGGTATCCGCAGGACTTTACAGATGACTTCAGCGGTACTAACGTAGTTTCCGCTACCGCTGGTCACGGCGAACAGTGGAACTTTGTGGGTAGTCCTTCAGACTTCCAGTCGAGACAGAACCCGATCCCTTGTGCCAGCGGTTCGGGCCCTTCGGCAATAGGCGGCTGCACTGCACCGGCCATTCCGCAGGCCTGCATTTCGGCAGCGACCGCAATGGGCACGGGTGCTCTGAATAGTCTTTACAATGTCGGCTGTTATTTCCGGGGCAATTCAGCCTTGATTCCTCCGGCCATTGGGAGTTACGGCAACTTGGGCCGTGGCACCTTTCGAGACTCGGGCTTCCGGAATTGGGATCTCTCGGTATCGAAATCGTGGAAAATTCGGGAGTCACTCCATGCGCAGTTCCGGGCCGAATTTTTCAATATCTTGAATCATCCAAACTTCGCCAATCCCGAAGGTGGTCCGAACGGGTACCTCAACAACGATCCTTCCGCGGGCTTCGGCATGGGCTGCGGCTGCATTACGCCCGATGTTGCCGGCTCCAATCCGGTCCTCGGTTCCGGCGGAGCGCGCGCTATGCAATTAGGATTGAAGCTCCTATTTTGACGCGGCGCCAAGAACCTAATTCAGCCCGGCATCATCCGTTTGCCTATGCGGTGCGCGCTTGATACACTTCCTCAACCAGGAGAACGCCTATGCTTCATCGCCGGCAGTTTTTTAAGGATGTAGCTCGATCCGCGGGAGTGATCATAGGCGGCTGTTGCCTGAGTCGCTCCCCGGTGTACGCTCAGTCCGGCAGTAGTAAGAACCGGCGCAAGGTGACGGTCGGCGGGCGTCCGGTGCGAACGATCGATATACATGCACACGTCGTGATACCGGAAGCGACGGCGTTGATGGGCCAGCGGACCGCCCCAAACGACGCGACTGTGATGGGTCCTGCCCGCTTCGCCACCATGGACGAGTGGGGCACCGATATGCAGGCTTTAAGTATCAACCCGACGTGGTACGCCCTAGAGCAGGACGTCGCCCGAAAAGTGATTCAGATTCAAAATCAAAAGCTGGCGGAAATCTGCGCCGCCTACCCTGACAGGTTCGTGGCGTTTGCCTCGGTTGCTTTGCAATTTCCGGAAATGGCGGCTGAGCAACTCGAGGAGGGCGTTCGCAAATACAACCTGCGCGGCGCAGCCATCGGCGGCCACGTAAACGGAGATGAGTTATCTGCCGCGCAGTTCGATCCCTTCTGGAAAAAGGCGGATGAGTTAGGATGTCTGGTCTTCATGCATCCGCAAGGAATACCGGAACTCAACAAACGGCTGGCGGGAAACGGCGGATTGACTAATGTGATCGGCAACCCGCTCGAAACCACAATTTTTCTTTCGCATTTGATCTTTGACGGTACCTTAGATCGTTTTCCCGGTCTCAAGATCTGTGCGGCTCACGGCGGAGGCTATTTGCCGTCTTACGCAGCCCGGTCGGATTACGGCTGCGTGCGCTTCGCGGAAAGCTGCAAGAGCATCAAGAAACACCCCTCCGAGTACCTTCGGCAGATCTATTTCGATTCGATGGTCTTCACCCCGGAGGGGCTGCGGCATATGGTTGCGGAGTGCGGAGCCAGTCAGATCATGATCGGTACGGATTATCCTTATCCCTGGAGCACAACCACTGTGGATCATGTTCTCAAAACACCAGGGCTGAGCGACGACGACCGGCGCGCGATCCTAGGCGGCACGGCGGCTAAGCTATTAAAAATCTCTTAGTAGCTACGACTTCGCGGCAGCGGGGCGGCCCTCTACTTACCCACCAGGTGCTCCAAATCCTTGTTATTTTCGGAGCAGATATATTCGAGCAGATCTGTGTCCGGAAGTAAGTTATAAGCTACCTTAACTGACCAGGGTTTTGTGTAGGCTTTCGGGTCATCAATGATCATCTGAATTTCCATGTGCCCCAAATCCCTGCGATGGAACCGTTCGGTAACATGCATCGAGTTGGTGCCTGGATGGCCCCCGTTATCCAGCCAACTATTCTCCACAAAACCCGAGGTCTCGACGACGAGTGTGTCTCCGTCCCAATGTCCCACCGAGTAGCCGAGCCAATTTGGATTGGGATCCTTCGGTAATTCCCGCCCGTCCATGAAGATCTGGCGATAGCTGTGGACAGCTTCGTAGAGTATTACGATCATGCCGTCCGTGTAGAGGATCTTGAAAGGATACGGTACAACGTCGTTCCGGGGAACTCCGCCGGGCACGCACCACCCCGTCGGGTCTTCCTTGCTTTGGGTCTCCTGGCGATGTTTATAAAGAGCCTCCGCCCACGGCCGGAAGGGAACTTCACCAGGTTTCAAGTCGCGAGCTATGTTACCGACATACATGGCCGGAGGTTGCCACAGGCCGGAGATATCCGGCTTGCCATCCGGTCGTTTCGGCGCCGGCGCATTCAGATCTGGCTTCCCATCCGGCAGTCGCGGAATTCCCTTACTTGGAGTGTTTAACCACTGAGCAGAGGAAGGTATGGCTAAGCAGGCGGCACAAGCCGCCATCGCAGTTACTTTAGAAAACCAACAAGCCGGCATGGGCGTTACAGCCTCGCAATCACCGGATTATACACCCCAGAACTATGCGGGCGAAACGGTCACTGCGATAAGAGCTGCACCCTTGACACCGATGAATAGCTGTGGTGGAATTCTGCCCATATCGTAGTGCTCCGCGCCGAACCTAAAGGGTCGTCGGCCAGAGTATATGAATGTTCGCTGCCGGCGCAATCTTGAGGAGCATCTTAGCTTTCATTTCGTTCGCATTGATGGGCGCTGTTGCGGCCGAAGGACAACCATCAACGCAACGCGCGGTTCTCGACAGGTATTGTGTTTCCTGTCATAACCAGCGCTTAAAAACTGCAGGCTTGCTCCTAGACCAACTCGACATCGGCAAGGTGAGCGAAAACCCTGAAGCCTGGGAAAAGGTCGTGCGCAAACTGCGCGCCGGGATGATGCCGCCGGCTGGGCTCCCGCGTCCGGAACCGGCCGTGGCCGCCCAGCTTGCCTCCTATCTCGAAAATGAACTCGACCGTGCCGCGGCTAATCGACCGCACGCTACTGTGCCGCGGGTCCATCGCGTCAATCGAACCGAGTACGCGAATACTATTCGTGACCTGACCGGTTTAGAGATTGACCCCGGAGCCTATTTGCCGGCCGACGACTCGAGTTACGGGTTCGATAACATCGCGAGCGGGTTGGGTGTTTCTCCGGCATTGGCGGAGGGCTATGTTTCTGCGGCCGCGAAAATCAGCCGCCTGGCTCTTGGGCATGAGACGGCGCCGGCCCGCAAGATCTACCGCGCGCGCGAGGACTATTCGCAGGAAGCCCACATCGAAGGTTTGCCGTTTGGAACGCGCGGCGGTATGTTGATCCGCCACCTCTTTCCAGCCGATGGAGAATACTCGATCTCCTGGGATCCGGTGCGCACAACGGTTGGCGCTTTATACGGTGGTGATAGCCCCCAGGAACAGCTCGAAGTCACGATCGATGGCGAACGGATTCGATTGTTCCACATCGGCACGGACGTTCCCATCACCACGATGCGGGACAAGAACGAAGTGCGTGTTCATGTTAAGGCCGGTCAGCGCGCCGTTGGCTTCGCATTTGTCGCTACCACATATGTGCCGAACGTTGACCTAAATCGTCACTATCAGCGGAGCATACTGGACGATAACCTGATCGACGGATTCACTTTCACGCCGCAATTAAGTTCCGTCACGATTTCCGGCCCCTACAATGGGACTGAGCCGGCAGATACTCCCAGCCGAAACAAGATTCTGGTTTGCCGGCCTGCTGATGCCCATGAGGAACCTGAATGCGCTAGAAAGATTCTATCTTCGATTGCGCGCCGGGCGTTTCGAAGGCCGGTTACGAATGCCGACATAGATCGCATCGTTAGCTTCTATGAACCCGGCCGCGCTGACGGCAACTTCGAGAACGGCATTGAACGCGGGCTTCAATTTATACTGGCGCACCCGGAATTTGTTTTTCGCACCGAAGCAGCGACAGAGAAAGCCGCAGCAGGTGGCTCTTACCAGATCCCCGACTTGGAGCTTGCTTCCCGGCTGTCATTTTTTCTATGGAGCAGCGGACCGGATGAGCAGCTTTTGCAATTCGCAAGCCAGGGAAAGCTTCACGACCGTGCTGTGTTGCATCGGCAGGTCCGTCGCATGCTGGCCGACCCCCGTTCCCATGAGCTCGCGAGGAACTTCGCCGGCCAGTGGTTGCAGTTGCGGACACTGCAAGGATCTACACCTGCCGGAACCCTATTTCCCGACTTCGACGATAACCTCCGGCAGGCTTTCCGTACCGAAGCCGAGATGTTTTTTGAGAGCATCGTGCGTGAAGATCGAAGCGCCCTGGACTTACTTAACGCCGACTACACCTTTGTTAACGAGCGCCTCGCATCCCACTACGGCATACCCAATGTCTACGGAAGCGAGTTCCGGAAAATTAGTTTAGGCGATGAGTTCCACATGCGCAGGGGTCTACTAGGTAAAGGTGCGGTTCTATTGGCTACTTCCATTTCCGACCGCACTTCGCCCGTGCAACGCGGCAAGTGGATTCTGATGAACATCCTCGGCGTGATTCCTCCGGATCCTCCTCCCAACGTCCCCGTTCTAAAGAGCAGCGCCGGCGGCTTGGGACGCGAGGTGCAGACCATGCGTGAACGCATGGAGGAGCACCGGCAGAATGCTGCCTGTGCCGGTTGTCACAAAATGATGGACCCGATCGGATTCGCGCTTGAAAATTTCGATGCGGTGGGTAAGTGGCGGACGACCGAGTCGGGTAAGCCATTGGATGTCTCGGGAGAACTTACGGATGGAAGCAAGCTCAGCGGAGTTACTAGCCTGCGTGAAGCACTGAATCGCTATTCGCCGCAGTTTTTGCAAACATTCGCAGAGAAATTACTCACTTACGCCTTAGGACGCGGTGTGGAATATCAGGATATGCCGGTGGTGCGTTCGATCGTTCGGCAAGCTGCGGTGCACGAGTACCGGTTTTCTTCGATCGTGCAGGCAGTTGTCACCAGTGATGTATTCCAGAATAACGGCGGGATTCACAACTATCCTGTTGCCGTTGCGGCTCAGTAGAAGGGAATGTCATGTTTGTAACTGGAAAGTATGTTTCGCGGCGGAGCATATTGCGGGGCGCGGGTGTTACTTTGGCCTTACCGCTTCTCGATTCGATGTTTCCCGCTCTGCTGACTAGAGCTAAAGCCGCGGCTATCGCGACGGCTCCCCGGTTTGTCGGTATCTTCAATCCGCACGGCTGGGCGCCAAGTTACTGGGCGATGGATCAGACCGGGCCTATTGCCGAATTTCCTTTTATTCTTAAACCGCTCGAACCATTTCGGAATTCAATAACCGTGGTGAGCGGATTGGACGCAACCTCGTCCATGCCGCCGCCCGGAGAGACCGGCGGCGATCATTCTCGCGGTGCTGCGACGTTTGCCGGTGTGCCGCCCAAGAAGACCGTGAACGAAGATATCTTCTTAGGGACGACCATAGATCAAATGATCGCGGAGAAGTACGGCCAGCGTAACTTTCTTCCCTCGATCCAACTCGGCATAGAGGATCAGAGTTACTTGGCGACGTGCCCTTGGGGTTATAGCTGTGCGTATACTAACTCCGTTTCCTGGGCAGGTCCCACCAGGCCGCTGCCCCACGAGGCCAACCCGCAGTTAGTCTTCGAGCGGCTCTTTGGCGATGGGAGTACGCCCGCGGAGCGGCTTGCGCGAAAACAGGCCAAGGCCAGCTTGCTCGATAGTCTGACGGGCGAGATCGCGCGCCTGAGAGGTACACTCCCGGCGGCGGACGGCAGCCGGCTCGATGACTACCTGGAAGACGTTCGCGAAATCGAGCGACGCCTTCAAAACGTGGCCAAATCTGCTAGTGAGTCGCCCGAAGCACAGGTTCCGTTTGGAATACCGGAATCTTTCAGCGAACACATTAACTTGATGTGGGACCTACAGGTGCTCGCTTTCCAGGCCGACATCACGCGCGTCTCTACATTGATGTATGCCCATGACGTAAGCATGCGCAGTTATCCCGAATCGGGTGTCAATACTGCGAATCATGCAGCCTCGCATCACGGCGAAGCGCCCAAGCGAGTGGAGGATTGGTCGAAAATCAACCGTTACCACGTGCAGTGTCTCACGCATTTTCTGGAGAGATTGAAATCCACCCCGGATGGCGACGGCAATTTGCTGGACCACACACTGATACTTTGGGCAACTAACATGGGAAACAGTAACCTTCATAGCCACAAGGATGTGCCGCACATGGTAATCGGCGGCGCGTCGGGCCTGCACCGCGGCGGCAAACACGTGCACGCTTCCGGTTCGACGGCGAATATGCTCCTTACGGTGCTTCAGATGTGTGGCGTCGAGAAGGAGCGGCTAGGCGATAGCACCGGACGCATTTCGATCTAAATGCCGCGGAGATGGGCGTCATGAACTCTGTTCCACGTGGATCGAGCGCGAAAACACGACTCGCCGCTTTGCTTTGGCTTTCGTCATCGCTGCCGGTTTTCAGCTCGGCCGCAAGCAGCCCTGTGGCGGATGCGGCTATGAACCAGGACCGCATCAGTCTCCGTACCCTCATCGCGCAACATGCGGATGTGAACGCTCCTCAGGCGGACGGCGCGACAGCGTTACACTGGGCCGCCCATTGGAACGACGAGGAAACGGCCGCGCTCCTGATGCAAGCCGGCGCCCACCCTTCACCGGCCAACCGGAATGGCGCCACACCTCTCTTTTTGGCAAGCGAAAACGGCAACGCTGTAATTATCCGTGCACTGCTTGATGCGGGGGCCGACGTGAACGCGCCGGTTCTCAGCCACGGCGAAACGGCGCTCATGCTAGCGGCGCGGAGCGGGAATCCCGATGCAGTGATGGTGCTGCTCGACCGCGGCGCTCGGGTCGACACGAAGGAGAACCTGCGCGGCACTACAGCGCTTATGTGGGCCGCGGAGCAGGGCCACGCCGCGGTGGCCGCGCTGCTAATTCGACACGGCGCGAGCGTAGACGCACAGTCCAGCGCGTTCACTCCAATCAGAAGGCGCGGCCTGGGTTTTGCTCCCGCCGCGGCAGGAGGACAACCCAATGGCAGTGGGGCCGGAATCAAAGGCGGCCTCACGCCGCTGATTTTTGCCGCCCGCCAAGGCGCACTTGATGCCGCTAAGACCCTCGTCGCAGCCGGTGCGGGCGTGAACCAGGTGTCCGCGGATGGAACCGCTCCGCTTTTAGCTGCTGTGCAGAATGGCTTCTATGACGTGGCCAAATTCCTGCTGGATCACGGCGCTGATCCGAACCTTGCCAACGCCAAGGGCTGGACGCCGCTCTATCTCGCCGTGAAAAATCGCAATGTCGAGGATTCAGCCGTTCCAGGCCCCAAGACTGACGGCAGCCTGGAGTTTATCAAGCTTCTTTTGGACCGGGGCGCGAACCCGAATCAGCGCATCAAAGCGGATACGGAGTTGCATCAGGGAATGCTGGCGACGTGGCTCAAAGAAGCCGGCGCTACCCCCTTAATTCGTGCGTCGTTATGCGGCGATCTCGCAGTGGCCCGGCTGCTGCTGGCGCATGACGCCGATCCCTCGATTGCCACCAACGATCACACCACCGCGCTGATGGCGGCTTCCGGTGTGGGCTGGGCCGAAGGGTTCCTGCACGAATATTCTGAAGACGCGACTCTCGAACTGATTCAGTTGCTGATCGATGCCGGAAACGATGTGAAGGCTGCTAATGAAGAAGGAATCACCGCGCTGCACGGCGCCGCCTACAAAGGTGCAAACAGGGCGGTCCAACTGCTGGTGGACCACGGAGCGGACTTGGCCGCTAAAGATAACGGAGCTGATTACGGATTCGGCGCCCGCACCGTGAAGATGACCGCTCTCAATTGGGCTGAGGGTGTTCCGATCGGCATGTCCTCTTCGATTTATCACACCGAAACGGTTGCGCTACTGAGGCGCCTGATGCAGGAACGCAGCATCCCCGTCGTAACCAATGCGATGGCCAAAGAGTAGCGCCGCGCTCGTTGCGTAGATGCGCCGCGCGGCAAGGCCGACTCTTAGTTATTCGTAAAATGCAGGCGCTTTTTTGAGCTTTGCATTACCCAGAAAATCGTGCTGGATCCATAACTGCGCGCCCGTTTTCTTCAGGAAAACTTCCAGGTCCGTTCTGGAAGCGGCCGTCTGCTCTTTGTTGAAGTCGGCCACCGGCAGACGTTTGAGCGCGCGCTCCTCGGGATAATGATACAGATCGCCGCTCAATACGACCGGGCCCGTTTTCGCCAGCTTCAAGTACAGGGACTGATGACCAGGTGTGTGGCCCGGCGTTGATTTGATAATGACCGTCCCATCCCCGAAGACATCGTACTCATCTTTATCAATGAATATGGTCTTGCTGTTTTTCAGCATATTGTAATTAGCTGCGGGCGAACGTGGAATCGGCTCATCGGAAAACATGCGGTCCCGTTCGACCTTACGCACGAGCCATGTGGATCCCGCGAAATAGTTCGCATTCGCCACATGATCTCCGTGGTAGTGCGACATCGCGAGATAGGTTATGTCCGCTGGTCTGTATCCCACGGCGGCCAGTTGCGGTAACAACGGTTTATCTTGAGTGACCACACCGGCCTTGGCCTGCCCTCCTCCTGGAGGGAACGCATTATCGGCAATGTCGCCGTTGTCCCACATCAAAGTTCCTTTAGGATGGGCCACCATGATACAAGGAATCGCCATTTCGGTAGAGGCGACCTCTTCCTTTTTTAGTGAGTAAGCATCGGCGTTGGTGGTGTGAATTACGCCGCAGTCGAAGATATACAGCCGCAGAGACTTCGGCGGCTTGGGGTGTTTATCCGCTGCATACGACTTACTTACTACTAGACCCGCCGTGAGTAAAACCAGCGTGAACCCAAGCAGCACTTCCAAAGTAACTTGTCTGATGGTCCTTTTTGAGATCATTAGCTTAACTCCCAAGTCTGGCTCGTCTGATCAGAAGGCGTATTTAATGGCGAACTGCATGATCCTCGGACTAACGTCCGATAGAATCTTGCCGAAATTGCTGCTGTTTAGGGCCGAACCGGAAGCGTTACCTACCAAGCCGGGATTGGAAGGGTTTAGAAAGTTCACACGATTCTCGATATTAAACACTTCCGCGCGTATTTCCACGTATTGTTTTTCCTTCACCGGAAAACGTCGAGTAAGGGCAAGGTCCACATCAAAGTATCCGGGACCGACCAGACTATTCGATCCGAGAGTCCCTAGAGTTCCGTTGGCAGGGACACCGAAAGCGTGCCCGTTGAGCCAGCAGGTATAGGTTCGGTCCGCGCAGTATGGGTCGGCGAGCAGTTGGTTCGGGCGTTGGGGTGTGATCCCGTTCAGTGCATTATCCGCGCCCGTGCTGATCGTAAAGTAGCTGCCGGTGTGTACGCCGACGATGGGTGCGAGCTGCCAGCCTCCCGCGATCCACTGAAAGACACGGGATGAGTATCGCGGCGATTGAATCACGGCGGAAAGGTTGAAGTTGTGCCGGACATCGACGCTCGAGCAGTTGCCGCGGTCGAAGCGGCGATTGGCAGGATTCGTGTAAATTGGGACGGAGAGTTCCGTCGTTTGCGGGTCGCCGATACAGTGTGAGTACGTGTAGTTTGCGAGCATCGAGAAGTGGTTCGATAACCGGTGTTCGGCAGATAGAATTAACGCGTTGTAGCTGCCTGTGCCGCCATCGTCCAGATATTCGAGCTGCGCATAATACGGTCCTTGCGAGGGATTCAACTGGGTCAGAAGGCGACGCGCCTGGGTATTAGCGAGGCTGGAACACGGTCCGGGTTTGGTGAGGCCGTACTGTCCCGCGACACAATTTCCCGGGACGTAGACGGCGGGGTTCATTTCCTGGTCGGTCCACAAGTGGATGGTGTTGTTACCGAGGTAACTGGCCTTGAACAGCCAAGCGGATGCCACCTGCCTCTGCAGCGTCAAATTCCACTGCTCGACGTAGGTATTCTGCACGTTCAAGGGAACGGTCTCATAATACCCGGCGGTCGGATAAGGGGTATTCGGATTCTGCGAAGTGGGGAACGGATTGCCGCCCGGGTACCCCAGCCACGGATTCGCAAAGCCGCCCGGTGGAGCAGTCAGCGTAATCGATTCGCCCCATAACGGTTCGGCTGAGTAGTTGTAGTAGAACAGCGTGTGCGGCATATCGTAAAACATTCCCCACGAACCGCGAATGAGGGTTTTGCCGCTGCCGTTCGGGTCCCATGCCACGCTAAAACGGGGAGCAAAATTCAGCCACGCGGTCTGATTCGGCCGGCCGCCGGTGTTGAAACCCGGGTCGCCTGGAAACAGCGTGCCTGCCGGCGCATTTGGGTAGATCGTGGAGTGAACATTGGCCAGGAAATCCGCCATATTAAAGTGCGTGACGTGATTGTTCAGGAGACGCCCATTCAAATAAGGCTCCCAACGAAGGCCGTAATTTACCGTCAGGCGCGAGTTCACTTCCAGCTATCTTGTGCGTAGAGGCCTATGTAATTCCACTTCTCGTTGTCATGCGAGATGTTCAACTGAGTGAATGAGTCGAGCGATCCTGAGATGAAGTCCGCCATGGCGTTCCCCGTAAGCTGCCCGCTAAACGTAAACAGCCCGTCGCAGTAGACGCAGAAAGTTGTAGCCTGCATCGGGCGGATGTAGTTCGCTCCGAACTGCATCTGGTGCGAGCCTTTGATCAGGCTGAAATCATCGTTGAACTGGTAGGTCGTGGTGTTTACCAGTCCCGGCGTGGCGAATCCGCCCGCGCTCTGAAAGTCTCCCGTGATATTGATGTTCGAGAAATTCGGGAGCGCTTCGTAAATGTTCTGCACCCCGATCTGCTGCGGCGTCAGGATCGGCACCTGGAATTTGGTGATGCCGACGCGATCGAGCGTAGCGTGGAAGGTATTCAGCGCGCCTGGACTCACGATGTAGGTGTCGCCCAGTACGAGCGAGTTCACCGTATCGTCGGTACCGGCGTTCTGCACAGACAGTTCCGTCCCCGTGAAGCTCGAAGGAGTCAGGCTATGCGTGGCGTAAAAACGGCCGAACATCGACTGTTTGGCGCTGATCTGGTAATCGATCTTCGCCAGGCCCATGTACTCGTTCTGATTCGCGATCTGCGTGTATGTGACATTGCCGCACGGCTCGGGGCCTGTGGGAAAATTCTGTGCCATCGCCACCGCTTGCGGGCTGACGAGCCCTGCCGGCAAAACGTTGTTCACAAAAGGTGCGTTCAGAGTTTGCGGCGAAGCGAAGCACTGCGACTCATATGCCTGAAAGTTTCCCGCAAGCATGGAAGGGGTCGGCACAACGGCTGGAGTGGCGGCCGGAGCGGACCGGATCAATGTTCCCTGGAAGCCCGCAAAGAAGAACAACTTGTTCTTGCGGATCGGGCCCCCGATCGTGCCGCCGAATTGATTCCGCTTCAGGTTGTCCCTCACGGGCGCGAAGTAGTCGCGGGCATTGAAATAGCCGTTGCGAACAAATTCAAACGCGTCGCCATGGATTTCGTTGCTGCCGGATTTGCTGACCACGTTTACCGCGCCCGCGGAATGCTCTCCATACTCCGCCGGCAGCGCGCTAGTTTCCACTTTGAACTCCTGGATAGCGTCAGGGAACGGCAGAGGTAAATTCAGGTTATTGAACACATCATTGTGCGTGCCCCCATCCAGTAGGTACGTGGTCCCATTGAGCATTCCGCCGGCGATACTCACTAACGCCTCATTGGGGTAGTTCTTGCTCGA
>JAFAWA010000326.1 GCA_019242155.1 Terriglobia bacterium | reverse complement strand
TCTGAGCCGGGATCAAACTCTCGTTAGAAACGATAGTTTAGAAAAACGCCCCAGCCTTAACTCAAATTACTGACGAGTTCTTTTCTACTACATCCAACCAGATTGTCAAAGATCTGCGCAGCCGAATTCCGCCGTCATCGAAACGGCGAAACTAACTGCAGGCCTCGAAACTTGTTGCGGCTAAGTCCCGCACAGCGCTACGCTCGCGGCAACCTAACCCAGAACTAAAGAATTTTGAAAAGAGCCAAACAGGAAGGCCGTATTCCGCTTCGTCCAGGGGCCTGGGCGAAGTTTTGTTACCATTCCTTACTGAAGAACTTTAATCTACTTATAGCACCCGCAAGTTACATCCGCAAGCGCCGTTTTAAAAGATCTTCAATTGGTGACTTCCTCAGATTACCAGAAGCATTTTTCCGGCGCAAGACCTATTACAAAAAAGACACAGCTTCGTGGAGCCGAGGTAAATGTTCGAACGCTTCGCGTTATGAGATTTAGCATACAAAATGAACATCTGGGTCGCCGCTACACCAGGCCCAGAAACTTCGGATCATATCCCGGAAACACACCGCGCAGCGTAGGGTTGCCCAGGTGACGCGCTACCAGTTCGCCCAAGACGTCGCGGAAGTCCGTGGTGAGCGCCAGGTCGCGGTTCTCATAGAGCTGTTCCTTCTCAAGACCGGGCCATTGGCCGTAGACCTTGCCGCCCTTCACCTGGCCGCCTAATACGAACATGCAATTGGCGTGACCATGATCGGTGCCGCGGTTGCCGTTTTCCTGCGCGGTGCGGCCGAATTCGGACATAGTAACTACGACCACGTCCGCCATGCGGTCGCCCATGTCGCGCCAGAAGGCGCTCAGAGCCTGGCCGTATTCACGCAGCAGATTGGCGAGCTGGCCTTCGGACGCACGCTGGCCCAGTTCATTTACGTGATGATCCCACCCGCCGATGTCGGCGAAGGCCACTTCGAGACCTACGTCGGCTTTGATCAATTGAGCGATCTGCCGCAGAGAGTCGCCAAACCGGCCGCGGGGATATTCGGCCGCCGGTTGGTACGGCGTCTTTTGAACGGCCTGCAGCAGAGACACGGCCTCGAAGGTCTCGCGGCCGGTGGCGTTGAGAGCCGCGTCACCGGTTTCGGTATAGAGTTGCTCGAAGGCTTTGGCGGCTTGCGAATTCCGCACCTGGAAATCGTTGATGTTCTGCAGGGCGATAGCGGGCCGCTCTCCCCGCATGGCGCGCGGCAGGACCGCTCCGAGCGAAAGCGCGCGCAGCGGCGAGGCTTTTCCCACCGCCTGGGGCAATGCCCGGTTCATCCAGCCGTCAGAGGTGGCTTTGAATCCCGGGGTGCCGGATTCCATATAGTCCTGCGCATCGAAGTGGGAGCGCGTGGGGTCGGGCGATCCGACCGCATCGACGACGGCGAGGTGTCCATCGGCAAAGAGCGGAACCAGAGAGGCCAGTGAGGGATGCAGGCCGAAGAAGCCATCGAGATCGATGGCTGACTCGGACGCCTTGTCACTCCCGGTTGCGGGCCGCGGTACCGCGATGGTGGGCCGCAGCGCGTAGTATGCCTTTTCCCCGTGCGGCACCACGATGTTCAAACCGTCGGCGGCGCCGCGTTGAAAGATGGCCACCAGAATCTTCTTGCGGGGCAAAGGAGCATCGGAAGCATACAGTGCGCGTTTGAGCCAAAGCGGAGCGCTGCCTACGCCCACCATGGCCAGCGCGGAATTCCTAAGAAAGATACGTCGATTAGTCATGTCAAACATCCCATTGAAACGGCCCATCGCAAGCACGGACCGCAACTGCTACGAACTCCAAACCGGCGCTGAACAGACACACGGCTTTACCGAACGCACGCTAGTGCCTTTGAAATTCGGGCGAGCCCAGCGGAACTCCCGCTGCGGAATCGCCGGGTTCGGCGGCTTTGGCAGCGTCCACGGCGACACCCGGAACCTTGTTGTTGGCAAGGTTCAAGGCAAAGTTCATGCGGGCGAGCAGGCCGGCCGAGTTGATCCAATCCTTGCCGGAGTTGGAGTAGCCGGTCGGCTCCTGCTTGCGATAGAGCGGCTCGCCCATCTGGGCGACCTGGTTCACTAATGCCGAAGCGTAATCGACATTGCCGTTTCCGGCGCGCACCGCGCTCGCCACCAGTTCGAGCGGCGATTTCATCTTGGAACGATACGCGCCGGCCGACCAGAACTCCTTAGAGCCGAGCATGGTTCGCATGACTTCGCGCAGATCGCCGCCGGTTTTGAGAAACGTCTGCGCCATGCGGTCGACAAGTGCCGGGGGCGGGTCGTCGGCTACAAAACGAATCGCGAGTTTGCGCGATATGAAACGGGCGGTGGCAGGCCGGCGGGCCAGAATATCCAGCACCTTTTCTCCATCTTCGACGCCGCCGTTCGCAGGGATCTTTACGCCGAGCACGGTCTTTTCGCCGGTATCATGCATGCGCGGGTTAAAGGTGAAGGCGCCGCCGAGGTCCGGGCGGTTGATGGTCCAACCGGTAAAACAGCGGGCCACTTCGGTGACATCTTGCTGGGTGTAGCCGCCGTCCACGCCGAGCGTGTGCAGCTCCATCAGTTCCCGGCCATAGTTTTCGTTCAGGCCGCTGCGATTTTTGCCGAGGCGCCCGCCGGGGGCCGGCTTGGGTCCGACGGATTGCCAGTTATCGAGATAAAACAGCATGGCCGGGCTTTTGGCGGTGGCTTCCAAAAGATCGCGAAACTTGCCGAATACGTGCGGGCGGATTACGTCGCGTTCGTAAGCGGTAACCAGAAAGCGGTCGGCGCCCTTGTCGAGGTATACGTTGAAGTGGTTGAACCAGAAGTCCGTCAATATTTCCTGTAGCTGCCGTTCGCTATAAATAGCGCGCAGCAGTTTGCCTTCGGTCAGATCGAGCGCTACGACCTGTTGCGGGCCGGCGGTAAGTTCAATTTTGCGCCGCAGTTCGGGGGAAGCCGCCGCGTACATGCCCTGACGTATGCCCTGGGGCAATACCAGCAAAACGTCATCCTGAGCGGACGACGGCAACGCCTGAAAGGCAGCCAGCCGCTCGGCGGGCGTGCCCGTGCGCAGCGAGCGCAACTGTTCGGGCGTGAGCAGGCCACTCACCTCCTGCTCGGGGGCGGGCGCCTGGTCGCCCTGTTTTTGGCGGCGTTCGAAGCGGTCCACCAGTTTCTGGATCATCATGCGGCGATCCGGATCGGTGGGAAACGGCAACCTTCCGGCGAGCATGCGGCGCACCATCTGCGGCGGAGGGTAATTGTCGACCATCTGTTCGCTGGTCATGAACAACGAATCGAGCGCCTGCAGTTTCTCGGTGAGGAGCGGATTTTCGGGAATGCGTTCGGGATGCAGTTGGAGATCCATCCATTTTTTTAGCCCGATGGCCTGGACGCGCGCGACGTCGCCCGGGCGCGGTCCGAAGGTGAGGCGATTGAGGGCGTGAACCACACGGTTCGAATTCGGGATGGACTGGTGAAATGCCCGGGTGCGATCGGCATTTTTGGGGGTGGCGGCAAGGCTCAGGCACAGCAGGACGCCCGGAGCGAGCAACTTTCGGCTACTCATTTGTCCTCTACAGGTATTAAACGCGCCGCGCGCCTGCTAGTTGCGCGGGGGAGAGCGGATTGTTAGAAGCCTTACTCTTCAGCGAGGTTACGCATGGTCGGCCCGGGATTGACGGAATTGGCTACCGCGGAACCGGTAATCAGGCGGGCACCGCGGCTAAAGGTCAAATATTGAAAACCCCACTGGATAAACACCAGAACACGGTTCTGGAACTGGACCAGGTACATCAGGTGAATGAAGAGCCAAACCAGCCAGGCGAGGAGCCCATGCAGATGCCAGCCGAAGATGCGCGCCACCGCTGCCGCGCGGCCGATGACCGCGATATCGCCGCGATCGGAGTAATGAAAATGGGCGGCCGGGTGTGCTTCTCCTTTTACGCGGGCGGTAATCGATTTGGCGGCGTAGGCCCCGCCCTGCATGGCCACTTGCGCCACACCGGGCAAAGGGTTCCCGTCAGGTCCCGGTATGTCGGCGAGATCGCCGACCACGAAGATCTCCGGAAAACCCGGTAGGGTGAGATCCGGTTTCACCATAAAGCGGCCCGAACGATCGGTAGCGGCATGGGTGCGCTCGGCCAGAACCCGGCCGAAGGTTCCTGCGTTAACACCGCCGGCCCAAAGCACGGTCTTGGTCGGGATGCGCTCCCGTTGGTGCTTCTCGTCTTCGATGGAAACCCCGGCGCCGTCCACATCTACCACTTTCACGCCCGGCCGGAAGCTCACACCCAAATGCTTGAGCGACTCTTCGGCATCGGTGGCAAGATCCGGAGGATATGCCGTGAGGAGCCTGGGCGCGGCATCGAGCATGAGTATGCGCGCAGCCTTGGGGTCGATATCGCGAAACTCATTTTTGAGGGTGCGGCCGGCAATCTCGCCCAGAGCGCCCGCGAGTTCCACACCGGTGGTACCGCCGCCTACGATGACAAACGTCATCCAGGCCGCGCGCGCGGCGGGATCGGTTTCGCGTTCGGCTGCTTCAAAGGCGTAGAGGATCTTGTGGCGGATGGCCGTCGCCTCCTCAACGCTTTTCAGGCTGGGCGCCCAGGTGCGCCACTGGTCTTTGCCGAAGTAGGAGGTCTGCGATCCGGTGGATACGATTAAAGAGTCGTACGGGAAGACCCCGCCGTCGAGCAACTGGATGGTGCGCGCGTGGGGATCAATATCGACGGCCTCGCCCAGCAGCACCTGCGTGTTTCGCTGGCGGCTGAGAATGCCGCGCAGCGGGGCGCAGATTTCTCCCGGGGAAAGCGAGCCGGTCGCGACCTGGTACAGCAGCGGCTGAAACAGATGAAAATTGCGCCGGTCGATGAGCTTCAATTCGACAGGGGCGTTGCGCATGGCGCGGGCTGCATAGAGGCCCCCGAAGCCTCCGCCTAAAATGATGACGCGATACGCTGCCATCGAAGACCTGCGATCATGCGGGTGTCAATCCGAGACCGGGACGGTTCGGCAGAACCAGTTTTCCCTTCTCGACGCGTACGCCATGAAACGGATCGTTGGCGATTAAGAGATTGCCGTCGAGATCGGCGTAATCGACCAGCGGAGACAGATGCGCGGCCGCCGTAACGGAGACCGAACTCGAAACCATGCATCCGAGCATAGTCTTCATCCCCAGCGCCTTGGCAATCTCGATCATGCGGTAGGCTTCGAGCATCCCGCCTGCTTTATCGAGCTTGACATTCACGCCATCGAACGCATCCCGCAGTTTGGGGATATCGGCGGCATGGCGGCAAGCCTCGTCGGCGATGATCGGGATATGAACGCGGCTGCGGATCCAACGCGTCTCTTCGATCATATCCGCCGGCAGCGGCTGCTCAATGAACTCGACCCCTTGGGTCTCGAGCCAATTGATCTTGCGTACGGCCTCTTCCTTATCTTTCCAGCCTTCGTTGGCGTCCACACGGAGGGGCTTTTTGGTCACGCTGCGAACCGCTTCGATGGTCGGCTCGTCGGTGGCGAGCCCTACTTTTACTTTGAGAATGGGGTACTCAGCCGCCTCCCTGGTCTTCTGGCGAGTGGTTTCCGGAGTGTCGATTCCAATGGAGAAGGTGGTGAGCGGTGTGTCCTTCGGGTCGAGTCCGAAGTACGTATAAAGCGGGATGCCGAGTTTCTGCCCCACCCAATCCATCAGTGCGATATCGATCGCGGCTTTGGCTGCCCACTCCCCGTCCACGCGTCGAAACACTTCGCCCATGAGTTTGGCAAACTGCAGGGGGTCGGCGGAGAGAACGAGATCGCGGACGGATTCAGCGGCCTTCTGAGCCGAGCGGGCGTCTTCCTGGTAACGCACGATCGGAGCGCCCTCCCCGTGACCGGCAATTCCATCGCGAGAGTAAGTGGCCTGCAAGGTGTCCCGATACTCACTCGAGGACATGGTGGTGGTCCAGGTGTGCTGCAGATGGAGACGAACGATCCTGGATTCGAAGGCGGGGCCGGCCGCGGCGCGTAGCGTTCCCACAAGGGGAACTGAGGCGGCGGACTGGAAGAAACTTCGCCGGTTCATTCGCTACCAGAGTAGCGCAACCGGTGTAGGGGTACGGGTGCTGAGAGGGAAGCACGAGGGGTGAGGCGACGCATGGGCTGGAGGTTAGATGGGGGGAAAGCGAAACGGGTGCGCTCACTTCTTAGTCAATCCGATCGTCATGCAAGGTTCCTGTGGCTCGACGTTTCCGGTCATTCTGGTTCCGGAGAGTTTCAGCAGACTTTCATGATCTGCGGACAGATAAGCGGGAGTGGATCCGCGGCAGGACATCGATTTCAAGGTCAGAGTCTTTCCCGTTTCGACAAACACTCCGTTAACCTGGCAGTTCCCGCTCATTCCGTCGGGAGTGGCGAAACTCACCTGGCCGGCGACTTGTCCGGGAGCGGGCTCGGTAAGACTCATGGCCACGCGGGTACTGCGATCGTCTTCGCAACGGTCATAGCTGCCGCTCCATTCACCGGCCACGATGGAAGCTGCCGGTGCGACCCGCACGC
>JAFAWA010000098.1 GCA_019242155.1 Terriglobia bacterium | reverse complement strand
TCGTGCGGTCATCCTGCCAGGTGAGGTGCAGATGTCCGGGCTGGCGCAGCAGCGCCGGCGCGCCAAAGGCCTTGCACAAGTCTCCGGACGCTTCATCCTTGGCCGGGTCCCATGCGTCTGCGACTTTGCGCGATTCCGCGGTCATTGGAACCCCGTTGTAATCGCCCGGCGGGGGGACCACCATGCGGAAACGCCAATCTTCGTTCACTACCGATACCCAATACCCGGTCAAATCCATCGGCGCCATTGCTTTCGGCGTGGGCGGCGGTCCGCCCCGGCCGGCCGCTTGAGGCTGAGCGCCGAGGGGAAGCGCTGCGGTAATCACCAGCGCCGATAATCCATAAGCAATTCGATATTTCATACTGTTCTCTTTCGAGGCGGCGCTATTTCTTGGCCGTTAGGCTCTTATAAACAGACTCGACAAAAGCGCTCGTCGAGCCCTCCACCGTACCGTATTCAGTCTCATACGGCCTCGCCGGATGCGCTGCTTTGATCTGTTCGAGCGTCATGCCCTGCTTGATCATGTCCGCAATAACGTCACGAACAATTACGACCATGTCGCGGTAGTCCACCACGTCCAGTTGCTCGCATGGCCGTCCGTGACCGGGGATGACGTACGTCCCCACGCCTTCATAAATGAAAGGCCCGGGTGGTATCGCTAATTCGATGAGCCGGTTCAACGCGTCGATTTCGCCTTGAATGCTGCCGCCGTTAGCAACGTCGATCACAGGAAAGCGAGTAGTGTCCAGGATGTCTCCCGCGGCCACCACGTCCGACTTTCGAAAGAAGACGAAGCTATCTGCGTCACTGTGAGCCGATGGCTGGTAGATGATTTCTATCGGTTCGTCATTCATCCGGATGTACCATCTGTTCCGCAGGAATGCTTCCGTAGGCCAGCTTTCCACAGGAAACTCAGACTTCTTTCCGGTGGGCGCGCTCATCCTCCGCAGAATGCTGTCATGCGCCAGAATCGAAGCTGCGCCGCCATTGGTCATGGCGTTGCCGAAATTTGCATTGCCGAGCGCGTTGGTGAAAATAGTTTGGCCGGCTTTGGCAACTTTGCCGTTTCCGCCGACGTGATCCGCGTCGGCGTCAGTGTCGATCACATACCGGGTAGGCAGTTCGGTAATCTTCCGGATCGCGGCGATCACGCGGTCCGAGGCCGCTTCGCTTCCGGCATCTACCAGCACCACGCCGTCTTGACCGATCTGGACGGAAACATTGCTCCCCGCGCCCGCGATCATGTAGAAATTAGGCCGAACCCGTATTACATCCAGGCCGCCATAGTCCGGTTCTGCCGCCGGACTGGAAATTGCCATCCATGCCATCAATCCAAACACTGCGGCAAGGGTCCGGCATGCGCTTCCGTTCGCGGGAATTCGCTTCGCTATTCCAAAAGAACGCACGTCAATACTCCTCAAGTTGAACAAACCTGGCCATGTTTTCATCGCCCCGTGCGAGAAACTGCCTAACAATTCTCGCTAGTATATTACGAAACCAGGCCGGTTACGAAATCCGCTGAAGCAGCGGCCGAAGTTCCCGCACGTTTTTAATGGTCTCGAGGGCGAACACCGCGTCAATCAATTTCCGAGAAGCCGTCGGACCGAGCACCGGCGTCACCAGATCGCGAGCCTTCGCAATAATTTCCGCGCGCGGCATCGGGTTGTCGGCCGTGCCTCGCACCGCTTCCACGCGCTCTGTCAGAACTTTTCCGTCCGCCAGGGCAACTTCGACCATGGCGACCCGTTTGGGCATGAGCCGTTCCAGATCCTCGTCATGAATCAAACGGACCTTGGCGCGTTCGCGTAACACCGCCGGATCGCGCATGCGAGCCACGTCGTGCGCGGACCGGAACGAGACGGTCTTCTCCAGCAGCATGATGCCCACCAGGTGCTGCAGGCAGATATCGGGGATTTCGCGGTTATCCACTACGCCTGCCTCGTCGGCCGCCACGCGTACGGTGACTTGTTTGACTTGGGCCGCTTCGAAAGGACTGCGCCGGAGGAGATTTTCGAGAGCATCGAGCGGCGCCTGTATGGGCGCGCCTACGGTCCATTTCTTTACGTTGGTGCGAGTGATCTCGTAACGCTCGCCTAGCTTCTCAATCAGCATTCCTGGATCGTTCCTGGGTCCGAATGCTTCGAAAAAATTGTCTGCCCCGGAGAAGACATCTTCCACGGCTGTGCCTCCGGCTTGCACCAGCAGTGCCGCGGTGGTCCCGTTGCGCGCGGGCATGCCGGCGAAATCAAATGCTTTCTCGACGTGTTCCGTGTCACGCTGCCACGACGCGAGGCCGGAAGCCTGCTGTGCCGTATAAGAGAGCAGCCAGCGCATCTCCTGTGTGTTCAAACCCGCCGCGCATCCCGCGGCGGCCGCAGAAGCAAACGTCCCGGAAATCGCATGAGTGCTCCGGTGGCTTGCCACCTGATACTGCAGTTTGCCCAGCGTGGCCGTAACCCGCGGCCCCACATCGTAGCCGAGCGCCACAGCCCGGATGAATCGCGTTCCGTCAATGCCAAACTTCTCGCCCACAGCAAGAGCGGAAGGCACTGCCGCGGAGCCGGGATGCGATTGCGAAGGAGGATGCGTATCATCCGTCTCGTCCGAATGCGCAAGCATTCCGTTCACCAGCGCGGCTTCTATGGGACCGCACGCAATATTTGAAGCGACCACCGTCGCCACGGGCTCGCCGGAGTACCCCCGGGCGAACCTGATTGCGAATTGGCCGGGCTGTAATTCCGATCCCGAAATCATCGCGGCAAATGTATCGAGAATCAGTTGCTTCACCTTTTCGCTTACTTCATTCGGAAGCTTCCGGCCCGCGGCTTCGCTCATATAAGTGCTAAGCCTAGCCATGATCTGACTGATCTGCGGGCTCGGCGTGGCCGCGTGGATGGGGAATGCAGCCGCTGCCAGCGCGCCGGCAGTCTGTTGCACTAAGCGGCGTCGTGTGAGGCGCCGCCTTAGGCCCGCGTTTGGCAGATTGCTCATCGCTCCTCCTGACCGGCTACCAACGAAGGCCGGATTTCGATTGTACTGCGGGAGCGCGGGGACGGGTCTCCAAATCAGTTACCGGTTCGGATCCCGCCGCATTCAACGGTCTTACTACTGCGTAAGGCTCCCCAACAGATTGGTCAGTTTACTCGCGTCGAATCGAACCCCGAACAGGAATCGCAGATCGTCGGGCGGCAATTGAAATAAGGGGGATTTGATGCGCTCGGCGTTTACATTAGCGTTTAGACCCAGGATCAACGGGGTATTCGGGATCTTCAGGATACCTTCGAAGCCATAGCGCCAGGGACGATACGTGGCACTGCCCCCGAAGGCTTCGAAGTTACTCCACCTGCCGACAGTGAGGTCGAGGTAGCTCAGTTGTTCCGGCGCGCGGCTCGCGGTAAACCTCCCGTCCGGAGTTTGATATTCGCGGTAATGCCCCACCCGGACGCCATATGCGTAGAACGTGAAGAACCGGTCATTGCCGGTAACCGCAAGCTGTGTCTGGTAACTCGTGCTGCCGCTACTTGTGAGCGTATAGAACCCAGTCTTCGCCAGAGGGGCAACATAGAGCGAGTAAGGCCGGTCTTTGTACGTCCAGTTTGTGATCACGATGGGTAGATACCCGCCGATCTGGAGAGATCCAGCCTGACTGTTGCTCAACTGCGTGGAAATTAAAGTACTCACAGAAGAGACGACGGTGGTTGGGATCGCGGTGAGCCGGGCATCGAAGAACGTGTGGACTCGCAAGTTATCCCAGAACCTCGGACCGTGAGCTATCTGATATACCGGCCGAACCCAGCCCTTATCGATCGTAAGACCGAGAAATGTATTCGCGTCGGTTGTGTTGAATGCGCTCGAATTCGAGAGCACGATGCCGGCAGTGAAGTAAGCACGGACACGGCCCCAATCGAGTTCCAGAGGTGCCACCTCCACCTGCTTGGGCGTTTCGCTGATAACGCCCCTCGAGATGCCGTAAATATTGAGCTGTTGGTCAGCCTGAAGTGGTGTAGATAATGTTGCCGAGAACTGATTCGTCTCAGAATCGACGGAGGTGTCGACTTGCGCCTGGACGTCGGCGCCATCGACCACCTGAATACGGACCTTGTCCAGGCCGGGGCCGAAACCGGAGACGCTGGAGGCGCCTTCCTGGACGGCGAGCACCGTGGCAGGCGGCGCTATGATTCCGACCACGTTCTGACTGGGCGAGTCCGGGTCGCGCTGGTTTACCTGGTGAACTTTTACGGACTGGTCCGGCTTGAGTTTTTCCGGCAGCTTAGCGGAATAAGTTATGGGAGTGGTGCCGGCGAGCGACCAGATCACGTCTTGCCGCCTGTTGTCTATGTAAAACGTTAGGTCGGTGGCAGAATTGTTGGGGAGGCAGCCTAAGACGACGGGCACGGAATCAACCTGGGCAGGCGGATGGGGGAGATAGGGATCGGCACAAGGGCCGGCGGTTGCGGTTGCCTGAATCGGGTTCGATGAAGGCTCGGCGGCGGCAGAGGCCGGCCTGCCCGCGGCCAAAAAGGTAGCGCTGGCCAATACAGCGCGGTCGGGGCCGGTCCCGGTCGTTACCTTCACCGAATCTCCAGGATCAAGAGGCGAGCGCAGGGGAATCGTGAACTCGCCATCGGTTTCGACGCGTGCAATGCGTGTTCGCTCGGCCATGCCGTTCTTGCGGGTGACAATTACCTCCAGTGGGGCCGCAGTGGGCACCCGGCCGCGCACCGTTACGGGACCTTCTACGGGCTGGAAGTCACAACAATCCACGTCGCCCGAGGTCGGAAGGACCGCCACGGGGCCAACACGCGCGGCCTTCTTCGAATAGCGGACCGTAACCTCCTGGCCCAACTGCAATGGCGTGGCGAGCTTAAGAACCAAGCTCTGGTTGACGGCAGATACCAAAACAAACGGAACTTCGGTGCGGCCCAAGAAGACCGC
>JAFAWA010000067.1 GCA_019242155.1 Terriglobia bacterium | reverse complement strand
CGTTCGTGGGCTTTGCGCAGCGTCACCAGCCGATCCCTATCGGTTTGGCTCATTAGTAGTTGTCCTTCCTGCATCCCCAAAGCTTGGGGCTGTCAAGGTGACATTTCTACTTTGCCCAAAGGTGACATTTCTATTTTGCTGCCACATCAGGGGGGGCCGAAGTGTGAGTGGCTCGTATCGCGGCTCGCGCCCGTGGCTCGGGGACTGAGGATGGCTGAGCGCGGCGACTCAGTCGCGGCACAAAGTCATCACTACTTGACTGCCACACTAAGCCAGTTCGCGCTCGCACACGCGTTTCGGGCATGATATGCTGCTCCGGACCGAAACGCAGGGAGGCATCAATGCGAATTCTAATCACGAGCTTCGTCGCGGCGAGTTTATTCGCACAGAATTCGACAAGCTCTCACTCCGCTATCACCAACGAAGCAGAGTTTCGCAGGGCGATGAAGGAGCTTTCCAATTGGGGACGTTGGGGCAATGACGACGAACTCGGCGCCGCGAACCTGATCACTCCTGCGAAACGGAAGCAGGCGCTGGCTCTGGCGAAAGAGGGCGTAGTGATCTCACTCGCGCACGATATCCCGCAGGAAAAGGCGGCGGATGCGCCGAATATCTTGGAACGGGCTCTCGGCAACGTCGGCCCAAACGGCACAACCGACCGCTATCAATACACCGGAACTTATCATGGGGTGGTTCACAGTCATCTGGACGCGGTAGATTGTCACATCATGTTCGAAGGCAAAGGGTACAACGGCCGCGCGATGGAGGACATCACGGCTGCGGGGGGCTGTCCT
This sequence comes from Terriglobia bacterium, assembly GCA_019242155.1. GTDB lineage: Bacteria > Acidobacteriota > Terriglobia > Bryobacterales > Bryobacteraceae > PSRJ01. Next base: position 1,712 of record JAFAWA010000067.1, on the reverse strand, counting down.
AAAGGGAGTATCAACGCCCTCAAAGACGGCGTGGTGACTCGCGCCATTCTATTTGACGCCACTCGCTTGCCCGGTAAAGCGAGTGCTCAAGGGTGGCTCGAACCGGGCACGGCGATTCACCGCGAGGATCTGGAGACCCTCGAAAAGACGGAGCGCGTGAAGGTCTCTCCGGGCGACGTAATTCTTCTCTATACGGGACGCTGGAAGCGCCGCGCGGCCTTGGGCCCATGGCCGAACGCCACAGGTTTCGCAGGCTATCACGCCGATGTAGCCTACTTCTTGAAGGAACGCGGCGTTTCTTTCATCGGCTGCGATGGGCCGAACGATGTCTCTCCCACGGGTCTTCCGCCAGAGGTGGCTAACCCGCTTCACCGGTTGGCGCTGGTCGCTATGGGAGTGAGTATCTTTGACAATCTCGATTTCGAACGCGCCGGGGAAGAGGCCAAACGTCTCAACCGTTACGAGTTTCTATTCATGGCTGCGCCGTTGCGCATCGAGAAAGGCACAGGATCGCCGCTCAATCCATTGGCCGTATTCTGAAGCCGAGAGCGGCCGATGAATCCGGCGGATTTCGATAGAATGGACCGGTGCAAAATCAGTCTACCCTCCGGCACGTTGCGCTGCTAATTGTTGCCGCGGCGGTGCCGTCGGCAGCAGCAGTTTCCGGCGAGGCGGTTTACCAGAAACGCTGTGCCGCCTGCCACGACGCCGCAACCGAACGAACTCCGCCCCGCGAGGCTCTGAAGCAGTTATCGGTGGCGCGCATCCTTCGAACACTCGATTTCGGGGTGATGATCAATATCGCTTACATACTCAATCGCGAAGAGCGGGAAGCAGTGGCGAATTTCCTGGGGGTGAATCGCCCGGATAATCCGGTACCCGCGTCCGCATACTGCGCCGACCGTTCCGTGAATATCGGCCCGTCGCCCAACCCTGCGTGGAAAGGCTGGGGACCTGATCTGACCAATACGCGTTATACGACTACGAGCGGCATCACTCTGAGTCAGGTCGGCAAACTCAAGTTGAAGTGGGCTTATGGATTCGAGGGCGATGTCAGTGCGTTCGGCGCGCCAACCGTTCTTGGCCGCACACTGTTCGTGGGCAGCGCGGGAGGGGCAGTACAGGCTTTGAGCACCGACACGGGCTGCGTCCGGTGGGTGTATCAGGCGAGCGGACCGGTTCGCTCCGCGCCGGCCGCTGTGCCTAACGGGAACGGCTACGTTTTAGTTTTTACCGACCTCACCGGCTGGGCGTACGGAGTGGCGGCCGAGGATGGCCGGCTTTTGTGGAAGAAAAGACCCGAGCCGCACGAGTCCACGCGACTGACGGGCACTGCGGCGGTTCAGAACGGCATAGTGTTTATCCCGGCAGCGTCCTGGGAAGAGACGCGCGCCAGTAATCCCGAATATCCGTGTTGCACGTTCCGCGGCAGTGTCACCGCGTTGCGCGCGAAAGACGGCACCGAAGTTTGGAAGACGTACACGATCCGCGACAAGCCGAAACAAGTGGAGAAGAGTCAGGATACGCGCAGCGTCGGGATGTGGGGACCGTCAGGAGCGGGAGTGTGGGGATCGCCTACTCTCGACAGTAAGCGCGGAGTTCTCTACGTCACTACAGGAGACAACTTCTCCTCGCCTGCAACGGACATGAGTGATGCGGTACTCGCTATGGAGGTGAAGACCGGACGGATTCTGTGGTTCAGACAGGTGACG
>JAFAWA010000401.1 GCA_019242155.1 Terriglobia bacterium | reverse complement strand
CCGGTATGATAAAGCCTCTGGCAGATTGCCTGACGCCAGTAAATTCCAACTCTTTGAGGAGTCTACAGTGGCAACAGAAACTTGGCAGATTGATCCTGTTCACTCGAGCATTCATTTCACTATACGGCACTTTGTGATTTCGAAAATCCACGGCCGCTTTACGAAGTGGGGCGGCACTGCGCAGTTGGACGAGCAGGCGCCGGAATCGTCGCACGTGGACATTCACATTGACGTCGCGAGCCTTGATACCAATGATCCGAAACGCGACGGGCACCTGAAAACGGCTGATTTCTTCGATGTCGAACGATACCCGGAGATCACGTTCCGCAGCACGAAAGTCGAACCTCAAGGCGCCGAGCGTTTTCGTGTGACCGGCGATCTGACGATTCGCGGCGTCACCAAACCGGTGGTGCTCGAGGTAGAGCATGGCGGCAAAGTGAAGGACCCCTGGGGAAATAACCGCGGCGGGTTCAGCGTCAAAGGCACCATTGACCGCAAGGATTTTGGGATCTCCTTCAACCAGGTCCTCGAAGCGGGCGGCTTGGCCTTGGGCGAAACGGTGGACATCTCCGCCGACCTGGAAGTGGTGAGCGCGATGAAGGCGGCCGGCTGAGAAGATTTCGCAAACGCGTCTTGCGCGCGGGAAGGAGCAACATGATCAAGCAAACTCTGGTGGCGGCTCTCGCGGTCATGAGCGCCGCTGCTCTCGTATCGGCCGCAAGTCTCGATCCCAACAACCCGACAGGCACGCGCGGATTGATCCTCATCGACAAACTGGGCAGTCACGTCCGGTTTGCCGACCCTTCGAGCTATAAAGAATTGGCGAGCCTCGAACTGGAGACGGCACCCCACGATCTAGCCATCTCACCGGACCATCGCGCTGTCTACATCCCCATATACGGGGACGGTGTATATGGGCGCAACCCGCACCCCGGACACCTGATTGCAATCGTAGATCTGAACTCCCGGCAATTGACCGGCACGATCGATGTCTCTCCGTATCAAGCGCCTCACGGGATCCAAATCGACCAAAAGGGAATGCTGTACGTCACCTGCGACTTGAGCCGCAAACTGCTGGTGATCGATCCCAAAAAACGATCTGTCGAAGCGGCGATCGATACGGAGGGCACCGGCCACTGGGTTGCCGTCCTGCCCGACGGCAGCAAGGCGTACGTGGCCAACAAAAACGACAAGCCGTTTGTGACCGTGATCGATTTGAAGACGCGCAAGCTAATCGGCCGGATTCCCGCGCCGGACGGCACACAGGGCATAGCGGCCTCTCCCGACGGCAAATGGGTGGTTGCGGCTGACAACGGGAAACCTTCCTTGATTGTGATCCAGCCGGCGGATGACACAGTTGCCCTCAATCTGCCGCTTGAGGGCAATCCGAAAGGCGCATTTAAACCACGATTCACGCCGGATGGGTCAAAACTTCTGGTCTGCAATTTGAACGGCACCGTCAACATCATCAATGTGGCGGATCCGCACGGGAAGCAGACGGTAGTGAATGTCGGCAAGGACCCGATGGGTTTCGCCATCTCTCCGGACGGGAAGACTGCGTTGGTTGCCAATCATGGCGACGGCACGGTCTCGGTCATCGATTTGACCGAGGCACGGCTGGCCTCCAGTTTTAAAGCCGGCACGGGAATCGAGACTCTCTCATACTATTAGGGCGAACCCTATGAGTCTCTAAGTTAGCATTTGTAGCACATCCGCACACTTGACGTGTGCGCGCCACGTTGAGTACAATTCGAAGCAATTGGGGTCAAAATGATTCGTTCGTGTGTGGCGCCGTAGTGCGTCTCTAGGGCGCAGTCCGGTCATACACTCCTTGAACCACCAAAAGCTCGATTTGGAAGTGGAGGCTACGTTAGCTGATGAGACTTATGTCGCGATCAGTGTGCGTTCTGCTGTTCGCTGGGGCGGTTTTTGCTCAGAGCGATCGCGGAACAATCACAGGAACGGTTTCCGACCCTGCGGGTGCAGTCATTGCAAACGCAACGGTCGAGGCCAGGAATTCGGAAACGGGAACGGCATTTCCGGCGCAATCTACCAGCACCGGTAACTACACGATTCCCGAACTACCGGTCGGCACCTACGAAGTAGATGTGACCGTCCCAGGATTTAAGAAGTTCCAGCGTACCGGTATTACGGTGGCCACCGCCGCCATCCTCCGCATTGACGTGACGCTCGAGGTCGGCGCGTCCACAGAATCGGTCACGGTGCAGGCGGATGCTTCCCTACTGAAAACTGAAAGCGCGGATGTCACTCAGAACGTTACCGTGCAGACACTGGATCAGCTTCCGATGTTGGGTGTGGGAAGCGCGGCCGCGGGCAGCGCCGGGATCCGGAATCCGAACAACGTTGTGGACCTGGTTCCCGGCACTTACTACGTGCCGAACTCGCAGGTAAAGATTAACGGCGCGCCGAGCAATACCCAGGCTTTTCACGTGGAGGGCCAGGACGCGACCAACCAGGGCTTCCCATACGCCGCTGCGCAGACACAGCCCAGCGTAGATGCCATTCAGGAAGTGGCTGTACAGACCAGCAATTTTGCGCCGGAATTCGGCGCGGCCGCCGGCGGCTTCTTCAATGTAACGATGAAGTCCGGCACCAACCAGTTCCACGGCACCGCGTATGACTACTTCGTCAACGAAGTGCTGAACGCGGGCACGCCGTTTACCGATGCCGGCACGACCAACAGTCAAAAAGAGGGACAACTGGTTCGCCCGCCGGCCCGCCGCAACGACTACGGCTTCACCGTGGGCGGCCCGGTGTGGATTCCCAAGCTTTATAACGGCCACGATAAGACATTCTTCTTCTTCAATTTCGAGCAGTTCCGCGAGACGCAGCAGATCAACAACATTCCGATCACGGTGCCGATCGATGCCTATCGCCAAGGTAATTTCAGCCAGGCAATCACGGCCCTGGGAAACAAGGTCCTCGGAACCGACATTCTGGGCCGGACGGAATATGCCAATGAGATCTTCGACCCTGCTACCGCCCGGACAATCAATGGAGTTCTGGTGGCCGACCCGTTCCCGAACAACACCATCCCCGCCAACCGGCTGGACCCGGTGGCGCTGAAGGTTCAAAACGTCATTCCCGAGCCGAACATCGGCGGCGTGCTCATCAACAATTACCTGCCGACCTATCCGGCGGTGCGCCATACCACCATCCCGGCGCTGAAGATCGATCACAGCCTGACGGCCGCGTCGAAACTTTCGTTTTATTGGTCCACGACGCAAACCGAGGCCCCGTTCTCGCCGACATACGGCGGCTCCGAAGGCTTCCCAAACCAGATTACGGCCGACCGCGGTTCGTTCATTCATTCGAAGATCTTCCGTCTGAACTATGACCAGACATTGACACCGACCGTGCTGCTGCATGTGGGCGCGGGCTATCAGCAGAACAACTTCTTCGACGACGCTCCCGTGCTGAATTTCAATGCGGCGCAAACCTATGGCCTGGTGGGCGCGACACTGAACCGGAACGCTCCCGTCTTCACCGGGTTCTGCTCGGCAGTGCTTCCCTGCAGCGCGGCGGGCGGTACATACAACATGGGCCCCGGAGCCGGCCAGAGCCATGACTTCTGGGAGAAACCCTCGTTCAACGCCAGCACCACGTGGGTCAAAGAGAACCACACATTCAAATTCGGAAGCGAGATTTACCTGAACAGTATTCCCGCGATCCCATATACGAACACCAACGGCAGCTATACGTTCAGCGCCAACGAAACCGCCCAGCCGTATCAGGTGGGCACCACGTTTGCGGGCGGCTCGCTCGGATTTCCGTATGCGAGCTTCTTACTGGGAGCCGTCGATTCCTACAGCATCGCCGCGCCCGCCGAGTTTCATTTCGGGAAGACCCAGTTCGCCGCCTTTATACAGGACTCCTGGAAGGTCACGCGCAAACTGACTTTGGATTACGGCGTGCGCTACGACTACGGCACCTATTACAACGAAACCTACGGCCGCGCCATGGGCTTCTCGCCCACCACGCCAAACCCCAGCGCCGGTAACGAGCCGGGAGGCTGGATCTTCGAAGGCAGCGGCCCAGGCCGTTGCAATTGCAGATTTGCGAGCAACTACCCGTATGCGCTTGGTCCGCGCGTAGGGGGAGCTTATCAAATCACACCCAAGACCGTGCTGCGCGGGGGATGGGGTTTGATTTACAATCAGACCTCCACCAACCAGTTGGGTGTGAACACCCCTGGAATCGTGACCAGCGTTACCGTCGGTTCGCCAGGACAGGGAGTGCCGGCGATGACTTTGGCGAACGGCATTCCACAGTCATCGATACCTTCGTGGCCGAACTTCAGCCCGGGCGTCGCTCCGAGACTTCCCGTCGGCAATCAACCGACGCCGACCTTGGGTGTTGGCGGTTTCTCAAACGCCGGGTGGATCGATCCGGAACTGGGCAGACCGGCCAGACAGAACCAGTGGAGCGTGGGGATTCAGCGCGAGCTGCGGTCAGACCTGGTCGTAGAGGCGTCGTATGTGGCTAACCGCGGAGTCTGGTGGCAGGCGCCTGGTCTTGTGAACATGAACGGGATCACACCGCAGATTCTTGCGGCTTATGGGCTCAACCTCAGTAGTCCGGCGGATCAGCAACTGCTGCTTTCGACTCTGAGTTCGGCAACCGCAGCGGCGCGAGGCTTCAACAATCCGCCCTACGCGGGCTTCGCTACCAGCAATACGGTGGCGCAAGCACTGCGGCCCTTCCCGCAGTTTGGGTACATTCCGGCCATCGGCCCTCCACTCGGGAAAACGTGGTACGACTCGCTGCAGGCCAAGGCTACGAAGCGCTTCTCTCACGGCCTGACCTTCACCGGCACCTTCGCATGGCAGAAATCGCTGCAGGAAGGTGAGGACACCAATAGCAACACCACCATCGGCGGCACCACCAACGTGGTTCTCAACAACATCGCCAACCCCGCCGGTACTAAGGCTATCTCGCTTTACGACCAGCCATTCGTCTTCACCTTTGTGGGAAGCTACTCGGTGCCGACGCTCCACACCAATAGGGCGGTCTCGTGGGTGCTTAAGGATTGGCAGCTCGGCACGCTGCTGCAGTATGCGAGCGGACTACCGATTCCGACACCTGCCGCCACCACCAGCCTGGCTGGACAGATCTTCCAGCCGACCCTTGCCGACCGCGTGCAGGGAGTGCCTCTTTATACAGTGGATATCAATTGCCACTGCTATGACCCTTCGAAGACGTTCGTCCTGAATCCCGCCGCTTGGGTGAACCCGCCGGCGGGGCAGTTCGGTACGTCCGCGGAATTCTACAGCGATTTCCGCTATGAACGGCACCCGGTTGAGAATATGAACTTCGGCCGTACGTTCCGGCTGCGGGAGCGCATGACGCTGAACCTGCGCGTCGAATTCAACAACGTGTTCAACCGGACCTACCTCAATAATCCGTCGGCCACCACTCCGTTTTCGCCCCAGGCCACGCTCGGAGGTTTGACCACGGGCGGCTTCGGTTACATCAATCGGGCAACCACGGGCACGCAGTTCGGTCAACCGCGCAACGGCACCATCGTGGCGCGCTTCTCGTTCTAACGAACGCCTGTTTCCGGGGAGCGGTTCCGGCCGCTCTCCGCAACCCCTCAGCACGCCCCGCCGTCCGAACTCCTCATGGTTGTAATGATCACACTGTTCGGTATTCACTTCAGTCCCGCAATTAAAGACATCGATTCTCTGTCCGATAAGCATTTCGAGGCGCCTTCGCAGGGCGGCTCCGCAGGTGGCAATTGTCGACGATGGAAAATCAGTTAGGCACAGCGCTCAGAACGGATCCGTGTGCTTTCGTTCTCTGCGGAGCGGTCCACGCGCGCCCCGAGGTGTCATGTCTAAGCTATTGATCGCGGAGGATAACGGCTTCACTCGGGATCTGCTCAGCCGGCGTCTGCAAAGGGCCGGCTATGAGATGATTCCGGCATCGAACGGAAAGGAAGCCGTCTTGGCGGCCCGCCAGAACTTGCCGGACCTGATTATCTTGGACCTGGAGATGCCCGTGATGAATGGCCAAGCCACCATCCGGGCTCTTAAAAATGATCCACACACATTCCGCATTCCGATCATCGTCCTCTCCGCGGAGGCCGATCCGGATGTAGTGGTGGAGGCGATGTCGGCGGGCTGCTACGCGTACGAAACGAAGCCGGTTCCGGTCCGGCGGCTCATCGAGCGCATCGAACAGGCGTTGCACCCGGAAGCGCGAGGGGCGGCTGCGCCCGGTTGAGCAATCGCCAGATGGTGGAAAGGCCTAGCAGAACGCGCGGTCAAAATTAGGGCCGGGCTGCCGCTGCGCCCCGAAGTGTGATCCGAAGTTAGAATACGAAGCTGAAACCGCCGCGGAAACTGCGCGGCGTTTGGAACAGTAAAAGCCGCTGTCCATTGGCGGCGTCCAGCGGAAGATAGCCTTCCGCGAGCAGGTTCCGGAGGTCTACGGTGGCTTCCACCCGCCAAGGCAACACCGGAATGCGCGGCAGCGGCTGCCGGATATACAGGTTCAATCCAGGCATAGGACGCAGCGACTGCGTGCTGTAAATGTTGCCGAGGGTTACCCAGTTGCTGTCCGCCAGCCACTGGTAACTTGCGATCAGATGAGTACCCGTCTTGGGAGCATTCATCGCGATCCGCGCGGTGATTCCTTCCCTGCGGCTCGCGCGGATTCGGGACCGCAGCTCATCCGGACTTCCGGTCTCAATCGGTTCATCCTGCACGGATAGGCCCGGCGTGGTTCCATACATCACGGTTGCGCTGACATTCTCTCCCAACTTCTGCGTCACACCCGCGGTAAACCCGGTGCTGGTGTAATCGCCCGCATTCAAAATCGCGTTGCCGGTGAAAAGGTCAGGCAGAAAATCGCCGGAGCCTTCAAGATTACTGAGGCCGGCGACGGAGAGAGCCGTATTATTCACTACTTCCCGATAGGCCGATAATTCGACGGTGCGCGAGCCGATATTTCGGCTGTAGGCCATTTCAAATTCGGTGCCGCGCTGGATCTTGGGATGGCTGTTGAGCAGCGACAGCCGCGGAAAAAGGCCGATCGAATTGATGTCGCGCTGCAGGTCGGAATTCTCCGAAGCGCCGGGCGCAAGGTCCGGCCGGGCGTTACCGGTGGTGTACGCGAACGATAGCTCCTCTTGCGGGCTCAGAGAGTACGATAACCGCGCGTAGGGGCTGAAGTACGTTAAGCGGTCCCCAAATGACACCGAATCCATCGTGAAGCCATATTGGATCGCCAGATCGTCGGAGAGCTCGGTCCGGTCGTCCATGCTGGCCGAAACCGAACGCAGCACCGGGAGCACGGCATCGGTGCCGCTCGCGGAATGGCCCGGCAGAAAGAGCTGCCGCATCGTCACGGAAAACTCCGGCTCGCCCTCGCCTCCGCGGCTATAAGCGGTGCGAAAGGCGGCAACCGGCACGCCGGTCTGCGCGCCGTAACCTAGATTCCCGCTCAACTGCAACTGGTTGTTGCCGAACAGCGATGTGGCGAGCGCGAACGCTGTGCCCATATCGGCTTGACTGCTGGTGCCCGAGGCCTGTGTACCGTCGCCGGCCGAGAGTTGCACCAGACCGCGCGTGTCGGAGAAGACTGGGCTGTGGCTGGACGCAGCAGGATCTTTGCCCTGTAAATCGCCCAGGAAGCGGAGGACCGGACGAGTCGAGGATGCGCCGCGCAGCACCCACTTCCAATCGTCGGTCATGAGCGTGCTGCTCTCGGTCCGAGGGTATGCAATCTGAATGGAACTGAAAAGATTGTTCAGATTGACCGTAAGCCGCGCAAGCATTCCCGGCTGTACCAGGATATCTTTTCTAACCGCCGGGATAAAAGCCGCCAGGCTGACGCGTACCGAGTAGAGGTCGGGGAACAGACCCAGAAACCGGAATTCGCCTTTTTCGTCGGTCAGAACCTTATCGCAAACCCGATCCTGGTGATTGTAGAGCAGTACGGTAGCGCCCATTTGAGGGGCACCGAGAGGATTGGTAACCACGCCGCCGATCACTCCGGAGAGCTTTACAGGAGCCGGGGCGGCAGAGAGGAATTGCGCAGACAGGGATATCAGCCCAAAGCTGAAGGCTGCAAACGAAATGTGCGTTTGCCCGTGCGACATGGACGCCACTTTAGCTGGGCAGCGTAAACGCCAACCCCTAGGTTACCGTAAATTGCGCGGAAGGCGTTACGATCTGGTTCCGGTTCTTGTCGGTTACCTTAATCTTAATAGTGTACTGCCCCGGCGATAAATCTTTCAGAGGCAACAGTTTTTCGATCGTTACCGAACTTGCCGAAGCGCCTTGAATCTTGGTCAGGTCTTCGGTGAAGGCGAAAACCTTGTCCCCGGAGCCGCTTTTTACAAGTTCGTATTCCACTTCCCCGTTGGGTTTATGGGTCTTCTCGTCTCCCTCGAAGTTATATAGTTTTAAGTAGATACCCACCTTCTCATCACGTTTGAACGTCTCGTCCACGCGCGGGCGGACTTTCGAATCGCCGATGACGAATTGACCGGCGCCGATGCTCTTGGTAGGCACCTTTTCGATAACGTCTGCCAGAACCAGCGTGCTGCTCGTCAATTTGTCGGGATCGGTGCGGGGCACGTCAATCCTCGCCTCGTAGTTGTAGACGGTCCCGGCGGTCACGTCTTTAGCGATGATGTTCAGGCGGTAGGTGCTCGGCGCGAGCGGGATGGTTTTCTGATAGATCGACTGGTGCTGGGCGTACGCCTGAAGCATCTCGGTGGGGCTATCCACGTTCACCGTGTCTTCAAAAACCTGGACCACACGGCGCGTCATCGTGGTGATGCGGCCGTAAATGTCGACCGTCGCCTTCTGCACGCCCTCTTTCGACGTGAACTGCAGGTCCTTATTCTTAAACTGCAGCGTGATGTTGGTCAGAACCGAGGCGTCGGTGACCGGGAAATAATCCACGCGCGCCGTGGCGGGCAAAACGTTGAACGTAATCCGCGAATTTACCTGCGCCTCCAGGTCCTTAAATTTGATGGAGGGCGGCTTTTGCAGCTTGGTGAACTGGTCCAGGCGATCGAACTCGTTCATTTTGGCCGTAGGTCCGCCGAGCGGCGCGCCGAGGTGCGTACCGTCGGTGTTGTTGAAGCGGGCGCTCTTGTCGGAAAGGCCCAACTGCTCCATCAACGTTAAGCCGGCGCCGGGCACATAAGTTAGGGCGTCCTTTTCGGACGGGTCCATGGTCATATGATATTCGCCGGTCATGGTCGGATCTACGAATTCGATATTGACGTCGTTGCCGATACCTTCGATATAGCGGTAACGCCAGTCTTCAAAAGGATAGGTGGTCGTTTCGCCGCCGCCCTCTTCCGGAGGACGCTCGTAGGTGCCGCCGGACGGGTGTTCATCGCGCTCATCGGGCGGGCCGAACACGATGTAGATCCGGCCGCGGTCCGTTTTCCAGCCAGGTATGCCGGAGGCAAAATGATCGTTGGCGTACTGAATACGCCGGTAGTGCTCTTCCTTGAACTCGTTTTCTACCGTGTCCGGAGTGGGATCGCGCCGCAGCCAGAACTGTTCAATAAACTGTTCCCGCTCTTCGTCCGTTTGCAGCCGCTTGAACGCCGTTCGCTCCTCGTCCGTAATGATGTAGGCGACATCTTCCTGCAGCCACTTGCGGTAAGGGGTTTCGAGCTCCTTGCGCAGCTTCTCCTCTTTCTTCTTCTTTTCCCTTTCGGAAAGAGGCCGGGAGATGGTTTCGCGAGGCGCGGCGGATTTTTTGTCGTCCGTGGTTTTGTCGTCGGCGGCCGAGAGAATGAACCCTACCAGCGCCAAAGCCGGCAAAGAAGCAAACGAAATCACGAGGCGTGTTACTTTCATACGGCTGCTGCTCCCCTGGGATCAGGCTGCGTTTTATTGTAGATCCTTTGTTTTGAACTGGTCAATCCCGTGAATCAGGAGATACAGTGTGCAGCGGGCACATCCGATTTCAGACTTACCCCTTGCGGTGAATGGCTTTAGGGGCTGCGCTCGCGGTACCGCAGCGCAACCCCATGGAAGTTAACTGGGAGCAGGCCTGGCGCGAGTAGTCGCTGTTTGGGAATCGCTTGAGAAGCTCTTTAAACTCGTCGGCACCCTGGGTCCGGCGCCCCAGACGCGTCAGCGTCATTCCCTTGTAATACAACGCGTCAGGAACCTTGTTATTGTCCGAGGGGTACTTCTCGAGCACCAGGTCGAACTCTTTTACCGCGTCATCATAATCGCCCTGCGAATAGTGGATGTACGCGATATAAAACTGGGCGTTTACGGCGCGGTCGGTATTTCCGTACCACTTCAAGTAATCCGAAAACTCCTGCAAAGCCAGATCCATCTTGCCGCCGGACCGGTCGCGCTGGGCGTTGTCGTAGAGATCATTGGCGGAGATGCTGGGCGTTTCCCCTGCCGAAGCTGTGGGGCCGAGGCCGGGGGCGCCCGGAACACCCGGGGCGGGCGGGGGCGGCGCGGGCGGCGCTTGCAGGACTTTAACCTGGTTAGCGATATCGGTGAGCTGCGCCTGTATCTTATTGATGGTGGAGGTTAGGTCCACCATGGCGTTCTGCAGGGCGCGGAAATCGGTCGAGAGTTGATCCATGCGGGAGGTAACGCCCGCGACCGGCGGAAGCAACTTGCTCTCCTGATCGCGTAAGTTCCGCTGCAAGCCGTCCTGAATCACGGCGACGCCCGTACTGGCTTTATCTGAGACATCGATCGCCTGCTGAACTTTCACCGAAAGGGCGGTGAGTTTCTCATCCTGGGAGGCCTGTAAGGCTCTCACCTGCTCCTGCAGCAAGCCGACGTCCCGCTGTAGTTCCTGAATTTCGCGGCTGGCGGCCGGGGCAAGCACCGGCACGGCGAGTAGTGTGAGTACGCCGAGAGATCGGAAGTTCATGTAATTCTCCTAGCGAAGAGCGGCACCGGTCCGGCCGCCGCTCTCTCGTTCCAGTATCTACTTTATTGTCCCGGCGCAAAGTGAGCCCGCCGGTTTCTTTGCCAGCAGGATTCGTTTGCCTCCGTACATACCGGGCGTTCCTTGCCGTAGCTGATGGTCTTGAGACGGTCGGCTGGAATGCCGAGTTGCACCAGAAAGTCCCGGGCGGCGGTAGCGCGCCGGTCACCCAAGCCCAGGTTGTACTCGGCCGAGCCGCGCTCGTCGCAGTGGCCTTCGACCACAACGGTGACGTTGGGAAAATCCGCCAGAATGCTCTTCAATGCGGCTGCATCTTTAGTGAGGGAATCGCGCGCATCGGGCCGAATGTCACTCTTGTCGTAATCGAAATACGCATCCTGCACTTCCGAACTGAGCCGGTCGGGGAAAGGCGGCCTGGTCGTGGTGGGCGCGGGCGGCGGTGGCGGCGGCGGGGGTTCGGTAACGTTGATAGTCGCGCGCGCGGTGGCATTACCACCGGGGCCGGCGGCTGTCAAAGTATAGGTTGTAGACCCGGCCGGAAACACGCGCCGGTTGCCGGCCGCCTGTACCGCGCCGATCGCCTGGTCGATCGAAATATTGGTTGTCTCTCCGCTGATTTGCCAGCGCAGTTCCGACGACTGGCCGCGCTGAATGGACCCGGGTTCGGCCGAAAATTGAGTGATGCGAGGCGCAGCCGGAGGCGGGGGCGGAGCAGCCGCGGCGGGCGGAGGGGGCGGAGGGGGCGGAGGCGGGGCCGGCGCCTTCTTCTTGCAGCCCGCGGCGAACAGCGCGAACAGCATCGCCAGACAGATGACCGTCGACTTCCGTTTACTGACCATGAAACTTCATCTCCTGAAATTGATACCTATTTGCCCCAAACCGGGGACCAATTATTGCCTTGGTTCGTGAGCTGCTGCACCTGGGTCCCGTCGCTCAGCATGGAATAAATTTGGGAAGAGCCGCTGCGCGTCGACATGAACACCAGATGCTGTCCGTCGGGTGCCCAGCTCGGGTTCTCATTGCGCCCTTCGCTGTGCGTCAACTGCACGTAGTTGCGCGATGCGACATCCATTATGAAGACGTTGAAATTGCCGGTCGCGTAGCCGCGCGTCCAGGAAAATGCCAGATGCTGCCCATCCGGATTCCAGGAAGGATTCGATGCTTCCCCTTCCCCCGGCGTCAAACGTTCGACATCGCCGCCATCAATATTCATGCGGTAAATCTGCTGCGGACCGGAGCGTCCCGAGACGAACGCGATCTCATTGCCGGTCTTGGGATTCACCTTGGGCTCGACTTCGATCGAGGTGGAGGAAGAGATGCGCCGCAACCCGCTTCCATCCAAATTCGCAACGTAGATCTGGGCCCAGCCGCTGGCCGAAGAAGAATATAAGATCTGTTTTCCGTCGGGAGTAAACTCTGGCGTTTCGTTTACCGAAGCGACCTGGTTATAAAACGGCAATTGCCGAACCGGATCC
>JAFAWA010000363.1 GCA_019242155.1 Terriglobia bacterium | reverse complement strand
CGGCCTTGACGCCCACATAGCCCTTTTATATACTGCCCGCCACCTGGAAACAGCCGGATGGGGAACGCCGTTACAGGCAGCGGGGAGGGTTAATGAGGCAACTGAATAGGATTTCGCTTTTCACTCTTGTGGGCATTTGTCTGTTCGCGCAATCCGACCGCGGAACGATCACGGGCACGGTGGTCGATCCGGCCGGCGCGGTTGTCGCGAACGTGGTTATCGAGGCCACCAACACTGCTACCGGTGTTAACTATTCCGGCGCATCTTCGGCGACCGGCAACTACACGTTGGCACAACTGCCGGCGGGCACTTACAACTTGACGGTTACTACGCCGGGGTTCAAGAAATATCTTCGGCCCAACATCATCGTCGAGGTCGCATCTACGGTGCGAGTCGACGCCGCACTGGAGGTGGGCGCGGCCACCGAATCGGTCACGGTTGAGGCCGAAGCTCCGCTGCTCAAGACGGAGAGCGGAGAGGTGAGTTACAACGTTGCGACCAATACTTTGGACAACCTGCCAATTCTGACGTTGTCCGGCTCGCCCAATGTGCAATCGAATCCGAGCGGTTTGGGGAACATCCGCAACCCGCTGGCAGCGGTGCAACTACTGCCGGGCGCGCGGTTCTCGACCGATTACGTCATGCGCATCAACGGCATGCCCTCCAGTTCGCAGTCCATCAACCTTGAGGGCCAGGACGCGACCAACGGCTTCTATCAGGGGCGCACGCAGATCAACCAGGCCGGTGTTGAAGCTATCCAGGAGGTCGCGATACAGACCAGTAATTTCGCGGCTGAATACGGCAAGGCCGGCGGCGGGTACTTCAATTACACGATGAAATCCGGCACCAATCAGTTACACGGCAGCGCGTACGATTATTTCGTCAATGAAGCGCTTAATGCGGGTCTGCCGTTGACGAACGCGGGAACGCTCAATCCCGCCAAGACCGGCCAGCACATTCGCAATCCCATTCGCCAGAACGACTACGGCTTTACGTTGGGCGGCCCGATTTACATTCCCAAGATCTACAACGGCCACGACAAAACGTTTTTCTTTTTTAACTTCGAGCAGTTCCGCCAAAGCACATTCACCACCAACACCCAAGCTATCGTGCCGACGGCGGCGCAGCGCAACGGCGATTTCAGCGCGGCGCTCAATCCCAATGTTGCGTGCAACGGACCCGATCCCGCGGGCCAGATGGTCTGCCTGAATGAAGTGTTCGATCCCAACACGCAGCGGGTGGTCGGCGGCTCAACCGTGCGCAGTCCGTTTCCCAATAACGTCATTCCCCTAAGCCGCATCGATCCCACGGCTGCTATCGTGCAGAATTTGATTCCGCTGCCCAATACACCCGGGCTTGTCGACTACACCGCGCCCGGGTACTCCAACTTCCGACACACCACGATTCCGTCCGTAAAAATCGATCACAACATCAGCAGCACCATGAAGGTGTCGGGGTTTTATTCGGCCACTAAAACGCTCTCTCCGCAGAACAACGGCTTCCCGCAGCCGTTTAGCACGCTGCAATCGGAGGATTATCTGGCGCAGACGATTCGGGTAAATTTCGATGACACGCTCACACCCACGTTTCTGCTACACGTGGGCGCGGGCATGCTCCACATGTCTTACCCGCAGAACGGCCCCACTTACGATCAGGGAGCGAATCATCTGTTTCCGGAAGGCGTCCCGTATCCGGCGAAAAATTTTATTTACCTTTCGGGCATGTACAGCACGCTCGGAGGCGGCTGGAGCGGCGGCGGCGGCTATCCCGCGAACACCAGTACAGGCTACTTCTTCAACGCGCCTTCGCAATACGACTTGAAGCCCACGTTCAACGCTACGGCTACCTGGGTCCGCGGAAATCACACGTACAAGCTGGGGGCGACGGCGCTGTTTGAAGGACTACCGACGGTGACAACGGGCCGCGCGCAGGGCGAATATGAGTTCTCCCCCATCGAGACCAGCGACCCGTGGCAGTTCGGACTACCTTTCACGACGACGGCGAGTAGCGGATTCGGCTATGCGAGTTTCTTCCTCGGGCTGGCCGACGGCAACCAGATCGGCCGCATCGCCGACCTGCGCCTGGGCTACCACGCCTACTCGCTCTACCTTCAGGACAGTTGGAAAGTCACGCGTAAGGTGACCTTCGAATATGGGCTGCGCTGGGATTACGCGAATCTGTGGCAGGAAGAGCATGGCCGGATGCAAAGCGCGGGGTTCAACGTTCCCAATCCCACCATTGGCGGGCGGCTGGGCGCGCCCGAATACCAAGCGACCTGTAAATGCTCGTTCAACGAGACGTATCCCTTCTCGATAGGACCTCACCTGGGGGTTGCTTACCAGATCACGCCCAAAACGGTGTTTCGCGCGGGCGGCGCCATCTCCTACGGCTCGCAATCCGATGATGCCGGCGTAAATCACAGCGCGGCCGACTATCTTTCCCTGGGAACTCCCGCTTATGGCGCACCCGCCGCGATTCTGAAATATGGCGATTCGTTCGGGCCCGGTAATGTGTATGGCAACCCCGTGCTGACCTGGCCGAATTCGTTCCTGGCTACTCCGTACTCGCCCGCGCCCACGGCCTCCGGTGTGATTCCCCCGGCTGCCCCGTTCATTTCGATCGCAAGAAATGCGGGCCGCCTGCCGCGCATCTTTCAATGGAGCATCGGGTTTCAACGGCAGATCACGCCGAACCTGGTTTTGGACGCGGCCTACGTCGGCAATCGGGGCGCCTGGTGGGTAGCACCCGAAGCTTCCGCGCTGAATTACAACGCGCTCACGCCGCAGGGTCTCATTTCGCAATACGGAATCGACGTGACCAATCCGGCGGACGCCAAACTTCTCAATACGCCGATCAACTCGCCCCTGGTGATCGCCCGTTTTCCCTGGCTCGCGAATCCGAACAGCGTTTACCCGGGATTCCCCGCCACCCAACCTCTGGGCCAAGCGCTTCGGCCGTATCCGCAGTGGCTCGGTATTCCGCCTTTTTTGGGGCCGCCCATGGGAAGAACCTGGTACGATTCGCTCCAGGTTAAGCTCAACCGACGCCTCTCGCATTCGCTGAGCGTGCAGGCGGCTTACACTTGGGAGAAGGAACTCACCGACGGCACCAACGCCAACACCGCATATCTGACTCCCTCGCCGCCGCTGATTAACGACGTATTCAATTACGGATTGAACAAGCAAATTTCCGGCTTCAGCCTGCCGCAGGAACTGGTGATTTCGTTCAGCTATACGACGCCCAAACTGAACGGCGAGGGCGCTTTCAAGGCTCTTTCGTGGGTGGCGCGGGACTGGACCCTCAGTTCGGTTTTGCGTTACCAGAGCGGCCAGATTCTGCAAACACCCGATTCCGCCAACAGCCTGCTTGCGAACCTGCAGCGCGGCCCAACCAACAACCCGGCCATCTGGGGCGGCGGCTACACGTTCCTAAACCGGGTGCCGGGCCAGCCTTTGTTTCTGGTAAATCCGA
This sequence comes from Terriglobia bacterium, assembly GCA_019242155.1. GTDB lineage: Bacteria > Acidobacteriota > Terriglobia > Bryobacterales > Bryobacteraceae > PSRJ01. Next base: position 10,650 of record JAFAWA010000363.1, on the reverse strand, counting down.
ATTCCAACTTCGATCCCACCACGCAACTGGTGCTGAATCCCAAGGCTTGGGTAGAACCTCCTTACGGCACGTTTGGGGCGTCGGCCGCCTATTTTAACGACTTTCGCTGGCAGCGCCAGCCTGCCGAAAGCATGGCGCTCGCGCGGACGTTCCGTATCAAGGAGAGAGTCTCGCTGCAGGTTCGCGGGGAGTTTCAGAATATCTTCAACCGTTTGTTCTACTCTTTGCCGAGCGATAGCGGGGCGACCACGATCACAACGCCCACCGGGCACGCCAACCCGGGAGGAACGCTGTCTTCCGGCTTCGGCTATGTCAGCTGGCTACAGGGCGCCGGGTCGCAGCCGCGCTCCGGCCAGATCGTAGCGCGCTTCACCTTCTGAGCCGTAAGCGCGGGGGCGGCGCGTTCCTCAAGCCGCGCTGCCGTGCAGGTCTCCGTCGAACAAACTAAGCTAGGTAGTGTGCAGCGGGACTTTTCTGAAGAGGAAAAGCGCGGCGTGTATAGGGCCATTTACGAGCGCCGTGATGTTCGGGCTCAGTTCCTTCCTGATCCGGTGCCGCCGGAAGTGCTGGGCCGGTTGCTGGACGCGGCTCATCATGCACCTTCGGTGGGATTCATGCAGCCCTGGGATTTCCTGGTGATTGAGGACCCGGGGGTGCGGCGCAAGGTTTACGAAAATTTTGAGCGTGCGAACCGGCGCGCGGCAGAGATCTATGATACCGGCCGCCGCGCAGTGTACGACCGCTTGAAACTCGCCGGAATTCTCGAGGCGCCGGTGAACTTATGCATCACCTGCGACCGCGAACGCAGCACCGGTTATGGTCTGGGACGCCAGACTGATCCGGCCACGGACCTGTATTCAACGGTCTGCGCCGTACAGAACCTGTGGCTCGCGGCGCGAGCAGAGTCGCTGGGCGTGGGCTGGGTAAGCATTCTGGATTTCGAAGAGCTGAAAGCTACGCTGGGCATCCCCGAGACTCATACGCCGGTAGCATATCTGTGCGTCGGTTATGTATCGGAATTCCGTTCGCAGCCGGACCTTGAAGCAAACGGATGGGAGCAGCGGGGCTCGTTAGAGACTCTAATCCATTTCAACCGTTGGGGCGAGCGGAACGCGCACCGCGCCGCGACCTTGGTGCCCGCATCGGTTGCTCCATGAACTCTCTTCCGCAGGATATTCGTCACGCGGTACGCCTGCTGGCCAAAGCGCCGGGATTCACCGCCGTGGCCGTGCTTACGCTCGCTTTGGGAATCGGAGCGAACAGCGCGATTTTCAGCGTGATTAACGCGCTGCTGCTGCGTCCGCTACCGTTCCTGGAGCCGGAACGGCTGGTGTTGATTTCAGGTCAGGCGGAGAACGACACCAGGGATGCGAGACCTCTCTCCTGGACGCGCTTCCAATTTGTGCGGGATCACAGTTCTTCGCTCTCGGGTGTATCTGCTTTTGTTTCGGAAGCGTTCAATCTCACTGGCCGGGGCGATCCGGAACAGGTTTCAGCGGCGCGCGTTTCCTGGAATTTCTTTCAAACACTCGGTGTTCGGCCGATGCCTGGCCGGGCTTTTTTCGAAGCCGAGGACAAACCTGGGGGCGATACGGTAGTGCTGCTTACGGACAGTTTTTGGCGCCGGCGTTTTGCAGCCGATCCGGCGGCGGTGGGCAGCCACCTCACGCTCGATCAAAGGGACTACACGGTGATCGGCATCCTGCCAGCCAGTTTCCGATTCGATCCGTTTGGACAGGATCTCGGCCTGGTGGCACCTAGGGTGTTTGAATTAAATATCGCTACGCCCCAGCAGGTCTACGCCGGCGCCGGTTTCCTGAATTATGTAGCGCGGCTTAGACCTGGTATCTCTTTGCGGCAGGCGCAAGCGGAGATGGAAACGCTGGCCGCTCAATACCGCCGGGAGAACCCGGGATTTCCGGACACTCACCCATCCTTTGTGATCCACGTGGGCAATCTGCGCGATGAGATGGTCGCGAACTCGCGCCGCGCCATTCTCATCGTATTCGGAGCAGTCGCACTGGTTTTGCTCATTGCTTGCGGGAACGTCGCGAGTCTGCTTCTATCGCGCGCCATTGGACGCAAGCGCGAGATCGCGGTGCGCACAGCCGTGGGTGCTTCGCGCGGTAGCGTGATCCGGCAGCTGTTAACGGAGAGCGTCCTTCTCTCGCTGGCGGCGGGCGTGCTGGGCGCGATTGCCGGTTCGTGGGGAACGCGGCTGCTGACGTCTATGGCGGCAGACATTTTGCCGCGTGCTCGCGAGATCCACACCGATTTCATGGTGCTTGCCTTCACCATGGGAATTTCTCTGCTTTCGGGTATACTTTTCGGGCTGGCGCCGGCACTGCAGCTGTCGCGTCCCGACTTGAATTCGGTTCTGCGCGCGGAAGGCCGCGGCACCTCGGCGGGACACCGCAGCCACATGCTTCGCAACCTGATGGTCGTGTCGCAGGTGGCGCTTTCGACCGTTTTGTTAATGGGCGCGGGCCTACTCCTGCGGAATTTCCGGCAATTGTCGCTGCGGCCGGGTTTTGAGCCCAATCACCTGCTGACCATGAACATCGCCCTACCGACGAGCCGCTACTCGAAAGGGACGCAGATGGCGGCGTTCTTCGATCAGTTGGTGAAGGATGTGCGCGCTCTCCCGGGCGTCCGCGGTGCCGCGGTGACCTCAGCGCTTCCGGTGAATGCTACGCGCTTCTCGCCCGCGCTTCCGGAAGGGCGGCCCCTGGTTCCGCTTGCGGAACGGCCTGTGCTGAACATTCAGATGTTCAGTCCCGGCTTTGTTGAGACCATGCGCGTGCCCCTGTTGCACGGCCGGGAATTTACAGAGCATGACGGCGAACGCGATCCGCGGGTGGTAATGGTGAATGAGGCGCTGGTCCGGCGTTTCTGGCCGAACGAGAATCCTATCGGGAAGCGGATCTTGGTTGGCCGCGATGTAAATCCCATGCAGGTGGTAGGGGTGACGGGCGACATTCGTAATGTGAGCCTTTCAGCGGACGCACAGCCGGAGGTGTATCTCTCGTTCGCGCAAAGGCCATGGGCGTCGATGAACCTGGTGGTACGGACCGAAGGCGATCCGAAAAACGCCATCGCGACCATCCGGTCCGCGGTGATGGCCCTGGACCGGGATCAGCCGGTTACGTTCGTGAAGAGCATGGACGACGTGCTCGAGGAGGCTGCGGCGCAGCCCCGCCTGATCACATCGCTGCTTGGCGCGTTAGCCGCCGCCGCGGTGCTATTAGCGTTGGTTGGAATTTACGGAGTGATCGCATATTCGGTGGCCCAGCGCACTCAGGAGATGGGCATTCGCATCGCCTTGGGGGCGGGATCGGAAGATATTTTGCGGCTGGTCGTGCTCGAGGGATTAGCTTTGGCGGGAGCCGGGATTGGGATCGGCTTGGCCGCTTCGTTCGCTGCCACAAGATTGCTTACGAGTCTGCTCTACCACGTGAGCGCCACCGATCCTTTAACGTTTGCGGGCGGCACCGTGCTCTTTCTGATTGTGGCGCTCGCGGCCACTCTGTTGCCCGCGCGGCGTGCGATGCGAGTGGACCCGGCAGTGGCACTGCGGTGCGAGTGAGACGGCCGCGGGACCAGCACGGGATCGCTGGTTTTGATGATTGGCGACTTTCCGTTAAGCTTATTCGGCATGGGGCAAGTCTCGCGGGCAAATCTCGCAGGTGTCAGTCTCGCGGTTGCAGGTAAGCCTTTTGGAACGTTACACTGAAGACCGAACTCCCATTTTCCCCGGTCGTCTAATGGTAGGACAGCGGCCTTTGGAGCCGTGAATCGTGGTTCGAATCCATGCCGGGGAGCCAGTTTTTATTTAGCCCGTTTTGCGGGCCTCCGCTGCCCTCGCCGCCATTCCCGCTTGCATTGGCAAGAGCAATCATGTCAAAGGGTTGCCGCCATGCAGGAACGATTTCGCCACCCTTCCAAATCGAGTTCGACACAACGAAATTCAGGAGTCTGCGTTTTTCGGCCGCCTGCTGTTTTTCGAACAGCCTGTGCATGTTTCGCGTGAGTTCGAGCAGCTTAATACCGGCTTCCACATAACGGCCATCCGCCACGCCATAGCCTTCGATTTTGGTCAGGATGGCGGCTTGCTCCTGGCGATACTCGGTCGATTTGCGTTCGAACAGCGCAACGTCAATCCTTCCATCGAGCCGGTCCTCATACATCACGTCAAGGCGTTTCTGCAGCCGCTGATGGTCCTGTTTGAGCTTGGCAATCGCTTCGTCTCGAAACCGCTTCTGGTCGCCGTGGCTCTCGCGGAGGGCCTTAGATATCCAGGCAACGATTTCTTCATCAATCGAGATCCTCCGGAGCATCGTGCTGTAGGCCTCTTCCAGCGTTTCCTGCCGGACGTAAGGCTCGGGGCACTTTCCGCGCGCGCCGGAACAGTGATAGTAAACGTACTTTCGTTTCTTAATCTCCCCCACCATGGCAAAGCCGCACGATCCGCACTGGAGCATGCCCGAAAAGGCGAAGCAGTGCCCCGTCTTCTTCGCTCGCTTGCCAAGCCGCCGGTCTAGAGCCGCCTGAGCTGCCAGCCAGAGATCGCGCGGCACGATGGCTTCAAAGACAGCCGTGTACCGCTCGCCCTTCCACTCGAATTCGCCCGAATAGACTAAATTGCGCAGAATCTTATTGACGGTAGATGTTTGGATCGGGCCTCCGCGCGTCAGGTGCTCCTGGTGGGCGATGACGGCGAGTTCTTCGATGGAGTGTTCTCCCGTCGCGCACAGTTCATAAAGGCGACGCACAAGCGGCGCGAGCGCGGGGTCGGGGACAATCGTGCGCTTCCCGTTCGCCCCATGCGCATTGAGGTATCCGATGGGGGCATAGGAGGGCCAGATACCCTGGCTGGCTTTCTCGACCATGCCTTTTCGGGTCTCTTCGCTCAGGTTGTCGATGAAGTTCTTGGCCATCAGCACCTTGATGCCGTGGATGAACTTTTCCGAAGACCGGGATTCGTCGCTTACGATCGCGCCTTCCTTGACGAAATGCACCTCCAGCCCTTTGATTTCGTCTATCGTCACCCAGTCACGGAAATTGCGGTAGAGGCGGTCGGTTTTCTCTACCAGCAGCACACGGCATTGCTCGTGCTTGCGGAGGTAAGCCACCATCGCGTCAAACCCGGTGCGCCCGGCGCGTTTAGCGGTTTCAATATCGGTGAACGCTGCGGCGATGTGGAATTGCTTGTCTTTGCCGTATCCCCGAAGCAGCTTGTCCTGGGCTGGAATCGAGAATCCCTCTTTGGCCTGCTCCTGGGAGGAAACGCGGGCATAGAGAACCGCGTGTTTGGATGAGTCACTCGCTTGAAGTGCCATGTTTTTTGCGCCGGCCAGTAACGGCGCTTTCTTCTCGATCCCATTGTGCCAGCAATGCGATTACACCTTCAACGTTCGCCTGCATTTCTGCGGCATCGCGATTGGTGAGCTTCCTGCCCGCGCGGTGCTCCCAGAATTCGAGCACTTGTTTATCGCGTGATGCCTTCCGCGTTGCCCTCGGCTTGGAATCCGAAGACATTATTAACCTTCAGGGGAGAAGATAAGTTCTTGCCCATCGATTGGGTGCTTGCGCTTCGTTCCTATGAACGGGTGGCAGGCTGCAGCAAGCCGTACATGGGCCAGTTCGAAGTAATCCGGCCGCTTCTCAATGCCGATGAATTTGCGTCCGAGTTTCAGACACGCCACTCCCGTAGTCGCCGAGCCCATAAAAGGGTCGAGGATCGTTTCGCCAGGGTCGGTGAATTTCGTCACCCAGTCCAGAAGCAAGGGCAGGGGCTTCTGGGTTGGGTGATCGCCGTGTTCGACATTGCAGGCCCAGACGGCATGACGGCCGCCGCCATACCAATGTTTCTTGCCTTCACGGTGGAGTATGGCCACGGCCTCCCACCCGACGCCGGGGCGGTCGCCAGTGAACTGCGGCGCGGCATTTTTCTTGGTCCACACACCCAAACGCACCAGCGGTACACCGGCCTTTTCTAACTCGGCGGCGTGCTGCCAAGCGCAAGACATGACGACCCAGCGTCGGGCTTGCGCTACGGCGTTGCCGCAGAATTCAATGAACTGTGCCTCGGTGATGCTGTCGAAATCGATTTGCGATGCGGCCAGCGATTTCGCGGAACGGGCGCCCTTATGCGTCTTGGCGTTGTAGGGCGGATCGGTAATGATGCAATCGACATCACCGAGGTCTGGCATGAGGGCAAAGGCATCCGCGAGGTAAATCGTCGCACCGCCGATCTGTTTCTTTTGCACGCCGTCGCTTTGCCTTGGTTGCGGAATTCGTTTTGCAAGCATTGTCAGCGCCCTCGGTCCGTTGCTTCTGTTGCGAGTATCCATTCGTGCAAGCTCGACCGACGCACCATTCGGCGGCGGCCGAGCGGCACCGAAGGAAGTTGACTGGTATGCAGAACCCTGCCGTGGATGAGATTTTGCACATGCCCTTTCGAGCAGCGCAGCTCGCGCGCAACCTCGCTGATGGTCATGAGCCTTAGCGGGTCGTCGTCGGTGAGGGGCGGCTCAGGCAAAATATCATGCGCCCGCAATACTTTCATGGCATCCTCCTCGTGCATCGGCAGGCGCATGGGGGTGCAGCAGCCTTCTGCGGAGCGCGCGGCCGAGCGGGAAACGTAACGAAAATCATCACGACGCAGAGGATCATCATGCCCGCGAAGCCGCCGATAATCACGCGTAGGGTAGTCATCGGGCGGCCCTCTGCATCATCATGTTCCCGCCCTGGCAAGTCCCTTCCTTCCATTCCGCGGCAACGGCGGCCGCCCCGAACGGCGTGATGGTCAGGTCCGTCAGCGCGCAGCCGTTCATGTCGGTGCCGATGGCCTTGTTGGTGTGAAGCTGGATCGCTCCCTTCTCAATCACCCCTGTAAGGATCGCGGCGTCCGGAGTGATGCTCTGCATCAGGCTGAGCATGGTGTTGGCGTTTTTTGGCGCATCGAGCATCGAGCCCATGGAAATGCACGCGAAGCGGGAATAACCGGTGTAATGGCCCGGATCGCCCTGCTTCAGCTCGAGGTGGAGATTGCACATGCCCCTTGCCGGGTTGTTGCCTCGTCCTTCCCACGCGCCCGAGAGATTGCCCATGGCTTCGGCGTCGGTAACGAGAGGATCGATGGGCTTTGGGACGGTTGCCATTGCACTCGGTTTTGCACGCTGGGTAACGGCCTGCTGCCTTGCGTAAATCATCTGTCGATAGGAGGTCACGAACGATCGAACGACGTATGAGCCGATGACGATCGCCGCGCAGACGAAAAGGGCTTTCTTCGTTTTGATGTTCATGGATTTTTCCTCGTCAATTGGAATCGTTCTCGCCCGATACGACGTGGGCCATGTGCTTCAGGAATGACTTCCGGACATCAGGCGGAAGGTCCTTGGGAAAGCTCGCTAGGTTAAAGCTGCCGAGGTCTTCTTCGTCCGAGGGGTTTTCGGCGAGCCTGGCAAGCTTCGGGCCCATGAACTTGGCGTCCATCAATTCCCGGATGAACTGCCACTCCATGTACCAGCGGGTGTAATTCTTCATCGCTAGGAAAATCGCGGAGATGGTCAGAAAGTTGACGGCGCCCGGTTCGAGGATGAAGAAGTTGCCGAGCAGGATCGATGAAACCAGCAAAAACAATGGCTCGTACACGATCTTGATGCGCCAGAAGGAAGCTTTCGGCAGCAGGGAAAAGAAGAACAGTGGAGGGCCGGAGTAGTAGCTGTTCTCCTCTCGTTCCATGTGCCACATCAGCCGCCATTTGCGAACGCCGTGGATGGCGAGGCCAAGGAAGAACAGCTTGGAGAAGCCCCACATGCCGATCATTCCGAAAGAGGCCTGCGTGCGGTGAAAAGGTATTGCGTTTCCAACCGCTCCGACGAAGCTGAAGAACGTCGGAATCACGATCATCATCGCCATGCTCAAGAGCATTACGATGGGCGGGAAATAGCGCGTCCCATGGAACGGCCTTAATGCAAGCTCTACCGGCATAGTGACGATGGAGCAAAGGTTATAGGTGATGTTGATCATCTGGTCCTGCCAATGGTCGATACTCATTGGCTGCTGAGCTTTTTGGGCGGATGGCATCATGGCTCTGATTTCCTTTCAGATGTCTCGTGAGAAGACCACGCGTAGATAGGTGTTGCCTTTTGGGTTGCTGTTGGTTTTGGTGGCGTTGAAAACGCTGCCGGTGTAAACGATCGCCTCGGCGTAGGGATTCTCGCCGTCGGGCTTCAGGAGGCGCGAGAATTCAACGGGCTCCACAATGTGGGCGAGATGCTTGTGGCCGCCGAAGTTTGCGTGGGCTTGGCTTATGCTTCCGCCGGCGCTGTAATTGTCTAGGTAACGGTATTCCTGGCCGATGAGGTCAGCGGCATACTGGCGGGTTTTAATATCGCTCTGGTGATGGAAGATTTTGACCGTCAGGTTGCCGAGAAATGAATAAGTCTTCGATCCCGGTTCGTTTTCACCGAACTCCTCCGATGCGAGGTTGAGGATATTCGTTGTGAGGCAAATGGGGGCGATGGCAGATGACCTGACCACGGTATGGAAATGGTTTTCCAGCCGGTGAAGCAACATGCTGAATTCGTCTTGAAAAAGGAATCCTCCGTTGCAGCATCCGGGCACGTACTGATGGCGAAGCCATGCGCGCTGGAAGACGATCTTTATGAGGATCTGGCATATGCGCGATGCTTCTCGTCCGAATTCCAGGACCGGGACATCGAGTAGGATGAGCTTGCGCTCATGGGTCACCTGCTCCGGCGTGAAATCGTATCGACCGCTGCAGAACATCCGCCGGAGTGGATCATAGGTGAATTTGCTTGCCATTCCGGTCCAGGTCGAAAGCACGTTGCTGCGGGTGCGCGGATCTTCATTCGGCCATGCTTCAAGTGCGAAATTAATGGCATTCTCAAGGTCCTCACGTTGACCATCGGTGAGGTTGTTGAAACGTTCCTTTAGTTTTTCGACAAGCTTCGCTGCGGACGAGGACTTTTGCCATTCCGCGGTTTCGATCTGCTCAGGTTCTGTAGGAAGAGAAATGATGATGTTATTCATCGAGGTGATGGAAATCGGTTCGGCCGCGAGGGACTGCATAACGAGAGTCGCGCGCATCAGCTCTTCGACTGCGAGTTCGAAATAGCGGCTTTCGCTGCTGGCCCGCGTCTCGGGTTTGCCGATTGCCATTAGCGTGGTGAAAAGCTCGATGATGGATTCGATATACCCCGCGCCTCTTCCTGGCTGATTCCAGGTGTAAGCAAGCGGATCGAAGGATAGGCCGCTTTCGGCGCTGAAAACCATCAGGTCTTTTGAGCGGCCGGCCTTGTCGATGTACTCTTTCCAATGCAATGTTTCATCGCTTTTGACGGTAAGAATTAAACCGCCTAGACCCGCCCTGAGCATCCCCATTGCTAGCGCTTTTCCGCTTGTGCTGGATTTGCCGGAACCGAGGCCGCCGGTGATCAATACGCCGCCTTCGACGAGGTGGCGAAACGTGAGCACATCCGAATCGGAGAGAGCGAGAATCGGTTTATCTAAAATGTTGTTGTTTTTCATTTGCATCACCTGATAGGGCGCGCGGCCCCAAAGAGCACGCGCGCCCGCTCTGCCGTCTATTGCTTCGCCGGAGTGCAGGGTTTCGGCTGCGTGGCTTCGTTGATAGCGGTGGTCGTGGTGTCCGAAAGGCCGGCATCAACGCCGCCCTTGGTCTTTTGCGCCACTTTCCTGTCCACCGTGCCAGCCTGTGCTCTCGCGGTGTTTATGACGTGCTGTTTGACCTTGGCGAACAATCCCCCCTTTTGCGGAGGAACGGTAACGCAGGTCGATGAAGCGGCCTTGGCTTTCGGGTCGGGATAAACGTAAGCAGAAGCCGTCTGGGCGTTTCTCTCAGCGGCAACGGCGTCTTTAAGCTGCCGGTCGAACTCCCGGGCTTTCTCCTGCATCTCGGGGGAGAGCTTTTTGAAATCCGGATCGTCTTCAACCTTTCGCGTTGCCGGATCTTGCGAAGCAGGAGTTGGGTTTGGAGGTTGCGTTTGCGCCCTTGCCATTGCGAGCAGGGCGAAAAAGAGGAGCGTTTTCGCGGTGTTCATACAACCCGAGCCTAATGGAGGAATACCGATGGACACCAAGCAGTAAGGGTGTGTTTTGACAATGGTTTAGCGGGATCGGTAGAATGACGTGTGCTGGCGTTAGCTCACGTGGGCACACGGGTATGCCGGAAGAATCTGCCGAAGAACAAAGGGCGCTGATAGAGCGGATCAAGCGGTGGCCGCCGCTCAAAAGGGCGGAGGCGCTCTCAAAGCTGCTGGATTTCCTTTTCGAGAACAGGGCGAGACCGGTTTCGGCGAAGTATGTCGAGGAAAAGCATTTCGGGAGCAACATCAACAGCCCGAAGTTCAATGACAATCGCACGCGTGTCCAGATCAGGGAACTGAAGGAAAAGCTCAAACAATATGGGGCGGATCACCAGGACGAATCGCTGAAGGTGGAGTTGCCGGACGCGATTGCGGCGGGCGGTTATCAACTCACGTTCGAACGCGCGGAAGGTCTGTCAGCCTGCAAGCGTTTCTGGGCACCGCACCTTGATTCTGAAAAGCCGGTGAACGTCGTATGCGACCCGCTTCTCTTCTTCTGGGACCCGGAAGAAAA
>JAFAWA010000476.1 GCA_019242155.1 Terriglobia bacterium | reverse complement strand
TGGCACGGGCTGCGGGTACTGCCGGTGGATGTGGCGGTTTCGGAGTGGCTGTGTACGGTAGAGCGCGGGGCCTTGCGGCTGGGTCTGAAATACGCGCGCGGATTGCGTGAAGAAGCGGGCCGCGCGATCATGCGCGCGCGTCCGTTTACCAGCGTAGACGACTTGGCGCTGCGGGTCCCGGAACTGCGTAAAGACGAGATCAATCGTCTGGCAGAGATCGGGGCGCTCAATTCGTTGGACAAATTGCACCGGCGCGACGCGCTGTGGCAAGCGCAGCGAGCGATTCTCCCGGTGGGGCCGCTATTGGAGCCTTTGGAAGAGAAGGGGGCAGCTTCACCGCTCGCCCGCATGAACACCGAAGAGCGGCTCTGGGCGGATTATCGCGGCACAGGGTTTACCATCGGCAAGCACCCCATGGCCTACCGGCGCGCCGAGATGGATGCCTTGGGCGTAACTCCCGCGCTGCAATTAGCCCAAACTCCGGACGGCCGGCAGGTACGCATCGCCGGGGCGGTGATCGTGCGGCAGCGCCCTGGGACAGCCAAGGGCTTCGTATTTCTGAGCCTTGAGGACGAGTCCGGAGTCATGAACGCCATCGTGACTCCGGCGATTTTCGATCGTTATAAATTCGAGGTGGTGCGAGAGCCTTACTTGATAATTGATGGAGTCCTGCAAAATCTCGACGGCGTGATCTCCGTGAAAGCCGCGCGGGTGAACCCGCTGCCGGCGGGAGCAGCCGCCGAGTCGCACAATTTTCATTAGCTCTGGCGTGAGCAGTACGATGGCATCACTATAATCACAACCAACTGCAAGGTACCTTTAACTATGGTCCGCGGCCGCAAGCTCTGGTTACTCTGCGCCGCCTGCCTCCTTCTCGGAGCGGCGACACAACCTCGCCCAATACTCGATTACATCGAGCGCACGTGGGCCGCCCTCACACGCTCCCATGCCGCTCTGGCGGCTGCGGCAGTGGACCCGAAGTTCCGGCCAGGTCCCGGCGGACGCTGGCCGGTTTACGTCCCCGCAAACGAAGACAGCGGCGCTATCCTCCGGCAATTGCGGCGTGCCATGGCGCCCGCCGATTTCGAAAAGATTACCGTCTTGCCGTTGTCTCCGAAATCCGGAGAACTCGCCCAACCAGGTCTGCTCTACCTTCCCAAACCATACGTAGTGCCCGGCGGCCGGTTCAACGAAATGTACGGTTGGGACAGCTACTTCATTCAAACCGGCCTGCTGCGTGACGGCATGGTGGCGCTCGCAAGGGACATGGCCGACAACTTCCTATACGAAGTGCGTAATTATGGCAAAGTGCTGAATGCGAATCGCACATACTATTTAAGCCGCTCGCAGCCGCCGTTTCTAACCGAAATGTTGCTGAACGTGTATCGGCGGGAACACGATCGCAAGTGGCTCGCCGCCGCTTTACCCGAAATCGAAAGCTATTACCAATACTGGACCACTGCGCCGCACCAGACTCCCGAAACCGGACTCTCACGGTACTTCGATCTGGGCGACGGCCCCGCGCCCGAAGTCTTGGCGTCGGAGCGCGATAGCCAGGGGCGCTCGCATTATGAGCTGGCGACACAGTATTTTCGGACGCACCAGGTCACGGATTATGACGTCCGGCAATATTACGACTCCGCACGGAACCAGCTCACAAGCCTCTTCTATAAAGGCGATCGCTCGATGCGCGAATCCGGTTTTGACCCCTCCGCGCGATTCGGTCCATTCAGCGCGGACATCATTCACTACAACCCCGTTTGTTTGAATTCGCTCCTCTACGTAATGGAGAAACAGACGGCCGAAATCTTCCGTTTATTAGACCGGTCCGCGGACGCCACCCTTTGGGAGGCTCGCGCCTCGGAGCGCGCCGGCCGCGTCAACCGCCTGTTGTGGAATGAACAGGACGGCCTCTACTATGACTACAACTTCTCGCAGAAGATGCTCCGCCCCTATCCGTTTCTCACCACGTTCTACCCGCTGTGGGCCGGCATTGCGACGCCCCGGCAGGCCGCCAGAATCCAAGCAAACCTGAAGCGATTCGAGCGCCCCGGCGGACTGGTTACCAGCACCAATCGCAGCGGCGATCAATGGGATGCGCCCTTCGGGTGGGCCCCGCTCGAATGGTTAGCCATTGATGGTCTGCGGCGCTTCGGCTATAAGAGCGACGCGGACCGGATCACGCGCGAGTTCCTTTCCCTTGTCTTTAGCGAGTACCGGCGCACCGGTTCCATCGTAGAAAAATATGATGTCGAAAACCGGACGAGTGATTTGCGCGGGCAGATCCAGTTCGGCTACCGCTCGAACGAAGTCGGCTTCGGATGGACGAACGCCGCGTTTACGGCGCTCCTCGACGAGCTTCCGGCCGAACAGCAGTCGGCCCTTCTCCCGCCGCGCTAGTTCTACTTTCCGCCGTAGCTCACGCGCCAGATCGCTCGCGACCCGTCATCGGTCACATAGAGCGCGCCGTCCCGGCCTACAGCAATGCCGACCGGCCGTCCCCACGCCTGGCCGTCCGGTCCGAGAAACGTCAGGAAATCCTCATATGCACCGCTCGCGTGGCCTTTCTCTAGCGGTATTCGTACCACTTCGTGTCCGGATTCATGCGCCCTATTCCATGAGCCGTGCTCGGCAACGAACGCATCGCCGCGATATTCCTGCGGAAACTGCGTGCCTTCGTAAAATGTCAAACCGAGCGAGGCGCTGTGAGGCTGGATCAGGACATCGGGAATCAGCACCTTGTCCTTGAGTTCCGGATGCTTTCCTTCCAGGCGCGGGTCCTGATGATTGCCGATGTAATACCACGGCCATCCATAAAATCCGCCCGGTTGCACGTGGGTAACATAGTCGGGCACCAGATTGTCGCCGAGCGCATCCCTTTCGTTCACCGAGCACCAGAGCTCGCCCGTCTCCGGGTTAATCGCTAAACCAACCGGGTTGCGAATGCCGGCGGCATATATGCGTACGAATTTTCCATCGGGCGTGTATTCCAATATGTCTGCCCGGCGTGTTTCGGAAGGATGGGTATCCGGGTCGTCGACGTTGCTTCCGGAGCCTACTGCCACAAGCATCTGATTTCCATCTTTTGAAAAGACGAGGTCGCGCGTGGAGTGGCCACCGGACGGCAGTTCCGGCACAATCGTTTCGGCCGCACCGGTTGCCTTCAGATCGCCGTTCTTATATGGAAACCGTACGACCGATGTGGTGTTGCCGGCATACAGCCATTGCGGGTTGGGACCGGGCGGATAAAAGTTGATCCCGAACACTCCTTTTTGCCCGGTAGCGAAGGTCTCCACCTGTTGCGGTTTGCCTTCCGCTGTACGGCCGCGGAGAACCTTGATCTCGCCGGCATTGGTCTCCGTGAAAAAGAAATCGCCGTTCGGCGCGATCCGAATTTGGCGTGGGTTCTTCAAATTATCGAGGTACAACTCGACTTTAAATCCGGCGGGCGCGGCGGGCAGCGCACCGGCAGGACGAGGCGCCAGCTCGGTATTCCGATTCGACTGCGTTTCGAACGGCTTGGGCAGCGCGTCCGCGGTGATCTTGCGAAATTCGCCCGGTTTCAATTCCTTGGCATCGACGAAGGCGTTCTTTCCAGTGATTAGGCCCGAGACTTTATCACCGGCGCCTTGAACGATCAGTCCGAACAGCAGCAGGAACGCTCCAGTAACCAGCGGACGTTTCATATCTATAGCCTCCCTGGGTTAAATCTACTCTCGAACCCGGTTCCGTGTAGTGCGTATTATCACTTAAGACGAGCGAATCCGCCAAGTGAACATCGATCGGTAGAAACCGGTATAATTTCAGAGAAATCCCGCTTAGGAGGGTCGATGAGCAAGATCTCGCGGCGGACGTTTTTTGAAGGTACGGGTGCGGGAATTGTGGCAGGCGCGGTCCCTCTGCGCGGCCAGCAAGCACCTGCTCCGGCGCCCCGCAACACGATTCAGATTACGGTAAACGGAGTCGCGCACAAGCTCGAAGTAGAGGACCGCTGGACTCTTGTGGAGGTGCTGCGCGATCACCTGGGCCTGACGGGCTCTAAGATCGGCTGCGACCGCGGAGAGTGCGGCGCGTGCACGGTGCTGCTCGACGGGAAATCCGTGTATTCCTGCAGCCAACTGGCAGTCTGGATGAACGGCCGTTCCATAGAGACGGTCGAGGGCCTGTCCGCCAACGGCCGCCTTGACCCGTTGCAGGAGGCGTTTATTCAGCACGATGGCCCGCAGTGCGGATTTTGTACCTCGGGTCAGTTGATGAGCGCCAAGGCGCTGCTGCATCGGAACTCTCACCCTACGGCGGAGGAAGTGCGCGCCGGCATGACCGGCAACATCTGCCGCTGTTCGAACTATAACCGCTACGTGGAATCGGTTCTGGCCGCGGCGGGCACACTGTCGGCAGACGCCGGCGGGAGGAAGGCATGAGCACGCTCAACTCCGTTGGCCACCCCACGTCCCGCATCGACGCGGTCAAGCGCGTAACCGGTACGGCGACCTATACGGGCGACCTGCGTCTGGAAGGAATGCTGTACGCGCGCGTGCTGCGCAGCCCGCATCCACATGCCCGGATCCGTCGCGTTGACCTGTCGAAAGCGCAATCGCTACCGGGAGTCAAAGCGATTTTGACCCGCGAAAACTGCGATATCGTGTGGGGCAGCGGAGACACGCGCAATAAACGATATCTGTTCAATAATCCGGTTCGCTTCGTGGGCGATGCCGTAGCTGCCGTAGCCGCGATCGACCGGCACACCGCCGAAGAGGCTACGAGACTGATCGAAGTCGAGTACGAGCCGCTCCCATTTGTGCTCGAGCCGGAAGACGCCCTGAAATCCGACGCGCCGGAGATTCAGCCGGGAGGCAACCTTTCACCCAACAACCAGGGGAAGCGCGAGCCGGAAGTGTACCGGCGCGGCAATATCGATGAAGGGTTGCGCGCCGCCGACCACGTTTTTGAAGAGCAGTACAGCTCGGCTCACATCAACAATGCGCAACTCGAGCCGCGCGTCGCCATTGCGCAATGGCAAGGCGGCCGGTTGACGGTGTACGCCTCCACCCAAGGCATCTCCAACTGCCACACCGAAATCGCGCGCGATCTGGGACTCAAGCCGGAACAGGTGCGCGTCGTCTGCCAGTTCATGGGCGGCGGCTTCGGCAACAAGAATCAGTGTCATGATTTCGACCTGATGGCGGCTATGCTCGCGAAACAGGCCGGCGCGCCTGTAAAACTGGAGTTCACGCGCAAGGAAGACTTCATCGCGGTACACGGCCGCTGGCCCACCAAGCAGTATTACAAGATCGGCGTGCGGAACGACGGCACACTGACTGCAATTCAACTGCGCGGCTATAGCGGCATGGGTCCGTATCGCAAGGGAGCAGGCGGAATCGGCGGCATCGAGATTTACCAGTGCGCGCATGTCGAACGCGCGGTTCATCCCGTGTACACGAATAAAGCGGTCTCGGCCAACCTCCGCGGGCCGGATTATCCGCAGGGGGTTTTCGGGCTCGAGTCCCTGATAGATGACATCGCGTACAAGCTGCAGATGGACCCGGTGGAGTTCCGCCTCAAGAACATGACGCGGAAATTCCTCGACCAGACGCCCTATACCAGCATCGGTTTGGAAGACTGTCTGCGCCGCGGAGCGGAGGCATTCGAGTGGAAGAAGCGCTGGAACCCCGCGCCGGGTTCGGCCCCAGGTCCGCTGAAACGGGGCGCCGGCATGGGCATGGGATCGTTCGTCTCAAGTTTGGGCCGCAGCAGCGCGGTAATCGACCTGGACTCGCAGGGAATGTATCACGTACATGTGGGCGTCACCGACGTCGGCACCGCGGCTAAAACCACCATGGCGCTGATCGCCGCCGAATCTCTGGGCGTGCCGCTCGAAAGGATCAACATCATCTGGGGCGATACCGATCGCTGTCCGTACTCGGTCGGAGAATCCGGCAGCCGCACCACTACGCACACCGGCTACGCCGTGATGGAAGCGGCCAAGGATTTGAAGAAGCAGCTTGCGGAGAAGGGCATGCCGAAAGGGACCGACATGCTTACCGCTACGGCCAACACCAACCCAACCATCCCCGGTGTGGCGCGCTACAGTTTTGTCGCTCACTTTGCCGAGGTGGAGGTGGATACCGACCTCGGTCATGTCCGCGTCACCAAATACGTTGCGGCGCATGACAGCGGGCGCGTAGTGAATCCGCTAACTGCGACCAGCCAAGTGAAGGGCGGAGCCACCATGGGCATCGGGATGGCGCTCCACGAAGAACTGCTCTACGACCGCGCCTCGGGGCAGCCGCTGACCGCCGGCTATTACGGAGCGCGCGTGATGACCCACCGGGATACCCCGGAAATTGAGGTTGTCTGGGTGGAAACAGAAGAGCCATACGGCCCTTATGGCGCCAAGACGCTGGGCGAGCCGACGATTATTCCTTCGGTGGCCGCCGTCGCCAACGCGATTTACAATGCTATCGGCAAGCGCGTGAAAGACCTGCCGATTACCCGCGATAAGATCTTGGGGGTGCTCGCATGAAATCCTTTGCCAACGTGAATGCCCGGGACGTCAAAGATGCCGTAAACAAGCTCCGGGAGCCGAACGCGGTCGTGGTCGGCGGCGGCAGCGATCTGCTGGGGATGGTGAAAGACCATCTGGTACAACCCGACGTTCTCGTCAACCTGAAAACTATTCGCGGCCTGGATCAGATAGCGGCAAAAGGCCCGGAGATTCATATCGGCGGCCAGATCACGCTCGATACGCTCAGCCACAATTCCATGATCCGCGGCGACTATACGGTGCTGGCAGAGGCTGCGGAAAGCGTAGCTACGCCGCAGATTCGCAATGCCGGAACACTCGCGGGCAACGTGTGCCAGCGGCCCTGGTGCTGGTATTACCGCAACAATTTTCCCTGCTTCAAAAACGGCGGCAGCAAGTGCTTCAGCATCACCGGAGAAAACCAGTTCCACGCCATCTTCGGAGGCGGCCCGAGCTTTATCGTGCATCCTTCAGATACCGCACCCGCGCTCGTGGCTCTGGACGCGAAGTTCCGCGTGGCCGGCCCTTCCGGAGAGCGAACCCTAGCTGCGGCGGATTTCTTTGCATTACCGAAAGTCAACGCCGCGCGCGAAAACGTGCTCGGGAAGGACGAGATTCTGGTCTCCGTCAGCCTGCCTAAGACGGCCAAAGGGACGCGCAGCACCTATCACAAAGTTCTCGACCGCGAGGCCTGGACGCACGCCGTGGTAAGTGCCGCGATGGTGCTCGAGATGGATCAGCAGGTTTGCAAGCGAGCGCGCATCGTGCTGGGCGGTGTAGCGCCCATCCCGTGGCGGCTCCAGAAAGTCGAAGCTATACTCGCCGGGCAGCAGATTACGCCGGAACTGGCGGCCAAGGCAGGCGAGGCCGCGGTCGAGGGAGCCAATCCGCTGGCGAAGAATCGATACAAAGTACCGCTCACCCGGAACCTGGTACGCCGAACTCTGCTGGAGATGGTTGCGTGAACCGCGGGGCGATTAATGCCCCGCCACACGCACGGTAGTTCCGGAAGTCAGTGAATCGGGCGGATTCGCGATCACCAAATCGCTCTGCGTGATACCGGAGGTCACTTCGACTTCCGACCCAAAATCGCGGCCCAGAGTAATATTCACGAGCTCCGCTTTATCGCCCTGGCGTAGCACGCCCACCTGCAAGCCGTCACTACGGAAGATCAGCGCGTTCACCGGCAAGACCAGCGCCGGCGCGGCATTCGATAGCTTAAAATGCACCTGTGCGTAAGCGCCGGGGAGCAGCGCGCCTGAGCCATTATCGACCGCGAACTCCGTCAGGAGCGTGCGTGTAGAGGCATCAATCGATTCCGCGGTGCGCACCAAAGTGCCCTGGAAGCGGCGATTCGGAAACTCAGCCAAGGTAAGGTCCGCCGTTACTCCGGGCGTCGCCGAACGCGAGTAAGCCTGCGGGACATTCACATAGACTCGCAGACGCCCCGTAGCAGCCATGTGGAACAGTTCCTGCGCCGCCCCGCCGTTGCCGCTATTGATGAGCGCGCCTACATCGGTATTTCGCGCGGTGATCACGCCGTCGAAGGGCGCGCGTACCTGTTCGAAGCCTTGCATCTGCTCGAGGCGCGAGAGATTTGCCTGCGAGGAAGTCACATTGCTTTGAGCGGCTGTAACGGCCTTCTCCAAGGCTTGAATATTGGCGAGCGCCGCCTCATACTGCGCTTGATACTGGTCGTTCTCCTGGCGCGATACCGCGCCGCGCGCGGCCAGGTTCTTCCAGCGTTCGGCGGTGACGCGTGCCAGTTCTTCGTTGGTCTTTCCCTGCTGGTGGGTAGCGCGGGCCTGCTCCAGGGCGGCCTCCGCTTGCTGTACGTTGGCCTTCGCCTGCAGCACCTGCTGGTCGATTTCCGGCGCTTCGATATCAGCCAGAAGCTGGCCGGCTTTCACGCGGCCGCCGATGTCTACGTACCACTTCTTCAAATAGCCGCTCGAGCGGGCGTAGATGGGGGAATCCGTGTACGCCTGAATATTCCCGGGCAGCACCACTTCATTCTTCAGAGCGCCCAGTTTGGGATGCACCACGGAGACCACCGGCACTGCGAGTTCCAGGGTCTCCTGTTTGACCGCGGAAGCGGCCTTAATGCGTGTACGGATTCCGGAGGTCACCAAAACAGCCGTGAAGACGGCTAGAACAAGCAGGAGCAGCCATGCGAAGCGCGCTTTACGGGGCGAGGGAAAACGCGGCCCTGGATCAAAGTCTTCCTCCGGCCTCTCGAGTATGGGTTTCGTAGTCATGCGATGAAAGCGCACCGGCCCCAAGGCGTACTCCCCGGCCAGGGCGCGCACGGCAAGAACTGCTTTGATTTTCATTATACTTGGCGACGATCAAACGCTCTCTGACTCGTTCGAGCCAGGTGTTCGCTCGCATGTACGCGTTAGCGCGCGGCCGCTGCCTGCTTCTCCACCATACCCGCGATTTCGGCGCCGATCGCGAGTGACGCGGTCGCGGCCGGACTGGGCGCGCTCAGCACGTGCAGGGCGTTGTGACGGGCTACCAGGCAGAAGTCCTGATAGATCTCGCCTTGGGGCGAAATGGCCTGCGCGCGGACGCCGGCGCCGCCGGTATCGAGGTCGTTCGTCTCGAGGCCGGGTACGAGCCGCTGCAATGATTGACAGAACAGGCTGCGGCTTAGCGAGCGCCGCAACTCGTACCAGGCGGTGGCGCGATAACGCAGGAGAAATCGCCAGAAGCCGCTGTACGAAACGGCGTCGAACAGGTCGGCCGGGTTGAAATCGGTCTTGCGATAGCCTTCGCGCGCGCAGGCCAGCACGGCGTTAGGGCCGGCCTCGATGCCTCCATGAATGAGACGCGTGAGGTGCACGCCGAGAAAGGGAAAACGCGGGTCGGGCACAGGGTAGATGAGGTGCCGCACCAGATGCTGCCGCTCGGGCTTGAGTTTGTAGTACTCTCCGCGGAAGGGCAGAATGCGAAGTTCGCGGCGTTCGCCGGCGAGTTCCGAGACACGGTCACACTGGAGTCCGGCGCAGTTGATCAGAAAATCCGCTTCGAAATCGCCCACCGGTGTGTGCGCGAGCCAGCCGGCACCTGATCGGGTGAGGCGTTTCACTTGCGCCCGCGTCGCTACTTTGACGCCGCGCTCGCGCAACTGTCTCGCCAGCGTCAGGCAGACTGCCGGATAGTCCACGATGCCTTCCTGAGGCACGCGCAGAGCCGCCACGCCTCCGACGTGAGGCTCGATTTCACGCATCTCGGCGCGATCAAGCCAACGCAGCCCTTCGAGTCCATTGGCTGCGCCGCGTTCCTGGAGGGCTCGCAGACGAGGTACTTCGGAGTCGTCAACCGCGACTACGAGCTTGCCGCAGATTTCGTGGGCGATGCCGTTTTCACGGCAGAACGCAACCATCTGCCGAATGCCGGCGACGGCAAGACGCGCGCGCGCCGAACCCGGCTTATAATACAACCCGCAGTGGAGGACGCCACTGTTATGGCCGGTTTGATGACGCCCGACCTCGGGCTCTTTTTCGAGAACGGTGAGGGCGGCATCCGGAAACCGCTCCCTAAGCCGGTAGGCCGTGGCCAGCCCCACAATGCCCCCGCCGACGATCAGGAATCGCTTGGAGTTCACTTCTATCTCCTATGTATCATGTTGCGCAGTTCACGCGCCGGAGGTACGCGCTAGTACCAAGGAAAATTTTGGGCTGAGTGTCGATTCGGACCGGGGCTCGGCGACTAACAGTTGAATAGGGAACATATGAAAACGATCACTCCTCATCTATGGTTCGATAAACAGGCGCGGGAAGCGGCTGAGTTCTACGTTTCGGCGATACCGGGCTCGCGGGTCACGAACGTCCGAAGACTGACCGATACACCATCGGGCGATTGCGACGTGGTGTCGTTCGAGCTCGCGGGACAGCCGTTCATGGCGATCAGCGCCGGGCCGTTGTTCCAGTTCAACCCCTCGGTGTCCTTTCAAATCAAGTGCAGCACCACAGAGGACGTCGATGCCATATGGGAGCAGTTGTCTCCGGGCGGTAAGGTGCTCATGCCTATCGGCACGTACCCCTTCAGCGCGCGGTATGGCTGGCTCGAAGACCGGTACGGCCTGTCTTGGCAGGTCAGACATGCCGGCGGAGGCTCCGCAGGCCAAAGGATCACTCCGACGCTGATGTTCGTGGGCGGTGTGTGCGGCAAGGCGGAAGAAGCGATCCACTTCTACGCATCGGTGTTTGCGGGCGCGCCCGATCGCGCCGGTACGGGCGAAACGAAAGCCGACGTGCTCGCAAGGTACGGCCCCGGTGAGGATCCGGACCGGGAGGGGACGGTGCGGTACGCGCAGTTCTCGCTTTTGGGCCAGGAGTTCGCAGCTATGGATTCGGCGCGCGGTCATGGATTCAAGTTCGGCGAGGCGATAGCGTTGCTGATTCCATGCGACACACAAGAAGAGATCGACTACTTCTGGGGCAAGCTCTCGGCAGATCCCAAAGCGGAACAGTGCGGCTGGCTCAGGGACAGGTACGGGCTCTCCTGGCAGGTCGCTCCGGTGATGCTGTCGGAACTGCTGGGCGGCGATGATAAGAAACGCAGCGGGCGCGTGACGCAGGCCTTTCTCAAGATGAAGAAG
>JAFAWA010000364.1 GCA_019242155.1 Terriglobia bacterium | reverse complement strand
GCCCATTCCGTAACCGACTGACTCGGCGTGGCAACCTCATCAGGAGGAATTGCCTCAATATGGAACGGAACGCACAGGAAGAACTGAAAGCGCATCTGATGGCTACGAATGAGGAATTTCGCCGGCTTGCCGGCCAGCATTCCGAATATGCCAAAAAGCTGGACACCCTGGAAGCGCTTCCCCATCTGACCGATGATGAACAGTTGGAGGAGGTGCGTTTAAAAAAGCTGAAGCTCAGCCTTAAAGATCAGATGGAAGCGATGCTGAATCAATACCGTTCGCAACAGGTCGCTTAGCATCGGGTGCGCGCAGTACACGGTCCTTGTAAGAGCCCGGCCCCATCTCATGCGGCCGGGCTGTTTCGTTTCTAGCCCTTTTTTTCCGGCGGGCTCATCGGCTCCTATCCGAATTTCTTCCCCCGGTTATCTCCGCTTGCCCGGAGTTATTATTAAAATAGATTAAGCAAGAAGAGCACACTATGCGATCCCGGATTCTATGCATCTCCGGGCATCCCGAGGATGTCCGGCAGGTTTCGGAAATGCTTAGCTCTCTTCCCGTGGTGCTCGACCACGCGGAATCACTCCAACAAGCCCGCGCTCAGCTGCAGCGGCAAGAATACGAAGTGGTCTTTACCGACTCCTCGCTCGTCGATGGTAACTGGCTGGACGTCTTGCACCTGGTCCGCGACACGCCCGCCCAAATGAAAGTCATCGTCACCGACCCGCATGCGGACGCCAGGTTCTGGTCCGAAGCTCTCAACCTGGGCGCATACGATCTGCTCGCGCAGCCGTTCTATGAGCCCGAGGTCCGCCGCATCTTTCATAACGCGTGCACTAGGGACACGCGAGCGATGGCTGCCGTATAGCTCCTCCGGCGTCCATCGATCTTATGCCGGCCGGATCCTCCGCGAAGTACAACTAGCGGGCTCGGGCCGGCGTACCGCTCCGATTCTGCGTGAAACAGAAATCGGCCGTATCCTCGCCGAATCGCGCCACCGCATCCGCGCTCAAATCTTCCCGGTTGACCGGGACGAATTTGACCTGCAAAGCGTCTTCCGCCGCGTCCGGATTCACGGTTACGACTCCGTACCCATATTGATTTTCCGCCCACTCCGCGAAGCTCTTTACCTCCGGGGGAACTGCATAGTGCTGTGCTCCGGCCGTGCCGATCAGCCAGCCCGGCAGTACGCCGCCGTTCGCCTTCCAGCTGTCCGTGTTGTAGATGTTCGCAAGATAGTAATGAGAGTGGCTGGAAAAAACATATACCGGTTTGCTGCTCTTCTGGTGAAACTCGAGAAGACGCTTATACAACACGCGTCCGCTCGCTCCATGATCGGTTCCCTGGTTCATACTGTGGTCGATCGAGTAACTGTCCGGCAGAGATTCGTGCATTCCCACGACCAGCAATTTGATTTCAGGATCGGCTTCATCACTCGCAATTACCTTCAAAGCCCAGGCTAACTGTGATTCATCGAAAATGCTGTTGGCGTTATCCAGGTTCAGGAAGCCCGCGCCCCGCTCTCTCCAGTGGTAGTAGGTGTGGATCGTATGGTCGTCCGGTGAATCGGCCTCCCGCTGCCGCTTGATCGGTCGAATGTCGAGCATTTTTTGAAAATGCGCGACGAAATCCTGCTGCGTGCGGCCTATGACTTCGTGATTGCCGATTCCAAGGAAGAACGGAAGCGGCCGGAAGGGCCTCACCTGGTTCTGTTCAAAATCGTGCCATGCGTTCTTTTTATAGGCGTCCATCGTCAAAGCCGCGGGGTTGTTCCGGTATAACCCCGCATAGTCCTCGTCGACTTTAAACAGGGCGCGCAGGTCGCCTAAATGCCAATAAAACCGCGCTCCGGCCGCCTTAGCGCGGCCCGCGATTACAGGCATAATCAGGTCGCCGCAATTGCGGGAATCCCCCGAAACCACAAACGTCCAGACCGCGGGATCGTCCTGTGCCCGGGCGCTCTGCAGAAAAAGCGCGGCAGCCGGACAGAGCAAAATCAGAACCGGTAATCGCTTCATATTTCTATTAGGGCGTTGCCGCTTTTCATAATAAAACTGCTTGCGGTGCGGTGAGGTGATAATACCATCCGCACAACGATGGCTGCCGTATAATTCCCTGAAGGGGAACTCTTGCCGCTATCCATCGAACCATTCATCACGCAGCATCGCGGCCGCATTCTGGACGAGCTCAAACGATTCGTCTCCATTCCGAGCGTGAGTACGCTGCCGGAACACCGGCCCGATGTCGAACGCGGCGCTGCTTTCGTTGCCGAAAGCCTGCGGCAGGCGGGTATGAAACATGTGGAGATCATTCCTACGGCGAAGCATCCGCTCGTGTATGCCGAATGGCTCGAGGCCCCTGGGAAACCAACGGTACTGTGCTACGGCCATTATGATGTTCAGCCCGCCGACCCTTTAGATCTGTGGCAGAGTGCTCCCTTCGAACCCACCGAACGCAACGGCAATCTGTACGCGCGCGGCACCGCGGACGACAAAGGCCAAATGTACGCCCACATCAAAGCAGCGGAGGCGTTGCAGGCAGTAAGTGGGCGCCTTCCGTTAAATTTGAAGTTTCTGGTGGAAGGCGAAGAGGAGGTAGGCGGAGCGTCCATTGCGAGCTATATTGCGGAAAACCCCGAGAAGCTTCGCGCGGATGTGGCCCTGGTCTCGGACACCGCCATGTACGCCGAAGGCGTGCCCACCCTGTGTATCGGGCTGCGCGGCTTGGTCTATCTGGAGCTGGAAGCAACCGGTCCCGCGCGCGACCTGCACTCGGGTCTCTATGGCGGGGCAGCGCCCAACCCAATTTACGGCCTCATTGAATTACTCGCCAAAGCCAAGAATGAACAAGGCGAAATCCGGATTCCCGGGGTTTATGATGCGGTGGAACAGCCCGCTCCCGCGGAATTGGAAAGCTGGAGCCGCTTGCCATTCACCGAGAGCGGGTTTCTCGCTAAGGAAGTCGGGTCTTCAGAGCTTACCGGAGAACCGGGGCGAACGGTTCTCGAAAGGATCTGGTCGCGGCCCACATTTGAAGTGCATGGCATTGCGGGCGGCTTCACAGGGGCCGGCTCGAAAACCGTGATTCCCGCGAGTGCTACCGCCAAACTCAGCTTCCGGCTGGTGCCGAAACAAGACCCCGGGCAAGTCGTGGAGCGCTTCCGCGATTGGGTCCATAAGAACACGCCGCGCGGTATCCGAACGCAGGTTCGCGTGTTGAGCGCCTCGCCCGGCCTGGTCGTGAATCCCGACCATCCGGCGATTCGCCTAGCGGCCGAGGCGTTCGCCGAGGTATTTCAGAAACCCACGGTGTTCATTCGCTCGGGCGGTTCCATTCCGGTGGTCGGCGACTTCGCCGCGCACCTCGGCATTCCCACCATTCTGATGGGATTCGGCCTTCCTGACGACGGCCTGCACTCGCCCAATGAAAAGTTCAAAATCGAAAACTACTATCTGGGAATTATGACCGTCGCCCGTTTCTTCGAAAAGTATGGCGCCTGATCTCGCACCCTGTTAAACGGAAACTGGTACCAGCCATGACACAGGAAATCGCCTTCGAAATGGCCACCTCGAGCGTCCGCTTCGGCCCCGGTGTGACGCGTGAAGTGGGGCAAGATCTAGTCGACCTCGGTCTCCGGCGCGTCCTCGTGATTACTGACCCGGCGTTGGCACAGATGCGTCCCGTCCAGGTGGTACAGGAATCCCTCGAAGACAACCGCGTCGAGTACGTTCTCTATAGCCGCGTCCGCGTGGAACCGACCGACGAGTCATTTCAAGATGCGATCGCCTTTGCGCGCTCGATCGAATTCGACGGCATTGTCGCCGCCGGTGGCGGTTCGACCATCGATACCGCGAAGGCCGTCAACCTCTACACCACCTATCCGCCCCTGGATTTCCTGGATTACGTCAATCCACCCATAGGCAAAGGCTTGCGCGTGCCCGGGCCGCTCAAACCCCTCATCGCGGTTCCGACCACCGCCGGTACCGGCAGCGAGACGACCGGGGTCTCTATCTTCGACCTCACCAGCATGCATGCCAAAACCGGCATTGCGAGCCGGCTCTTGAAGCCTACCCTTGGCCTGCTCGATCCCGAGAACACGCGTTCGATGCCGCCCGAAGTCGCAGCCTCCGCCGGACTCGATGTATTAAGTCATGCGATCGAGTCCTACACCGCGCTGCCTTATTCGCAACGCGCCCGTTCCGAGCGCCCGTCGGCCCGGCCTGCCTACCAAGGCTCCAATCCGATCAGCGATGTCTGGTCGCTCCAGGCTCTCCGTATGGTGGCGCAGTACCTGGTGCGCGCCGTGGAAGATCCTTCGGATGAGGAAGCGCGCGCCAACATGTTACTCGCGTCGTCTTACGCCGGAGTTGGATTCGGCAATGCCGGGGTACATCTGCCGCACGGGATGTCCTATCCGGTGGCGGGCATGGTACGCACGTACCGCGCTGCGGGCTACCAGGTGGACCATCCCTTAGTCCCGCACGGCGTTTCAGTGATTCTCAATGCGCCTGCAGTTTTTCGTTTCACGGCATCAGCGGCGCCCGAGCGTCACCTTGAAGCCGCCTCCGCCTTGGGTGTGGATGTTTCGCGCTGCCGGCCCCGCGATGCCGGACGCATTCTCGCGGAGCGCATCACATCATTTATGGAACGCTTGAAAGTGCCGAACGGCCTGAAGGCGGTCGGCTATTCGATTTCCGATATACCCGCGCTGGTAGAGGGGACTTTGCCGCAGCACCGCGTCACCAAACTCGCCCCGCGGCCCGCGCCGGCGGAGGAGTTGGCCGTTCTGTTTCACGATGCGATGGTCGCCTGGTAGAGACGGATCACTGATCCGGCAGCGCGAACAGGTAGGCCGTCAGATTATCTAGGTTCTGTTTGGGAAGGCGGTAGGGCGGCATGATGCTGCCCGGAGAATACTTCGGCGGATCGAAGAAATGATCTTCCACCCAACTGTGCGAACGCCGCTTCGAGAGGCCGTTTAGCACCGGTCCCACAGAAATTCCCGCGCCATTCACCTTGTGGCAACTGCTGCACTGGTTGGTTTGATATACCAGCGCTCCCGCCACTGCGAAATCGGGTGCGCCGGTCAGAGCCGTGGCATTATCGGGATTCAGTTTGAGCAGAAACGCGGCCAGTGAGTTTAACTGCGGGTCCGTTAGATTAATCGGCGGCATGGAAGTGCCTGGCCGCATACCCTGCGGCGTCTTGAAATGCTGAATCATCCAGGCGGCGTTTTTGTGTATTGTAATGTCGGCGAGATCCGGGCCGATTTTGGAGCCGCCTTCGCCGCCCACCGAATGGCAGCTCAGGCAGTTCTCCCGGCGAAAGTACGCCACTCCCGCCATCTCTTCGGGAGTAAGCTGCATCCATTCGGTAGGCGCGGAGTAATCGATCGCCACCTCCCGCGCCTCCTTTGGCGTACTGGCCACTGCGGCAGCTGTCAGGCCTGTCCAACCGAGCGCCGCTAGAGCAACGAACGCAAACGCCACGGTGCGGCGCGTAACCTTTACCATTTGACCGCGGTCGATGAAGGGAACCAAAATCAGGGCCAGCATCGCCAATCCCGGAAGCACCATGCTGCCGACCACCTCGAGCGGGCCGTTAAAGAACTTGAGCATCTGGAAGAGGAACAGAAAGTACCACTCCGGACGCGGCGTATACGTTGTATCGGTAGGATCGGCAAGCTGCTCGAGCGGTACCCGGACCGCCACGGCCATTGTGAACAGAATAATGAACGCAACGAAGATCGCAAGCGTGTCTTTGAATACCTGCTCGGGGTAAAACTTTTTCATGGGAACCAGTTCGTCCCCGGGAGCGGGCGCCACTCCATGCTTGCGGACCAGATAGATGTGCACAGCGATCAGCAAGAGCGTGATCGGCGGCAGTATCAGCACGTGCAGCCCGAAAAACCGAGCGAATGTGACCACCCCGATCCCGCCGGTTCCGCCGAGCAGCCGTGTAAGATACGGTCCGAGTACGGGCGCCGTAGCGGCAATGTTGGTGGCTACCACGGTGCCGAAATACGCGCGGTTATCCCACGGCAACAGGTAGCCCGTGAGTCCATAGGCCAAGGTGAGCAGCAGCAGCACCACACCCATCATCCAGGTGGTTTCCCGCGGTTTCTTGTATGCGCCGTAAAGGAACACCTGAACCATGTGGAGCACCACGACCACGATCATCATGCTCGCGCCCCAGTGATGCAGGCCCCGCATCAAACGGCCCCCCGTCACCTCCGTCAAAATGTAGCGAACGCTGTTATAGGCATCGCCCGGAGTCGGCGCGTAGTTGAAGGCCAACATGATTCCGGTGAAGATCTGCACCAGAAACAGAAACACCGCAACGCTGCCGAACACCTGGTGAAACCCGCTCGAAGCGGGAATGTCCTCGTACAGGAAATTGCGAATCGCCGTCGGCAATCCGGTGCGGTGGTCAATCCACTCCGCCAGGCTGTTCCACTGCTGTCTCATGCCGTCGGATCCGATTGGGTCAGCCGCCCCAATAACAACTGTTTGCCCTCCACCTTGGTTTGATAGCGGTCCAGAGGCCGTGGGGCCGGGCCCTCAAGCACCTTTCCGTCCATCCCAAAAACCGAGTTGTGGCACGGGCAAACGAATTCCGATCTGGCTTGCTCCCAGTGGTAAGCGCAGCCTAAATGCGTACATATCGGCGAGTAGGCGACGATCTGGCCGGCAGGGAGTTTCACCACCCAGGAGGTGCTTTTCTCGCTCGAAACCTTCCAGCCGTCTACCCGGTTCCTCCGGTAGGTCATTTCGACCGGCACACCGGGCATAAGCTGCGCCACTTCGCCGGCTTCGACCCACTCACTCTGGCGGCGCACTCTGGGAGGCACCAACAGGTAAACCAAAGCCGGCAGCCCGAGCGCAGCGGAAATGATTGCGCCCATGGCATAGATCGCCACTACGTAAAAACCGCGACGGGTGGTCCGGGGGGAAAAGGTTGTATTCAAGACACCCACATCTTTCATGTTATCCGGAATCCCGTTAAGTAAATGTATAGTCGCAGAATTGCGGAAAAAAGTTACGAGTGCAATGACCCGATCGGCCTATTTGAATTCCTTGCTGCTGGC
>JAFAWA010000246.1 GCA_019242155.1 Terriglobia bacterium | reverse complement strand
CGCTAGTAATAAAAAAGGCCATCAGCAGGTTGTGTCCGCCCCGCTGATGGCCTCAGGAACCTTCGTTCCGGCCGGCCTCAAGCGGGGCCGGATACGATGACTACGCCGGTAATAATGCTTACAGGGAGAGCGATGGCTCGGGAAACGTAGAGAGCTTGGGTCCGAGATCGCAATGCAGTACGCATGAGGAAACTAAATGAGAGTTTATCGGACACGTTTGGCAAATGCAAGTGGGTTCAGGGATAACTTTTGTTTATAGGCGCATTCTTTCCAGGGGAGGTGCCGGCTCCCAGGTCTCATGATCGCGAAGGACAGCGTGATCGCCATCGTGATCGGGCGGTGTTTGGTCCTGGTTAGTATTACTGGGTTCTGTTGCGGCCGTGACGCGTGGGCTTGGGTGCGGGCCGCTCGCGGCTGCGGGCGTGGGTTCGGGTGCGGCAGGCGGATCACCGAACGAAGCCATTTCGGGCTGGGGCGAGGGGTTTTGGGCGAGTGGTTCGGGGTCGGGGATGAGGGGGCGTTCGGCGCGGAGGCGTTCGAATTCTTCGAGCGCGCGGCGGTATTGGCGCTCGGCTTGGGCCTGGTAGCGCAGGAATAGCGAGAAGCTGTTGGACTGTTTGGCGATGAGAGTGAAGCCTTCCGAGAGGCAGTAGTTGCGGTTCTGCTGGACGGCGATATCGACGCCGCCGGCCAGTTCGGCGGACATCATGAAGATGGGAGTGCCGTTGAGGTTCATGGCGTCGTTAAGGCAGGAGCTGAAGAGACCGGCTTCGAGGCGCGCGGCGCGGAGCATGGACTGTTGCGCGAGAGCCATGCGCTCGATGGCGAACTGTTCCTGGGGGTTGATGGGCTGGTAGACGGAGACGAGATCGGCGACGAGGTTTTCGAGTTCCGCGGCGTCTTCGAGGCGGATGATGGTGAACTTGGCGGCGGTGAAGCCGTGCTTGCGCGCGTTCTGGGCGGAGCGGGATTTGCCGGACGGAGTGACCGGGCCGGTAGATTTCTGGGCATTGCGGCGGTTGGCGGCGAGCTGCTTTTCGGAGATCGGCTTTTTAGTTTCCATAGGTGAAAGCGGCGGCAGGAGGCCGCCGCTACTTCAGGCGTAGCATTGCGGGAGGGCAAAGTCTGAAATTAGGCGATGCGAGTTGTTGCAGGTAGGGGAGTTATTTTGCGCGAGGGCCGGTGATCCTATAGAGGCGCTGCAGCAACTCCGCGGATACATGTCTTCGCTGAGGCGGGGCTTAAAACCGGAACCTGGCGATGATGTCGCCTTGACGAGGGGCCGCGGCGAGAGTGGCCGTGTTGATCCAGCCAAAACCGGCAGTGGCCTGGCCCGCCCCGTTGCGCGTCTGTGTGGCAAGCACGTTGGTTGACGTTGGATTCGCCGTCTCGGTCCGGTTCAGCACGTTCGTGAACTCCGCCCGGATATTCAGAGTCACTCCTTCTCTGATCCGAAAGATACGGCCCAGGCCCAGATTTTCTACGGGCCGTCGCTCGGTCCTGTAGTCGCTATAGTATGCCGCAGCCGTACCGAACTGTCCGGCGGGCGGGTTGACCCACGCCGCAGGATTGAGAACGAACGTCTTGTTCGGGTCGAAGCAGTGACAATTGAGGTTCGCGGTAAACAAAGGCACGCCCGGCACACGGTTGTCGAAGGTGCTCTGAAATAGCATATTGCCCAGATTGTTGGTGGAAACGGGCGAAAGGATAGGAGTGCCGCTGGCATCCTGCTGAAAGATGCCAATCTGCCAGTCGCGAATTAGCCAGGAGAGAGCGCGATTGATTTTCAGTCTCGGCACGGTGTAATTCACCGCCAAGGTGCTTACAAAGGGCTGGTCGTAAACTGAGAGATACTTGTTCACTCGGCGATTAAACACGTTATTCACTTGCCCGGAACTGCCGGCTGGGCTGTCGCTTTCGGCGCCGATGTCGAGCGTCTTTTGCCAGGTAAAGACATAAGTGAACTCCAAGCCATGAGAGAGGCGCTTACTGACTTTGACCTGGAGCGCATCGTACCAAGTGTCACCGAGCGGAGCCCACAGGGGAGTGAGTCCGGCCGCGCTAGCCGCTCCGATGGCGGTTGCGCCACCCCCGGCTGCGAACTGCGGAAACGGCCGCAAAGACTGAGCCACAGTTGCCGAGAGCGGGAACCCGGAATAAGGGGGTTTGCCGAATCCTCGCGAGATGGCCAATGGCGAGTTCAGAGGAGAAATGAGCAGTTGTTGATCGGCAGGGCTGTTGATGTTCAGCCCGTGCGCGGCCAGCATGTCCGGTGTGATTGCATTGTAGTTGACCTGCGTGGGCGCCTGCCACCAGATACCGCGATTACCCACATAAGTTGCATCTATTACGAGGTTGGTCGAGACTTCGCGCTGGACGCCGATGCTCCACTGGTACAGGCGCGCAGGCCGTCCGGCGTTGGGGTCGACCACAAGCGGAGGGCTGGAGAGAGTTCCGGGAGACGGATACTCACCGGGGCTGAAATTAGGCCACGCAATCTGCGCCGCCGTGAAGGGAACGCCTTGCGCGAAGGTCATCGCGGGCTGACCGAAGCCCGGCGAGTTGAACGGGTTGGTAGAGGTGACGTTGCTGGACGCCTTGTTATCGTTATCGGTACCGTTGTAAATTATCCCCGCGCCGCCGCGCACTACGGTATGCGGCGCAACCTGGTACGCGAAGCCGAGCCGCGGCCCGAACGCCCAAGGGTACGTGTGGGCGAAGGTGCATTTACAAGTGGCCTCGTAAATTACCGAACCGGGTTGGCCCCCGGCGCTGGGGTTCGGTAGAGTGCGGGAAAAGCTTGGCAATCGGCCGTATTGCTCGCGCTCCGGGGTGGAGTAATCGTAGCGGAGACCGTAATCGAGAGTGAACTTACGAGTGACTTTCCAGGTATCCTGCACATAGAATCCTAACTCGTGCTTACCGAGTTTCCCGGCCGTTGGTACGCGAATATTCCCGCTATCGACCAGGCCCAACAGGAAGCTGGCATATGGAAACCCAACGTTGCCGCCGGCCAGGGTGGTGTTGTTTAAATACGGCTGGCCCGTTTCGGCCGCACTGAATGCGAAAACGCCATCGGTGCCTTGATTGATGATTGCGGGGAAACCATCGTTCTGCAGTTCCGCTCCGGTCTTGAAGGTATGATTGTTTCTGACCCACGAAAGACTTGCTACGGCGGTTGTCTTCTGCATGGTATTTTGGATCGCGCCGATCGGGCCGAGAGAGTTCGACCCGCCGGATTGGCCGGGGTTCACGCCTCCCTGAGGCGAATTCAATCCGGAAATGCTGGGAAACGCATAAGGGGTAAACGGTCCCTGCAAGCCCAGTTGAGTGGTGGGATTGAAATTGCGGGTTTCATCGAGACTGCGATTGAAATTATCCGCGTACCCTATCCCCAGGTGCAATAACTTCGTGGGCGATAACGTATTGTCGTAATTCAAGCGCCAGATATGAGCGTCGTAGTGCGTAAGCGTGCCTTGCGAGATCGGCTGGGGGAAGCCCTCGTATAATCCATTTCCCGGCGCGGTTCCCCAATAGTGATCCCACTGCCAATAAAAGCTCAACTTCTGCCGCGAGTTAAGCAGGTGGTCAAGTTTAAGAGAGGGAATAGTGGTTGTGATGTTGTTGGTAAAAGGATAGACCCCATTGTTTACGAGTCCGTTCTGAGTGGGTAGCGGAATTAACGATTGAATTTTGAGTGCCACCGGGTCGAGGCGGTTTGCGGGAATAGTATTGTTCGGAAACGGATCGCGAACCAGCATTCCATTGACGGACTGTTGTGTGGCGGGGTCGAAGATTTCATTCTCCATAATGGGGCGGCCCAAAGGATCGGCTCCCAAAGTGCGACTAGTTAGTGCCTGGTTGAAATTACCGGTGCGGTAAGCGGGAATCGGGACTGTGTTGAAGATGTTAGTAGTGAACTGATGAACTGGGTACTGCTCCCAACTAAAGAAGAAAAATGTTTTGTCACGTCCGTTGTAGACTTTCGGGATCCAGACCGGGCCACCGAAGGTGAACCCGTAATCGTTGCGGCGGACGGCAGGCCGGAGGTGGCCACCATTTCCATTGCTGGTGAACGGCACTCCGGCATTGAGTGCCTCGTTCGCGAAGTACTCGTAGGCGCTTCCGTGAAATTGGTTACTGCCCGATTTCATAGTGATGTTGTACACGACTCCACCCGCGAGACCGAACTCAGCGGCGAAGTTACTGGTCTGGATCGCGAACTCCTCCAGGGCATCCACACTGCCTTGGGTTTGGGAAGCGGCCCCCTGCCCGAGCTCGTCGGTCGCGTCCTGTCCTTCTACGCGGAGGCGCTCTGAATTAGTTGGCGTACCATTCACTCGAACCGTTAGCAACTGAGGCAAAGAGGGGTTGGGAATATACGCCGTGCCGGGAAGCAATTGGGTCACCGTCAAGGGCTGCCGGATGTTAGTGCTCATGGTGAGTATGGGAAGATCGTCGAGGCGGTCGCTTGCCACGTTGTGGCTCAGTTCGCCGCTCTCCGTCTTCAACAGCGATGCTGCTTCACTCACCGTAATCGTTTCGGTCGCGGCGCCTACTTCGAGCGTGGCGTCAACACGTAGAGTTTGTCCGGCAAGCACGTCTAAGCTCTGACGAACATACTGTTTGAAACCAGGAACCGTAATCGACACCTTATATGCACCAGGAGGCAACTCGGAAACGGTATAGTTACCGGTCGCGGTTCCCGCAGCTTGGTACAGGGCTCCGGTAGCCGCATTCCTCGCTTCTACAGCAGCGTTAGCGACCACGGCGCCGCCCGGATCGAGAACCACGCCTGTTATGCTGCCGCGGTCCGATTGGGCGAACGCAGCCCAGGACAGCATCACTACAAAAATTACACGAGATCTTTTCATAAGGTTTTTCGACCACTGCCCCGGCCGCAGCTCGGATGCATTTCCGTTGTTAATGGCCGACCAGACGGTCCTGATCTACGTTGAACTCGTTGCACACATACTCATGAATTTCCCACGTCGTGCTGAGTATGTGCTGG
Organism: Terriglobia bacterium; assembly: GCA_019242155.1. Taxonomy (GTDB): domain Bacteria; phylum Acidobacteriota; class Terriglobia; order Bryobacterales; family Bryobacteraceae; genus PSRJ01. The sequence goes on along the minus strand of JAFAWA010000246.1, from coordinate 1,383 downwards.
CGTTTGAAAGTATGCGGCTGGGTAAATGTGCCGGGGTCGTCCATAGTGATTTCGACGTTAAGGTGTCCCAGATCCGGGCGCGTATACCGCTCGATCACATGCAGCTTGTCGGTATGGGGCGTACCGCCCCCGTTCAACCAAGTCTTATCGTTGAAATTCAATGTATCAACCACCAGCGTATCTGCATCCCACTTGGCGATAGATTCTCCCATCCAGGTAGGATCGAGGTCCGGGTCATGGCCGCGCCCGTCAAGAAAGAACTGCCTATAGCTGTGAACGTTTCCTTCAAACAACATGACGACCAGCTTGGGGGTTTGCACCAGCTTCATAGGATACGGCGTGATGCGAGGTACGCCGGCCGGAAGACACTTGGCTTCGGGGTCGTCCTTGCCGCGAACGTCGCGACGCTCCTCGGTGAGCTTTTTCGCCCAAGGCTGCAAAGGGAGCGGCCCGCCCATATTGGAGAACGAATAGTTGCCGATTAACCAAACCCCGGAAAGATCGGGCTTGCCGTCGGGCATACGCGGTGTGGGCCCATCGGGGGGCTTGGGAAGATTCTCATCGCGCACACCATTGACGGCGATCACGCCGCCCGGGCCGCCCAAGTCTTTCTTGGCGCCCTTTGGAGCCTTCTCGGTTTGAGCCGCGCCGTGATGAGATAAAGGCGCGAGTGACAGCAACAGTAGGGTTGTGGCCCCGGGAATTAATCTTTTCATGATTGAGCCCTTACTTGGATGGACCGCCGTCGTCTCCGGAAGTTCCGGCGAAAACACTGTGCCCGTCGGCGGTCGTGACCAGCCGGGCATTCCCATGAATAGAGCCATCCGAGAGCGGCCGCGGATCCTTGGCGAGATAGCCTTCCACGGTGATCTGGTCGCCTTCTTTCAGCGAAGCGCGTTTCCACCCGCGGCGGAGCAATGCATTAGGACTACTGGTTTCAAATGCATAGGTGGCCTCTTTTCCGCCCTCTGTAGTTTTGACGTAGACATAGGCGTGGGGGTTGACCCAAGCGATCTTGGCGACGACACCTTTAACCGTTACCGGCTTGTTCGAATCATATTCCGCAGCGAAGGAGTGATGGCCCCAAGCGCGAACGCTCAGCAAAAATACTAGCCCGATGGCGGTGGACAAACTTCGATTCACAGATTTTGTACCTCGAAACGAGTGATCAGTGCGCGATGCTATCGCGGGACGCCGGGGGATGTCAATGGGCATGAGCAAGTAATGATCAGGCACGCGCTATTTTAGCGGGAGCCACATAGGACGGCCACCGGCATTTAGCCCTTGGGGAACTGTGGGATTCGAAACGCCACAGAGTGCTTCGTGGCGTAACGTGAACAAGAGCTGTGGCGCGTGTAGGTTTTCCCGCGGACGTGGGCGGTT
>JAFAWA010000245.1 GCA_019242155.1 Terriglobia bacterium | reverse complement strand
TTCGGCCACCGTGAGACCGGTCAGACCCACGCGCAGGCGCGCACCGGGCGGCTCCGTCATCTGGCCGTAGATCAGGGCGCACTTCGACTTTTGGAAATCGTGGGGATCGATTACGCCGGACTCCTGCATTTCGAGCCACAGGTCGTTGCCTTCGCGCGTGCGCTCGCCCACCCCGGAGAAGACCGACACACCGCCATGCTTCATCGCGATGTTGTTTATCAGTTCCTGAATGATTACCGTTTTGCCGACGCCCGCGCCCCCGAACAGGCCGATTTTGCCGCCGCGCAGATAGGGCTCGATCAGGTCAATAACCTTGATCCCGGTCTCAAACATCTGCAGCTCGACCGCCTGATCCTCGAATGAGGGCGCATGCCGGTGGATCGGGTAGAACTTCTTCGCATTTACTCCGCCCATTTCGTCCACCGGCTGGCCGAGAACGTTCAGCACCCGCCCCAAAGTCTCCGGACCGACCGGCACTTCGATGGGGTGGCCCAGGCTGATCGCTTGCATGCCGCGCACCAGGCCTTCGGTTGGCTGCATCGCGACCGTGCGCACGCGGCCCTCACCAATGTGTTGCTGCGCCTCGCAAATGACGTCGATCGGTTCGGGAACCTCGAAACCCTCGCTGATCACCCGAATCGCGGTGTAGACCGGAGGAATTTGGCCTTCTGGAAACTGGCAATCCACGGCCGGTCCGGCCACCTGGATGACCTTTCCGACTATCTGCCCATTCGTGCTGGATGACATGTCAGTACGTAAACTCCTTAATACCCAAAAAGCGCCCGGCAAATGCCCCGGCCCAAAGCGTACCTAGGCCCAAGCTCCGGCCGCAGCTCATTCGGCCGCGGCTCCGCTCACGACCTCGATAATCTCCTTCGTAATACTGGCCTGCCGTACGCGGTTCATATACAGCGTAAGTCTCTCAATCATGTCCGCCGCGTTCGAAGTGGCCGCGTCCATCGCCGTCATGCGCGCCGCATGCTCCGCCGCTACGGACTCCTGCAAAGCTCGGAAAAACTGCATCTCCACATACCGCGGCAACAGCGCTTCCAACATTTCGGCGGGCGGCTGCTCGAAGATGTAGTCGATCGGGTTCTCCTGTTTCGGCGCCTCTACCGGGAGCACCCGCGTCAACGTGAGCTTCTGCGACATCACGCTTTTGAATTCGTTATAGAGCAGGTAAACGGAATCGATTTCGCCCTTCGCAAATAGGTCCACGGCTCTGGCGGCGATGGGTTGTATATCTTCGAGCGCGGGCTTCGCCGGAAAGAGGAGATCGCCCGAGATGCGGGCCTGGCGCTTCCGGAAAAAATCGCGCCCTTTGCGGCCGACCAGTTCGAGCGTAATTTCCGCGCCGCTATGCTCGGTGATGAAGCGCTGCGCGCCGCGAATGAGATTACTGTTGAACGCCCCCGCCAGCCCCTTATCGGCGGTCACCAGCACCACAAGGATCTTCTGTTCCGGCCGCTCGGCCATGAGCGGATTCGCGCCCGCCTCCGGGTCGCTTGCCGCTGCCGCCGCTACATTGCTGAGAATCCCTGTGAGCGCCGTGACATAAGGCCGCGCCCCGATTACCCGGTCCTGAGCCCGCCGCAGCTTCGCCGCCGAGACCATTTTCATGGCCTTCGTGATCTGCTGAGTGTTCTTTACGGAGCGTATGCGGCGCCTTATGTCGATCAGGCTAGGCATGCGGCTTTTCCGCGGGATTTTGCGCCGTGAAGCGGCCTTTGAAATCTTTGAGCGCGTCTTTCATCTTGTTCCGCAGCGGATCATCGAGGGCCTTCTTCTCCCGGATCTCATCCCAGATACCGCGGTGCGCATTATCAATGAATCGATACATCTCTTCTTCGAATTTGCGGCACTGCTCCGCCGGCAGGTCGTCCAGGAATCCTTGCGTTCCGGCGAAGATCACCATCACCTGCTTCTCGAGCGGCAGCGGTTGATACTGCCCCTGCTTGAGAATCTCCATCAGACGCCGGCCGCGGTTGAGTTGGTCGAGTGAGGATTTGTCGAGATCGGAGCCGAACTGCGCAAACGCCGCCAGTTCCCGGTACTGCGCCAACTCCAGCCGCAGCGTACCGGCGATCGACTTCATGGCCTTGGTCTGCGCGTTGCCGCCCACGCGGCTTACCGAAATACCCACGTTGATCGCGGGCCGCTGGCCGGAATTAAACAGATCGGCCTCGAGAAATATCTGGCCGTCGGTAATCGAAATAACGTTAGTCGGAATGTACGCCGAAACGTCGCCCGCCTGCGTTTCGATAAACGGAAGCGCCGTCAGCGAGCCTCCGCCCTTCTCATTATTCAATTTCGCGGCCCGCTCGAGCAGCCGGCTGTGCAGATAAAACACGTCGCCGGGATAGGCTTCGCGGCCCGGCGGACGGCGCAAAAGCAGCGAGATTTCGCGGTACGCCGCTGCGTGCTTCGAAAGATCGTCGTATACGCAGAGCACGTGTTTGCCGCGATCCCGGAAATATTCGCCGATCGCGCAGCCCGAAAACGGCGCCAGATACTGCATCGGCGCAGGCTCCGATGCCGAGGCCGAGACCACGATCGTGTAAGCCATGGCGTCGTGGTCCTCGAGTGTCTTCACCACCTGCGCCACCGTGGACCGCTTCTGCCCGATAGCGACATAGATGCAGATCATGTCGCCGCCCTTTTGATTGATGATGGTGTCGAGCGCGATGGCCGTTTTCCCGGTCTGCCGGTCGCCGATGATCAACTCGCGCTGGCCCCGCCCAATCGGGATCATGCCGTCGATCGCCTTGATACCGGTCTGCATCGGTTCTTTTACCGGCTGGCGGTCGATGACGCCGGGCGCAAGACGCTCTACCGGGTTGAACTCCGTGGTGTGTGCCGGGCCTTTCCCATCGATCGGGTTCCCAAGCGCATCGATGACCCGTCCGATCAACCCTTCGCCCACCGGCACCGACATGATGCGCCGGGTGCGGCGGACTTCGTCCCCTTCTTTGATCGTCGTGTAATCGCCCAGCAGCACCGCGCCCACCTGGTCTTCTTCCAGGTTCATGGCGATACCCGCTACGTCATTGGGAAATTCGATCAGCTCTCCGGCCATGACCTTTTCGAGGCCGTTTATGCGTGCGATGCCGGCGCCCACCGAGATCACCGAGCCGACTTCCTGCACGTTGATCGCGCGTTCGTAATTCTCAATCTCCTGGCGGAGGATACTGGTGATTTCGTCCGCTGCAATGTGAGCCATAGAAAACCTTCCGTTACGATTAATCCTGGGCTATCAGACGATGTTCGAGCGACCGCAGTTGGCCGCGAACCGAGCCGTCATATATGGTCGAACCGATGCGCGCCACTACGCCGCCGATCAGCGACTCCTCGACCCGGAACCGCATACGAATCCGCTTCCCCGTAAGCCTCTCGAGCGCAGCGCTCAGAGCCGCGCGCTGTTCGGGATTGAGTTCCCTAGGCGAGGCGATCTCTGCGCGTGCGAAGCCCAGACGTTCATCGAGCACGGCTTCGAACGCCTCGAGCATCCCCGGCAGCAGCGGAAGGCGGCTATGATCGATCAGAACAAAAAGGAAGTTGCGCGTAATCTTCGATAACTGGAGATCATCGCCGATCCGGCCAATCACCGCCCTTTTCCGGCTGTTGGGAACCGCGGGCGAGGTCAGCGCGTTGTATAGCTCCGGCGAAGATTTGATCGTGCCCTCAAAGGCAACCAGTTCGGCAACCGCATCCTGGGCGCGTAGCGGCGAACCGGCGGCGGTAACGATGTCCGCCAGGGCCTCGGCGTATCGCGCAGCAATGCCGGAAACAGTCATGGTCAGATCCTAATTTTTTCGGTTCTGCGCGGCCGGATCATCCAGTTCTCCTAGAAAATCCCCTACCAGCGCATCCTGTGTATCGCTGTTCAGGCGCGAACGGATCTTCTGCTCCGCAATACCGATCGCGAGTTCCGCGGAGTAGCGCTTCAACTCGGCCCGCGCCGTCTTTCCGGCTGCCGCAATCTCTTGCTCGGATCGCGCCCGAATCTTGGCCATCTCTGCCGCGGTATCCTGGCGCATCCGCTCCGCGTTCTGATCGGCCTCGGCCCGCGAACGGGTGCGTAACGCCGCGATCTCGCTTTCAAGGTTCGCGAGGCGCCGCTCCACCTCTGCCGAGCGCCGCTCCGCTTCCTTCCTCGCCTCTTCTCCGCGCGCCAGATCGCCGGTAATCTTGCGAGAGCGGCCCGCAAAGAACGGCCCGCCGTTTTTCCCGATGAGATAACCAAGGCCTCCCGCTAGGAGGGCGAAATTGGCAATGCGCCAACCCATGTCGTTGGCTTCCTCGCCTTTCTTTCCGTTTTCCGATTCCTGCGCGATCGCCGGAAGGACCAGAAGCAAGCCCAGAACTAACGCGCGCCAACCGAAACGCCTCATGCCGCGCTCCGGCTCAAAATCGACTCTGTAATCTGGTTCGCCAGCATCTCCGTCTCGCGCCCCAGATTCACCTTGGCGGCTTCGACGTCCTTTGCCAGCTCCGCTTTGGCCGCCGCCACCTGTTTTTCGGCCTCCTGGCGCGCGGCGCGCAGTTCGGTCTCCTGCTGCTCCGCAAGCTGCTTCTGCAATTTCTCGTTCGATTCGTAGACTTCCGAGTTGGCCTGGCGCAGCGCCGCTTCGTATTCCGCCGTCTTCACCGCCGCGTGCTCAATGCTTTGCTCGGCCAGCAGCCGCGCCCCTTCGGTGGCCGCATAGCGCTCTTTGAGCACCTTCCCCATCGGCCTGAAAAACGTTGCCTTCAGATAGAAGTGCACCAGCAGCACCAAAAAAAACGTCGGCACGGCTCTTAGCAGTATCTGACCAAGGGCGTGCAGCGTAGCATCCATGTCTTATAAGAAGAGGAGAGGAACCCCGAACGGCTAAATTTAAGAGTAACACGGTAACATGTTACGGAAACTACGGTCAACGGCACCGGCCAACGGCAGCCGACGGCCGGGCGTCCATCCCCTCAGGCGGCGTACACCGCCTGTTCGAAGTCGTGCAGCATTCCCACCGCTTCGCGGTCCACAAAGGGGAAAAACTGCATCATGATCACCGCCGTAAGCGCCTTCTGCGGGTCGATCCAGTAAAACGTGTTCTCGATGCCTGCCCACGCCAGACTTCCCGCCGACCGCCCCCCCTCATACGCCACCGGATTGAGAAGGAAGCCATACGTGTACTTATCCGCGGCGCCGGGGTGCAGATCCACATCCGCCGAAACGTTGGGATCGGCGCTGATCAGCTTCTGAACGTTCACCGAGCCGGTCTGGCTGGAAGTCATCATGTCCACAGTCTTGGCCGCCAGAATCGGGTGGCCGTCCGCGGCCCGGCCTTTCCGCAAAATCATCTGTGTGAACTTGATATAGTCCGGCGCGGTTGAGAACAGCCCGCCGCCGCCATTGAACGCCTTGGGAGGCTGCGGCATGGTGCGCGGATCCTCTTTGAGCGCGCCCCCGGGCTGCCGCCGGTAGGTGCTCACCAGGCGGCTGAATTTCGTCTCGGGCAGAATGAACGTCGTATCCACCATGCCCAGCGGCTTCAGAATGTTCCGCTGAAAATAGTCTTCAAGCGACAGCCCGCTCACCGATTCCACCAGCTTGCCGGCCCAATCAATCCCCGTCCCGTACTGCCAGCGAGTTCCGGGCTCGAAAGCCAGCGGCGTCAGCGGGGCAACCTCTCCCGGCGGCGGCGCGTTCCCGGTTGCCTTGTTATATCGCGTGAGCTTCCCATCCCAATTCGCGTAAACAAAGCCCGAAGTGTGCGTGAGCAGGTGGCGCAGTTCGATCTGCTTCTTGGCCGGCCGCAGCATCGGCTTGCCCGCGGCATCAAAGCCCTCCAAAACCTCCAGCTTTCCCAACTCCGGCAGATATTTCGCGGCCGGAACCGTAAGGCTCACCTTTCCCTGTTCCACCAGTTGCATCGCGGCCGTCGTTGTAATCGCCTTCGTCATCGACGCGATGCGATAAATCGAGTCGGCCTTCACGTTCATTCCCGAAGAGCCGTCCCGCTTCCCGAACGCGCCCGAATAAATGATCTTCTCGGGACCCGCCACCACCGCACTGACCGCCGGAATCTTCCGGCGCTCAATTCCCTGGCGCAGCGTATCGTCAATCGAAACGGCCGCACGGAGGCGCGGCGTCAGAGCGGCGCCCGCGAGCAATAGACCGGCAGCTTCACGGCGAGTCATGTTCGGCATATTCAAATGGGATACCACAAACGGAGCCCCGCGGCATGGGCCTCTATTTTGGGCACACCTTGATCTGCCGGACCGGTCAACCTTGACGGGCGGCTGTTACGCCTCCCTCTCCGCTAACCTGGGCATTCCGAACGATGTTCGAACGGCGCTCAGATCCCCGGAGGCATCTTGCCCTGGAGCAATAGATTGTTCAGCCTCGCACAGGCTTCCCGCAGTTGTTCGGCAACGGCGGCCTTCTCCTGCGGGGAAACGGTTGCTTTCAATTTTTTAATCGCGTCCTCTACGTCCTGCCGAAGCTTGTCCTCGATCTCCTGCCGGGTGCTGCGATCAGGCGCGGAGCTTGCGCTACCTGTATGCATTCTCCCATTTTGAGGTAAGAACCTTACGCGAACAATAGCTGCTTGGTGCTATTCAGTTCTGGGTATGTTAGGAGTACGGAGCCGCGACTTAGGCAACGGTACTAACATCCTTCCCTAAGTTCCGCACTTACAGACTTACGAGTTCACCGCGCCGGTGGTTGTCGTCTTCACCACTGCAGGTCCAGTCTGCCCCCGTTGTGTGCGAAAGTCGTGATGGCTGATCCGCATGGCTACACGGCGGCCGGAAAGCCGCACAATCGGGCCCGCCACGACTAACTGCAAAACGGCTACGCGGTTCAGCAAAACCGGCCAGGAGATCGAAAGTTCCAGCATCCCCGCTCCCGGCACCGGCAGTTCTGTTTCGAGCAGCACACCCCGGCTGCTCATGTTCAGAGTGATGCCGCGGCCCGACGCTAATAGCCGCCGCCTGCGGGTAAGTTTCCAGCGCAGTTCCAAGCAGATCCCGTACCGCCGGTGCAATCTTCGATCGCCCGCGGCCCCTCCGCTCCCCTCACTCGCCGGCCTATCTCCCTCACTCGCTCCGCGATTTCCGTCACTCCCGCCGCCCCGGTCGAAAGCAAGCATACGTGGTTGCCGTTGGCCCCTGACTTATTATCATTTAGTGTTGTCCCCGCTGCGCATCATGCAGGTACTGTGTTGAGTACCAAAGACCGGTCCCGAACGATAAGCCCTAACTGCCCGCCGCTCGCTCCGCCTCACTCCAAGCCGTCCTTCCCCGCGCGCCTGATATCCTCTTAGTTAGTACAGGAGTCAATTCTGCCGGTGCGAAGAATCATTGCCCTCGGTGCCGCCATCCTCTTCGGTTCCCCTTTCCTTTCCGCTCAAATCCTAAAAGAATTTGAAAAGAAGGTAACCGAATTCACTTTGCCCAACGGCCTGCACTTTATTGTCGTGGAGCGTCACGATGCCCCCGTCATCTCGTTCCACACCTACGTCAACGCCGGTTCGGTCGACGACCCGTCCGGCCGCACGGGAATCGCTCACATGTTCGAGCACATGGCCTTCAAGGGCACCGAAACCATCGGAACCACTAACTGGTCCGCCGAAAGCAAGGCACTCGAAGCCATCGAAGCCGCTTATGACCGCCTCGAGGCCGAGCAGAACAAGGGCCCCAGAGCCGATCCCGCCAAGATGCAGGCCCTCGAAGCCCAGGTCGAAATGGCCATCGAGCACGCCCAAATGTATGTCGTCCCCAACGAGTACCCGCGCATCATCGAAGAGAACGGCGGCGTCGGATTGAACGCCGGCACCTCCTACGATTCCACCCAGTACTTCTACAGCCTGCCTTCCAACCGCGCGGAGTTATGGTTCCTCCTCGAATCGCAGCGGTTCCTGCATCCCGTTTTCCGCGAATTCTACAAGGAGCGGGACGTAGTTCAGGAAGAAAACCGCATGCGCGTCGAGTCCAGCGCGCAAGGCAAACTGCTCCAGGATTTCATCGCTACCGCGTTCAGCGCCCACCCTTACCGGAATCCGCCGGGAGGCTGGCCGAGCGATGTCGCCAACCTGCGGCTTGCCGACGCCAAGGCCTTCTACGAAAAATACTATGCGCCGGCCAACATCACGATCGCCATCGTGGGCGATATCAATCCCGCCGACGCGCGCCGGATGGCCGAACGGTACTTCAGCCCGCTGGCCAAACGTCCGCTACCTACCGCTCGGCTCACCGAAGAGCCGCCCCAACCCGGTCCCAAGCGCGCTGAGATCGACTCGCCCAGCCAGCCGCTGCTCGTAGTGGGCTATAAGCGTCCCGACGAATACTCGAAAGACGATCCCGTCTTCGACATCATTTCCGAAATCCTCTCCGGAGGCCGCACCGGCCTCATGTATCAAAGTCTCGTGCGCGATCAGAAGATCGCTCTCGAGGCCGAAGCCGCCGATACCTTCCCCGACGGACGTTACCCCAACCTCTTCCTCTTCTTCATCGCGCCCGCCCTGGGCCATTCGGTCGAGGAGAATCAGAAGGCTCTCGACGACCTGCTCACGAACTTTCAGGCCCAGACCGTGGACGCGCAAACCCTGGCCCGCGTCAAAACCAAGGCCCGCGCCGCCGTAATCCGCCGCTTGGACAGCAACTCCGGACTGGCTTCTTTACTCGCCGCCAACTACGCCACCTACGGCGATTGGCGTAAACTTTTCACCTCGCTCGATGACCTCGATAAAGTCACCGCCGAAGATGTGCAGCGTGTCGCCCGGCAGTACTTTGTCGCCCCGTCCCGCACCGTCTCCTTCACCGTCGCTCCACGTCAGCCGCAAGCGCGCTCTGCTCGAGAAGCCGGAGGTACCCAGTGAAGCAGTTGATCTTCATCCTCACCCTCGCCGCCGCCGCGGCGCAAGCGCAAGCTCCCGGCAATCCCAAGCCGAAAACGCCTGCCGTGACGCCCCCCAATACCGGCCCCGAACCTTCTGCGCCCGGCCGCTTGGGCGGCGGACCCGCCGGCAGCCCTCCCGTTCCCCTCGTGAAGGACCTCAAGTTTCCTCCCTTGAGACCCATCACCATCCCACAGGTGGAGACCGCCACCCTTCCGAACGGCATGAAGCTCTACCTCATGGAGGATCACGAACTGCCCGTCGTCAACGGCAGCTTACGCGTCCGGACCGGCAACCTCTTCGATCCGCCCGATAAGGTCGGGCTCGCGTCTATGACCGGCATCGTCCTGCGCACCGGAGGCACCGAATCGAAGACCGGCGACCAGTTGGACCAGGAGCTCGAGAATATAGCCGCCGGAGTCGAAAGCCACATCGACGAAACCAGTGGCACCGTGTCCTTCAACGCTCTCAAAGAAAATACCGACGAGGTCATGGCCGCGTTTCGCGACGTGCTCACCAGCCCCGCCTTCCGCCAGGACAAAGTGGACCTCGCCAAGAGCCAGTTGCGCAGCGGCATTGCCCGCCGCAACGACGATGCTCACGGCATCACCGAACGCGAGTTCGCCGATATCCTGTACGGCAAGAGCACGCCCTACGGCTGGCAAATGGAGTACGCCACCATTGACCGGATCAGCCGCCAGGATCTGGCCGATTTCTACCGAAGATACTTCTTCCCTTCGAACGTAATGCTTGCCGTTTGGGGAGATTTCCATGCCGCCGAAATGAAGTCCAAAATCGAGGCCCTCTTCCGCGATTGGAAAGTAAGCCAGCCCCCGGTCCCCGCCTTCCCCACAGTGCAGAAGGTGAATGCCACCGGCACCTACCTTGCCGTGAAGACCGACGTAGCTCAGACGTTCTTCTCCATCGGGCAGATGGGAGGTGAGCTTCGTGACCAGGACTTTCCGGCGCTCGAGGTGATGGCGGATATTCTCGGCGGCGGCTTCCGCAGCCGGCTCTTCCAGCGCGTACGCACGCGCATGGGTAACGCTTACGAGATCGAGGCCGACTGGGGCGCGAACTATGACCATCCCGGGCTGTTCCAAATCACCGGCAGCACCAAGTCCATGTCCACAGTCGAGACCGTCAAAGCCATTCAGGAAGAGGTACAGAAGATCCGAACTACCGAAGTCACAGACGATGAGCTGAACACCGCCAAGCAAACCGCTCTGAACGGCCTGGTCTTCGCCTTCGACACCAAAGCCAAGACTCTCGGCCGCATCCTCACTTATGAGTATTACGGTTATCCGAAGGACTTCATTCAGCAGTACCAGAAGGCTCTCGCCACAGTAACTAAGGCCGATATTCTGCGCGTCGCCAAACAGCGCCTCGATCCCGGCAGCTTCGCTATCGTGGCCGTGGGCAACCCGAAAGACTTTGCCCAGCCGCTCTCTGCGCTCGGCCGTCCCGTAACCCCGATTGACCTGACCATCCCCGAAGCCGCCGCGGCAAAGCACCCATGAAGCACCTGAATCTCTCCGTCGTCTGCTTACTTCTCTCTACTAGCCCATTTGTTCACGCCGCCGAGACTCATGAAGAGCGCGGCAAACGGGTAGTATATGAGGCGCTCGCGGCTCTCGGCGGGGATGCGTTCCTGCATATGGAAGACCGGGTAGAGACCGGGCGCGCCTACTCCTTCTACAACGAGCGGCTCTCCGGACTCTCACTCGCTCACATCTACACTCGATACGTCGTGCCTGCTCCCGGCCAGATCGGTCTTCGCGAGCGCCAGGCGTTCGGTAAAGATCAATCCAATTCCGTACTCTTTACCGAAAACGGCGCTTGGGAGATTACTTTCCGCGGAGCCCGCCCGCTCGAGGACCGCCGCTACGATAACTACAAAGACAGTACTCTGCGCAATATCTTCTATATTTTGAGACAGCGGCTCAGGGAGCCCGGAATCGAGTTCTACTCTCAGGGCGCCGATATCGTCGAAAATCTACCGGTCGAGATCGTAGACATCACCGACGCCGACGGCCGGACCGTCACCGTCCACTTCAGCCAAACCTCCAAGCTTCCAGTCCGCCAGTCGTTCAAACGCCGCAATCCCGACTACAAGGACTTCGATCAGGAAGCCATGCTCTTCGCCAAATACCGCGACATCGGCGGCGGAGCCAAGTGGCCGTTCGACATCCGCCGCGACCGCAACGGTGAAAAGGTCTACGAAATGTACTCCGATTCCGTAGAAATCAACAAAGACCTGAAAGACGACCTGTTTACTCTGCCCACAAACCTAAAGGTCCTGCCCAAACCTAAGTAGGGTTCCGGAAGCGCTTCTCAAAAACTAAATTTCGCGACCAGCGTCCCGTTTCTCGGTAACTGCGCCCCTGTAAATCCGGGAGTAAGTGTGTTCATGAAACCGAATCCCGAAGCGGCATTCCCGTTGGGCTGTTTGGTCTGTGTCGCCTGGGCATTGGTGTTGGCCGGGTTGCCCCAGTATGCCCGGTTGAACACGTTCGTGAACTCTATGCGAACGCTGAGACTCATCTGCTCCTTGAAGCGCCATGTTCTGCCGAAGTTCATGTTCTCTCCGGGGCGTCTCTGTGTCCGGTAATCGCTGTAATAAGCCGCCGATGTTCCATACTGTCCGGCCGGCGGGTTGACCCAGGCATTAGGGTTCAACGCGAACGTCTTGTTGGGGTCGTAACAATGGCAGTTCAGGTCCACCGTAAACAGCGGTTGGCCCGGCACACGATCGGCAAAGGTTCCGGTGCCGGTCACGGGCGATCCCGGAATCGCGGCGAACAAAGTAGTGTTCAGGTTGTTATTCGCAAACGGGACCTGGATCGGGAAACCGCTCGAATATTGCAGGAACGCCCCGTATGTCCAGTCTCGAAGCACCCACGAAAGCACCCTGCCCCTGTGAATCGCGGGAGTCACATAAGTCAGTGAGATGTTGAACAAGAATGGCTGATCGTACAGCGAAAGGTATTTGTTAAGCGGCCGGTTATACGGATCGTTCACCACCGCATTGCCGGTCGTGCCGGGATTGGGCTCGCCGATCTCTGTGCCGTTTACCAGCGTCTTCTGCCAGCTGAATGTACTCAGAAAGGAGAGGCCGTGAGAGAGCCGCTTAGTCACTTTGACCTGAAGCGAGTTATACCAGGTGTCGCCTAAGGGATCCCAAATCGAGTCTATGGTCGTGAACTGCGGGAACGGCCTGAGCGCCTGGGCCAGCGTTTGTGTCAACGGAAAACCCGGATAGGGCTGAATATTGAGATTGCGCGCCACCACCGCGGGCGACCCCACTTGCTGCGTCAACAGCGACACATCCGCCGGGTTATTCAGACTTAGGCCGAACTGCGCCAGTCGCGCGGCAGTAAGTTCGTTGATATTGAGTAGCGCCGGTGCCTGCCACCAGATACCGCGGTTGCCTACATAAGTCGCTTCCGCTACCAGGTTCGCCAGTATTTCCCTCTGAATACCGACACTCCACTGATACTGGCGCGGCGGCCTACCCGCATTCGGATCGAGCCAGGCTTGGCCCGGAGCGCCCGCCAGACTTACCGGAGTCTTGGTCGTATTGAACTGTCCGGGGTCTAAGTTCGGCCATGGCGCCGGATTGAACGACGCGGGAATGCCTACCGACAAAGTCGTGACCGCCGCGCCGAAACTAGGCGCCGTCACTGTATTGGTAGAACCCGCGAGACCCGCCGAAGCGTTGTTATTCGATTCCGTGCTGCCGTATATAATGCCGAAGCCGCCACGGGCCACCGTCTTTGAATTGATCTGAAACGCGATGCCCAGGCGCGGCCCAAGAGCCCACGGGTAGTTCTTCGCCAGTTCACAATTGCAGTGTCCCGGTCCATAACCCTCGAAGATGATCGCGCCGGGAATATTACCCACGGCGGGATTCGGAACCGTCGGCGAAAAGAATGGGTCCCGCCCATGCTCTTCCTTTAAGTAAGTGGAGAAGTCATACCGCAGGCCATAGTCCACAGTGAGTCTTCTCGTTACTTTCCACGAGTCTTGCGCATAGAAACCGAGCTGATGCTTTCCTAACCGCGGAGCCACAGGGTTACTGATACTTACCGTCTTCACATCGCCCAGCAGGAAACTCGCGTAAGCAAATCCCGGAGTCTGACCGGACAGTGTCGTGCCGTTAAGGTAAGGCAGGCCGGTCTGGTCCGGCGCAAAACTATAGGTACCCGAGGTGTTCGCTCTACTCTGGACCGGATAACCTTCAATCCGGAGTTCCCCGCCGAACTTATAGGTATGGTTGTTCTTCACCCAGGTGAGGCTGGTATTCGCGGTCTCGGCTTGCGTCTGGTTAACACCGTAAGCTGCGCCGCCGAAATTCTGCATACCGCCCTGTCCCGTGCACAGGTACGGGGTCATTGGGCCGGGTCCCGTACAAAGCCCGTTCATTGGGGGAAAGAATTGATGGGTTGTGCCGCCGTGCAGCCCGAGTTGCTGCTCGGCATTATAGTTCGGTACCTGCCCCTCTTCGTTCACCGTCGGCACAAAGAAGTAGTTACTTCTGTATCCGCCGCCGAAATGGAATAACACAGTCGGAGTTACCGTATGGTCGTAATTGGCGCGGTACACGGGCGCGTGCTGGAACGTCCCCGCGTTAGTCGCCAGCGGATCCGGCAGCCCGTCTACCTGCCCGAAAGTAAATGAGAGTGGAGCCGTGGTCTTCGTACGCTGCCAGAAGAATGAGAGTTTTCCCTTGGAACCAATCACCTGATCCACTTTGAGCGAGGGAATCTCCGTAACTCGCGAGGTCGGGATATTGGGAACGTAGTTATTCACCAACCCGTTGGCCGAAGGGCCTACAGGCTCCGGGAACAGCGCCTGAATCTTTAGCGCGACCGGGTCGAACATCGACGCGGGAATCATCTGGTTGGGGAAGGGATCTCGAATCGGTTGGCCGTTGAAGGTTCGTGTTGTGTTCGGATCGTAAATCTCGTTCTGATAAATCGGCCTGCCCAGCGGATCCGTCCCAATGGGGCTGCCGATCAGAGCCGCGGAGAAGTCTCCCCTGCGGTAAGCGTCGGTGGGAACCGTTTCGAGCTGCGTGTTGATCGTCACATGTTCGCGATACTGCTCCCAGTTGAAAAAGAAAAATGTTTTGTCGTGCCCGTTATAAATTTTAGGAATCCAGACCGGCCCGCCGATGGTGAACCCG
>JAFAWA010000109.1 GCA_019242155.1 Terriglobia bacterium | reverse complement strand
AACGATCATGGTGACGAGCAGATAGTTCCCGTGCCGGGTGATGTACTCCATCATGGTGGACTTGTCGGAGAAGCTAGCGCCGTTGCGGCGCAGGTACGCGCCTTTGAGGTGCGTGGTATTGACGACGAGCATGCCGGCTTCCCACTTTCCGGTGGAAAAGCCGGACCAGCTATGAGGCGCCCACTCGGGAGGGTGGGGCCGGCCGTCCATATAAATGACGCGATCCATGGAGCGCAGGTATTCGAGATGGTACGCGGTGAGTTCGCGGGAGACCGGATCGATCTCCTGCGAGATGCGGACGGCTCCGAGAGCGCGCCACTGGTACGGCCCGGGATGCGGACGGCATTGAAACTCGGGCAGGCTCCACTCGGAGTGGTCGTGGCTATCGGCTTTCATGCGCCCGGCATCGTTCAGCGGAATGCCCTGGTAATCGCCTAAGGGCGGGCCTCCGGAGCGTTCGTAGGAATCTTCGGTGATGCGGTCGGCCCAGACGCCGGAGAGGTCGAGTTGCGCGAAGGCCGGGGCGGCGGCCGCGAGGAATGCGAGGAAGAGAAGAGGCCGCAAGCGAGAGCAGCGCGGGAACGTGGTATGCAATTTTGCCATCCTGAACGAGACCCTTGATCGAGGTTATGATACGTCAAATTGCCGGCGATGGGAGCGGGTGCGCGACGTAGTGGCAGCCAGAGCAGGCAAAGGTGGGAGCCGATGCTGTTTAGCCAGGCCCACCGGGCTTACAATAACGATTTACTCACACCCATGGCCCAGGACGACGCAGTTGCGAAACTGGCGCGGCAAATTGATGCCGCGCATCAAGCCGAACACGCGCGGCGGAGCGCGGACGAAGTGTTCGCTCTCCGACGCCGCGGGGCTCAAGAGCTTCATGAAATCTGCGCCGATTTTGTGACGTCGGTGAATAGCAGGCTGGCCGCGGCAGCGCTGGACATTGCTCCGCCAAGCTTCGGTCCGGAAATGTTTCGGGAAAGCGGTGTGAACCTGATTCAGATCGGTTCGCAGGGGCGGCAGATGCACATTAGCTTCCAGGCTCCCGCGCAGCTTATTTCGACAGAAAAGTTCGCCATGCCATACGTTCTCGAAGGGGAGATACGGACCTTCAACCAGCAGATGCTCGAGCGTTTCGAGATACGGACCAGATCCCTATTCTGCTGCGTTGAGGAAAAAACGGCCGTGTGGCGCTCCTTCGATTGGAGGAGCGCCAATCTCAGCGCCGTGACCCGCGATTTTCTCGCGAGCCTGATGGAGCCGCTCTTCTAGCGGGCGCGGCGAAACCCGGAGGAGGTTTCGACCACCGGCGGCGGCGGCGGTTCGAGCGGCGGCGGAGGCGGCTTGGGCGGCCTGCGATCCAGACGGTTGGCGATGAAGTCCTCGCGGATCTTTTCCATGCTGCGCCGGGGGGTCCCTTGGCCATTGAGCGTGGCCCACTCTTCGGCCGTGATCTCCTGCACGGCGGGCGCATATTTCTGGAAGTAGTTGCGCAGCCGCTCCTGCACCGGTTTGTAGGACGAGTGGTATAGCAGGAACAGAATCTCGTCCGGCTCGGCTCTCAAGACCAGGAAGTAAACATGAGAAGCTTTGCGGATTCGCGGGGCGCGCAGAGCGGTTTCGAGCTTGCGGGCGCGGGTCTCGAGCTTCGCCCAGCGATCAACCTCCGCCTTGGGCAGTTCGGTCGAGCGTACGAGCGCGGCCTTCTCTTTCGGGGTTAACTTCTCGGTCAAAGCGTAGAAGAACGTGCCCATGCGGGCGGCGCGGAAGCGAGGTTCATCGGGGGTAAGGCGGACGATCTTCTCGAACTTGGCGAAACCCTGGGCATTGAGCTTCGGGCCGGCCAGAGCTGGCGAAAAGAGCGCGAGCAGACCGGCTTGCTCAAGGGCCCGGAGAATCTCGCCCGGGTTATCTTCCAAGCCGATGCGCTGCAGTTCTTCGCCGAGAGCGTGGGCGGGAATCAGTTTTTCGACTTCTGCCTGCCGCGCATTGGCAACCTGCAATTGGGTGCGCTCCTCTATGGCAAACCCGAGGCGCACCTGGAACCGCACCAGCCGCAACAGGCGGCAAGGGTCGTCGTAGAGCCCGTAGGGGCCGGCAAGGCGCAGTTCCCGCCGTTCGATATCCGCCAAACCGTTCAAGGGATCGAGCAGCAGCCCGCGCGAGGCACGGGTCAGGGAAAGCGCCAACGCGTTGCAGGTGAAATCGCGGCCGCGCAGATCTTCCTGGATGGTGGCGGCCGAAACTTGGGGCTTGCCGCCCGAGCGAGGGTATCGCAACTGGCGAGACATGGCGATCTGCAGCGTCACACCCGAGGGAAATACTAATTCGGCGGACTTCCGATGATCGTCTTCAGAAACGATGCGCGCGCCGCCTTGTTCAGCCACGGCTTTTGCCGTCTTGAGGGCGTTACCCTCCACTACGAAGTCGAGATCCCGAATGCGATAGCCGCCCAGCATGTCCCGCATGGCTCCGCCTACCAGGAACACATTGAGATTGGCCTGGGTGGCGGCAGCCTGCACCACCTCCACCGCGCGGCTTTGGTCCGTGCTCAGGTGACTTTCGAGCATGAAGATGTAGTCGCTCATTTGCCGGCGCTTTCGAACCCCCTAATCCGTACCGTTTCCCGTGCCTGCTTGTGCTGCCCACTCACGCCCGCGGGTGGTGCTTCTCGACTGTTTCGCGAAGCCTGGACCGCATTACGTGGGTATAGATCTGAGTCGTAGAGATGTCCGAATGTCCCAACATCACTTGCACGCTGCGCAGGTCGGCCCCGCCCTCGAGCAGATGAGTGGCGAAGCTGTGGCGCAGTACGTGCGGAGTGATGCCGTGAAAGATGCCGACCCGCCGGGCATAGCCGCCCAGGAGCTTCCAGAACGCCTGGCGGGTCAGGCAGCCGCCGCGATTGGTTACGAAAACATAGCGGCTGGAGCGTCCATGCAAAAGCGCGCCGCGTCCGGTTTGCAGATAAGCGCCCAGTGCCTTGACCGCGTGCGTGCCTACCGGAACCAGA
>JAFAWA010000214.1 GCA_019242155.1 Terriglobia bacterium | reverse complement strand
CGGCACGCATGTGCTGGTAGCGGACAAACGAGATGGAGGCCCGCTGCTTGCCTATCAGCGGCCACTGCAAGTGATCGCCCCCCAGGACAAAGCCCAGGGCCGGTCCATGTTTTCCCTGGTGAAGATCGAACTCGTCGACCTCTCCCGCGCACACGCCGAAAGCAAATAAGCGCCTCCGGGCTATTTCCCCACCAGGTGAGAAAAATCCTTTTCGTTTTCGAGACAGGTCCAATCCATCAAGTCCGAGTTGAGCACAATCGATTGGCTGAGTTTCACCGTCCATGGCCGCGTGTAGGCCTTGGGATCGTTCACGGAAAGCTCGATTTCGAGCGTGCCATAGTTGACGCGCCGGAATCTCTCTACCATTCTGGCCTTGTCCGTCAGCGGACTGCCCCAGCGATCGAGCCACTCTCCGTCCCGAAATCCATTCGTCTCTACCACGAGCGTGTCACCATCCCAGCGCCCGGTTGAGTAGCCGTTCCAGGACGGATTGGGATCCTCCGGCAGACGCCGCCCATCGATAAACACCTGGCGGTATGACGAATTGACCTCGGACAAAAACAGAACGAGCGCCGGAGTCTGCACGATTTTCCTGAGAAACGGCACGGTGTGAATTCTCGCGGGCGTGCCCGGCAGACAATGCGTGAAGGGATCGTCCTTGCCGTTCTCCGCTCTTCGGGCTTTGACGGCGTCGGCGGCCCAAGCCTGGTAGGGCAATCCACCGTCGAGACTGCGGCCAATATCGGCAAAGTCTCGCGCAACGTATAACTCAGGAAGACACATCACGAGGCCCTGCTCGGAAGGACAAAGCATAGTCCAGACACCTGACAGATCCGGTTTGCCGTCCGCTGTCCGTGGTGTGGGCGCCTTCAGATTCGGTGATCCGTCGGCGCTTTTGGGAACTCCGGATACCGGATAGTTCAACCACTGGGCCGTTGCCGGAGCTATCGAAAGCACAAGCACCAGCAAGAATGGAAGCTTCGCCATGTGGCCTCCCAGTTCTTAAATGTCCCAGGTAGTCTATCAAACGTGATCGGTTCCGGCTGCAGAGCCAGATTGGAGTGTCTTACGATTGGACGGGTTCCATTTGCTGTTCCGATAGCAAGACACCACCGCCGAAGCTCAACCGCTGTGGAACGTTTCCGCCTGCGGTTACCTTCACGGCACAGTATTTGAATTCGGGAATTTTCCCGAACGGGTCGAGCACGGGGTTGGTGAGCATGTTCGCCGCCGCCTCGTAGTAACAGAAGGGCACGAAGACCGTGCGAGAGGGAGTGCCTTCGTCGGCACGTGCGTAGAGCGAGATGTGGCCGCGCCGCGATTCGATGGTGAGAATACCTCCCGGCGCAATGCCCAACCTCTCGAGTTCGAGAGGATGCACCGAAGCCACGGGTTCCGGTTCGATCGAATCAAGGGCCAGAGCGCGGCGGGTCATGGACCCGGTATGCCAGTGCTCCAACTGGCGTCCGGTGATGAGGACCATCGGATACTCCGCATCGGGCCGCTCGGCCGCAGAAATCAGGTCGGCTGGAACTAACTTTGCCCGGCCGGACTCCGTCGGAAAATTCCGGATGAAGACCACGGGCTCGCCCGGGTCGCCTTCTTTCACACAGGGATAGGTCACACTGGACTCCCGCTCGAGGCGGTCCCATGTAATTCCCGCGATCGAGTCCATGCAGATTCGCATTTCATTGAATACTTCGCGCGGATGCGTGTAGTACCAGTCGACTCCAATGCGGCGAGCCAGCTCATTGAGGATCCAGAAATCCGGCCGTGCGTCGCCCGGGGGATCGAGCGCTTTGCGCCCCAACTGCACCATGCGGTCGGTGTTGGTGACGGTTCCGATCTTCTCAGGCCATGCGGTTGCGGCCAGAACGACGTCCGCAAGGTAAGCGGTCTCCGTGAGGAAGATGTCCTGCACCACGAGATGATCGAGCGACGCCATGGCCTCCCGCGCATGTTCTACGTCCGGATCCGACATCGCCGGATTTTCGCCCATGATGAACATGCCGCGAATCTCGTGCCGCTTAGCCGCATGAATGGTCTCGACGACGGTCAGCCCCGGATTCGGGTCGAGTTCGGTGTTCCATAACTTCTCAAACCGCATCCGCGCGGCAGGTGTTCCCACGCGCTGATAGTCGGGGTAGAACATCGGAATTAATCCGGAATCGGATGCGCCTTGGACGTTGTTCTGTCCGCGCAGCGGATGCAGTCCGGAGCCGGGCTTGCCGATTTGGCCGGTCGAGAGCGCTAGGGCGATCAGACACCGGGCATTGTCGGTTCCGTGAACGTGCTGCGAAATGCCCATGCCCCACAAGATCATCGACGCTTTAGAGGTGGCATAAAGCCTTGCGACTTTGCGAATCGTCTGAGCGTCGATCCCACAGATGGGGGCCATCGCTTCCGGCGAGAACTTCAGCACGTTTTCGGCAAGCGCTTCATAACCGGAGGTGCGATCGGCAATGAAATCCTTGTCGGCGAGGCCCTCTTCGACGATGACGTACAACATCGCGTTCAGTAGTGCGACGTCCGTGTCGGCCTTGAACTGGAGAAAATGAGTCGCGTAGCGGGCCAAATCGGTGCCGCGCGGGTCGGCGACGATGAGCTTGACTCCCGCTTTGGCCGCGTTTTTGAGCCACGTGGCGGCGACGGGATGGTTCACGGTGGGGTTCGAGCCAATCAGAAAGATTACTTCTGCGTTGGCGACATCCCGCACCTGGTTCGATACCGCACCTGAGTTGATGCCTTCCATCAAAGCGGCAACGCTCGAGGCGTGGCATAACCGTGTGCAGTGATCCACGTTGTTCGATCCGAAGCCCGTCCGCACCAGCTTCTGGAAAACGTATGCCTCTTCGTTCGAGCACTTGGCGGAGCCGAACCCGGCCAGGGAGCGCTTTCCGTATTGATCGCGAATTTCACGCAGGCCCTGGGCCGCGAAATCCAGCGCTTCTTCCCAGGTGGCTTCCCGGAAAATGTTCTGCCAGTTATCGGGATCGACTACAAAAGCCTTGTGTTTCGGTACACCGGGTTTTCGGATCAGCGGCTTTGTAAGGCGATGCTTGTGTTGTACGTAGTCGAAGCCATAACGGCCTTTTACGCATAAGCGGCTGGAATTGGCGGGGCCGTCTTTTCCTTGAACGTATAGAATCCGGTTGTCCTTGATGTTGTAAGTGAGTTGGCAGCCCACCCCGCAATAGGGACAGACCGAATCCACCTGTTTATCAGGTACGAGCTTGCCCACGCCGCGAGCGGGCATTAGCGCCCCGGTGGGACAAGCTTGGACGCATTCCCCGCATGCGACACAAGTGGAACTGCCCATCGGGTCATCAAAGTCGAAAACGATTTTGGAGTGTCCTCCCCGGAAGGCATAGCCGATCACGTCGTTCACTTGCTCTTCGCGGCAGGCGCGCACACAGCGTTTGCACTGAATACAGGCGTCCAGGTTTACCGCCATTGCCGGATGCGACAGATCCTCTGCGGGTTGTAGACGTGGAGCGAAACGGGGTTTGCCGATGGCGAGCTTTTTGGCCCACAGATCGAGTTCCGAATTGAGGGTATACGCCGTCTCAGGTATGTCGGAAAGCAGTAGCTCGACCGACATCTTCTGGCTGAGAAGGGCCCGTGCGTTGTTGGTGGTGACTTCCATGCCGTCTTTTGGATAGCGGCAGCAAGAAGGAGCCAGGGCGCGTTCGCCCTTGATTTCGACCATGCATGTCCGGCAGTTGCCGTCGGGCCGCAAACCGTCCTTGTAGCATAAGCGCGGAACTTCGATTCCGTAACGTTCTGCCACCTGGAGAAGAGTCTCATCGGTGCACCCGAAGACCTTTTCGCCGTTCAAGGTGAAGGAGACCTGGTTTGCGGGTACGGCCGCAACCGCCCCGTTGCGGTGGGTGCCGTTCAGCTCAGGC
>JAFAWA010000473.1 GCA_019242155.1 Terriglobia bacterium | reverse complement strand
CCATGGGTCTCGAGGACCGCGTCCGCATGGTGCAGGGGAATGCGCTTACCGTGGACCTCAGCCCCGCCGACGTCGTTACCATGTTTCTGCTGACCAGTTCCAACGACCTTTTGAAGCCAAATCTGAAAAAGTATCTCAAGCCCGGCGCGCGCGTCGTCTCTAATCAGTTCCCAATCCGGGGGTGGAAGCCGGTAGAGACCGTGCGGGCCAAAGCCGGTACCATGAGCTACGCCATCTACGTGTATCAGATCGGGCGAAACGAGTAGCCGCTCTTACCTGGTCTTCGCCGCGTTATCCGTAATTCCAATCGCCAGGTAGTTCACCACTTTGGCGCTGTCGCGCGCCACTTCGTAATACGCGGCTCGCAGCAATCCGTCCTTGCGGTTGAGAATCGTGTCCCGGATGCTTTGCTGCACCCGCGGGTCGTTCAGTTCCCGCTGTCCCGCCGGTTCCTTCGAAATCACCCGCAAGATAACGTAGCCTTCCTGCGTCGGAATAATCGGCGAGACTCCACCTGGCGGCAGGGACAGGATCAGTTTGCGCAATTCGGAATCCGTGTTGCCGAAAGCCGACTCCGGCACAAAGCCCCGGTCGCCGCCGTTCGCGGCGGTGTTCGGATCTTCGGAGTAGTTCTGCGCCAGCATCGTGAAATCTTCGCCGCGCATCAACCGCCCGGCGATGTCCTGGATCTTGGTTCGCGCCTCCGCGTCGTTCCGCGCTTTACTGTTTTTGAGATTGCGAACATTCGCATCCGGCGATTTGGTCACCAGGATCTGGGCCAGATGCACGGCCGGTTCCGGCAGATTGTAACTGCGCTTGTTGTTGTTATAGAAAGTCGCCACGTCGGCATCGCTGATCGAGATATGCGATGTGATCTCCTTGTTGATGAGCTTCTGAATCGTGAGATCCCGGCGCAATTGCGATTTGAGATCTTCGATCGTCATCCTCCGCCCCGCCAGTTGCCGGTCGAACTCTTCCTTCGTGTAAGGCGCTTTCATCTTATTGAACTCGGTCTCCACGTCGCTATCTACAGCCATGAGGCCGAGCTTCTCTGCGCGCTCCAGCAGAATCTCGCTCGTAATCAGATTACTCAGAACATCCAGCTTTTGCGATTGCACCTGATCTTCGCTTGAACCCTCGGCGGGCTGCGGATACTGAGACTGATAGGTCTTCTCCAGCTCCGCGTAGGTGATCGGGTGAGTGTTTACCATCGCCGCGACGTTCGCAGGCGGCGACTTCTTACAAGACACCAGCGTGGCGGCGCCGAGGGCCAGAGCCACCTGCAAGGCACGGTACGTCATCGGAAACTTTCATTGTAGCCGGGAACATCGCCGCGCCAGAGATCAGCGGTGCGCCGTCAGGCGCTTTACGTTTTCGAGGTACAGGTCGCAGTAGGGACGCCGTAAGCCCTCGCCGGCAACGGGTCCGGCATCGGTAAATTCGAGATAGCCTCGGGAAGCCGTGTCGAATTTGGGCCAGTCCGGAAGAGTCTGGCCGTTCGGGTCGCCGGTCTTGGCGAAATTGGTCCAGTATTGTTGGATCGCCGCCGAGATTTGGCGGTCCGCAGAAGAGTACACGCTGCTGGTCAGCATCCCGAACACGTACGGGACCTCGGTCCCATGCACTGCCCCCAGGTTTTCCCTTCCGGGTGCGGCGCGGTCGAACTGGTACTCAAACGCGGCGTTACCGGCATCCGCATGCCATACCAACTGCGCCACCACCGGACAGCGGTACATCGTATCTACCACCCATTGCGTTGCCTGCCCGCCGTAGAGCGGATCCGGCGGTTGCGGTTCGTTGCTGCTCAAGTGATAGAGCTCTGCCGCTCGACCAGCCAGCCCTCCGTACATCGATTCGGCAGCGTGGGCCAGGGCAGCGGACGTGGTGTCCGGCGGCGTCCTCTCGCGCGCATTGTTGCCCAGCAGCAGCGGCATGCGAAACTCCTGACCTGTGGCAAACACTTCGGCGGGCGGCTTCGGAAATACCCAGCCGTCCACCACGACTCCGTTCGCGGGCCCTATACTCATCTGCGGCGCGGCCACCGCCTGAAGCAGTTGGGCAGCAGGCAGTTCCCGCAGATATTTCAAACCTCCTTCAGCGGACGCTTTCAATTTGGACGCCAGTTCCGCGCCGCGCTCTTCCGCTTCGGCGAGCAAAGAAGCATCGGAATAGGTGACCGCCCCCTCTTTGACGTTCATCAACGTGCCGAGCGCCGTCATCTTCAGCGTCGCCGCATCCGGATTGCGAGTGACCGTGCCGCTCTCCGCGATCACCCTCTCGAACAGGCCCTTGGCCAGAGGGGAAGTCATCAGGACATTCGCATCCACCGCGCCCGCCGACTGGCCGAATACGGTGACGTTCGACGGATCACCGCCGAACTTCGCGATATTGTCGCGCACCCAGCGCAGCGCCGCGATCTGATCGAGCAGTCCATAGTTACCGGAAGCGTGATGCGGCGATTCGTGAGTCAATTCCGGATGCGCGAAGAAACCGAAGATTGTAAGCCGGTAGTTCGCCGTAACCACAATCACTCCGCGGCGCGAGAGCGCCTCGCCGTCGAAGTTGGGATTGGAAGCTGTGCCTCCATAATTGCCGCCTCCATGGATCCAGAACATGACCGGCTTGCGAAATTTGGGCGGCCAATCGGGCGCCCAGACATTCAGGAACAGGCAGTCTTCGCTGCTCTTGTCGAGCATGTGGCCGCCGGCGTTCTGCGCGCAAGGCGCTCCGAAGGCGCTCGCGTCGCGGGCTCCCGCCCATCGTTCTACCGCGACCGGCGGACGCCAGCGCAGATTACCTACCGGCGGCTGGGCATAGGGGATGCCTTTGAACACCGCGCCCCCGACCTCTAGAACACTGCCGTGCACCTGTCCGCCGGTAATCGATGCGCTCGGAGGCGGATCGGCAAGACCAACGCCCACGGGTAGGAACGTGGTAATCGAGAGCGAAACCGCGAGGCTCAACCAACTGCGAGACATGCCACAACCCTCTGCCTGTTGATTGTACTCCCGCGCGCTCGTCAGCCTTCCCAGTGCGCCTTGAAGCTGCCGACCATGTTCAGCGTCTTATCGAAATCGCCATCGAAGCAGATGGCGCGGTCATCGATGTAGACGTGCGCGGGCGGCTTTTTATCCGTAACCATCCAGACGTACTCGGAGAGGCCGT
>JAFAWA010000182.1 GCA_019242155.1 Terriglobia bacterium | reverse complement strand
CAGGACGGCGGGTGCTGGCCCATCAGAACCGATCTATTTTAAGTTCGATCGCGTCGAGAGGCATGCGAAATACTAAAATTGCTTCTGGATGCGTCTTCTCCTCTTCCTGCTGGGAACATCGTTCGTCTGCGCGACATCCGCTACCTGCACCGTAACCAAAGAATCTCTGGAGACGGTGGTAGATCTGGCGCGAGGCGCATCACCGGAGCTTGCCGCCGACGCCCTGATTCGCGTTGCGGAGCGGACCGAGTTACCGAGCGGCCGTAGAATCGAGCTGCTGGAACAGGCTTTCCGCCTGGCTACTGCTTCCTCCCATCCTTACCGAAGACGTTCCGCGCTCGGGTCCGCCCGAGGACCTGCCGGTTACGCGGATCGCGCCTACTCTCTCGAAATTGACACGCTATCGTTGCAGGCGCGCGCGGTAGAAGGCCTGCTCTCTCTCGATCCCAGGAAGGCACGCCAGCGCTTTGAAGACATCTCTGCGATTCAGCTTCCGTCGGTGACGTGTGAAGAGTTTTTGGTCTATGACGTCCACCGGTTTTATGAGGTGCTGGGCGAAGTAGCCGCCTCTTCCTTTACGGCGAAAGAAGCTAAGGAGGGCGAGCCGGTTAAGTTCCTGGCGAGATATATCGGCGTCATCTCCTCACCGGCTCAAGTCGGACCCGTAGCCCGGCTGCTGACCACTGCGCCGGTAGCGGATGCAGGCTTTCAGGTACTCACAACCGCATTCGCGAGCGCTCTGACCCGTATTGCAGGCGACGACCGCTCCTTCACCTTTGCAGCCGAAGACACCGGCGAATCGATACGTGTTCTTGCGGAACTGTCCCGGCAACGGCAGCTATCTCCGGCGGTTGTGATCGGGGCCTATCGCTCCTTCCTGGTGAACCATCTCGGCGGAAAAAGGTGCGAAGAGTCGGTAAGTTCCGGGAACAGCACGCAACCGGTGGACTATTTTAACGAGAGACTTCACATTGCCGCGGTGCCGCTTCTGGGCGAGACGGAGACCATCGCCTCCAAGGTAGAAGGCAAAGCGCAGGGCCTTGCCAGTTGCGAGAGTCCGGAGTGCCGCGGCATCCGAGAGCAGTATCGAACCCTGGTTTCGAAAGGTAATGAAGGGGCCGTCCAGGAGGGCGACAGAGCCCAATTCGACTGGCAGACCCGGGCGCGCGATTTTTTATCGTCCTTGGCCGCCTGGCAGCAGAGTTCCGGCGCAGCGCCGGTCGATTACTTTCGCGAGAAGGTTCAGGCGTACAACGATCTTTTAGCCGTAGTTCCCGTGGGAGATACACGCGACTTTGTGCTGCGGTCCCTGTCAGAGTTCCTGTTACAAAACCGATTGCCTGCGGAAAACCAGCTCGATTGGTACTTGCCTGTAACTCAACTGGCCGGGCGGATCGGTATGGATCCGGGCGCATTTGGGCGCGCGGCCGAAGACGTGCGGCGCGCAAACGACTCCGTGATTGCCCTTGAGATGGCGTTAGAATCGGTCGCACCGCGTCCGACAAACGCATTTATGTTGTTGCTGTGAACCCTCACAGCACATCGGCGAAACCTCGCTTCACACGCCGGAAAAACAGGCCGCCCACGATCAGGCTGACCGCGCCGTAAGCGGCGGCAACAAAGAGATCCGACAGATCGGGCATGCGCGAGCTCAGCATGACGTCGCGGTATGCGCGCACCAGGTACGTCAACGGATTAACCGCTAGCAACGCCCCCGCCCATTTCGGATATTGGCTTTCTGCGAGCATCACGGGCGTTGCGAAAAACCAGAACGTGAGCAGGATCGTCAATGCCTGCGCGGTGTCGCGAAGGAATACCTGGAGGCTCGCAACCACCCAACCGAGGCCCACCGCGAACATCCCAAGCACCAGGATGTAGGCGGGTAGCAGCACCAGAAAAATGCTGATCTGATTCAAGAACACGCCCGCGGCTGCGATCAGGAGCACTATTGCAAGGACATGACTGACAAGGCATGAAAGAAATACAGAGATGGGCACAATCTCCGCAGGAAAAACTGTTTTGGTAATCACGTTCGCTTGGTCCAAAATGCTCGACGCCGAGCGCTGCACCGTGTCGCTGAAGAGAAACCAGGGAAGCATTCCCGCGAACAGAAATAGAGGATAGCTGCGAGTCGGCTCGCCCGCCGGCACACGCACGTGCATCACAAACTGAAACAGGAAGGTCCAACTAAGCAGTTGTGCGAGCGGATGAATCAATCCCCAGAGCCAGCCCATGGCGGAACCGACGAAGCGTTGCTCGAAATCGCGGCGGACGAGTTGTGCCACCAGACCTCTCTTCTGGACGAGATTTCGAACGAATAATCTTCCCGGAATCCGTTTGGCCATCGGATTTAGTTAATTTCAATTCTATCAAGCACTTGAACGGATTGACAGATGTGATGGGAATTGCTACATTCTTGCTTGCGTCAGTTGTTGGATATGACGTAGTCGGCAGCTTCGGGATCGGGGTGCTGCGCAACACCGGCCCGGTTTTCGTACCCCTATGAGACACGAATATTTTGTTGTCGTATTGGCTCATTCGCTGCGCGGCAAACTCCGCCGGATCCATATCCCTCAGCAGTCACTGTACCTGGTCATGGTCTTGGCCCTGATCGGCTGCTTTTTTCTCTTCGGGTGCGTCGCAAGTTATGCCCGCATGGCATGGAAGGTGGAGAATTATAACGCGCTGAAGCACGAAGCCGATGTGCTCCGTTCGCGGTATCAGTCTCTCCAAAAACAGGTAAGTCAGACCAACCAGCGGCTGGCGAGTTTGCAGTTATACGCGCGCGAAATCTCGATCGCGTACGGCATCAAACAGAAGCTGGAGGGTCCATCCGACATTTCCGCGGAAGGCAAACTGGTGCCGACGTTTGCGGAGTCTGTTGAGGACTACAATTTTCTCCGCAGCGCCCGTTCCCTCTCTTTACAAAGCCGCTATGCGGCCAGAATACGGGAAGTCGCGCAGCCGAGTCTTTGGCCCGTGGATGGACGGTTACTGGGGCCGTTCGGCCAGCGTACCGACCCGTTCTCGAGCGAAGGTTCCGAGTTCCACACGGGCGTGGACATCAGCGCGGCCACCGGTACTCCCGTACACGTGACCGCGAACGGCATCGTAGTTCGCGCGGAATGGAGTGGCGGTTATGGACGCCTGGTAGTCGTGGATCATGGTAGCGGCGTCCAGACTTATTATGCGCACCTTTCCAAATTCTTTGTGCAGACAGGACAGGAACTGCGCCGCGGTGAAGCAGTAGGAGAGGTGGGCAGCACGGGGCGAGTCACCGCGCCCCACCTACATTACGAAGTGCGCATCGGGGGCGCGCCCGTAAACCCGTATCGGTACTTAGCCAAGGGCGGCGTGTACCAGCAGGCGATGAGTAGCAGAGACTTGCTGTTCTAAAGCCTGAAGCGAGCGCTCCGCGATGCGGTACGCTTGTTCGTAGTATGCGCATTGTGATTGTAGCGGCCGCTTTGGCGGCTTGCGCTTGCGGCCCCGTTTCTCAAGCCGGCGGCATTCCCGAATATGGCTACGAGGTAATTCATACCTATCCTCACGATTCGCTCGCTTACACGCAGGGACTCTTTTACCTGAACGGCTATCTCTACGAGAGCACCGGGTTGAACGGCCGCTCCTCCATCCGGAAGGTTCGATTGGAAACGGGCGAGATCCTCGAAAAGCGGGACGTACCGGAGCAATACTTCGGGGAAGGAATCATTAACTGGAAAGACCGGCTGCTCGAGATCACATGGCGCTCGCAAACCGGGTTTATCTACGATCTGACAAACTTTTCGTTGAGGAACCAGTTCTCCTATCCGGGCGAAGGATGGGGGCTAACTCAGGACGGCAAGCGGATCATCATGAGTGACGGGAGCGCCCAACTGCGGTTTTGGGACCCCGAGTCCTTGCGCGAACTGGGGCGCATTACAATTACTGATGAAGGCCGCGCGGTGGATCAACTGAACGAGCTCGAATGGGTGCGCGGCGAGGTGTACGCCAATGTGTATCAAACCGATCGGATAGCCCGCATCGATCCGGCCTCTGGAAAGATCAAAGGTTGGATTGATCTGACCGGAATCCTGAGCCCGGCGAATCGCAACGGCAATGAAGACGTGCTCAACGGCATCGCCTACGACGCCAAAAGTGACCGGCTGTTCGTGACGGGCAAGCTTTGGAGCAAGCTTTTTGAGATTCGCCTGGTGAAGAAGACGTCTTAGTATTTGGGATTACCGGCTCGGGACCTTCCGGAAACTTGCGATCGTCTGCCGCATTGCCGGGGCTTGCGGCCAATCCGGATGGTGTCTCAGAAACTCCTCGAGATCTGAAGCCGCGCGTTCGCGATCCCCATTGCGGTAGTGAATCTCGAACAACATCAATTGCGGATAAGTGAAACTGGCAGGGTCGAGTTGCCGGGTCTTTTCGAGATACTTGGTCGCCAACTCATATTGAGCCAGCAAGTAATACGTCACTCCGAGCTGCGCGTTAGCCAGGGCGTCGTTGGGGCGTCGCAACACGGCCTTCAAGTTGTACTGCATGGCTTCATCGAGCTTGTGCTCGGTGACCATCACACCCCCAAGGTTCACGAGCGATTCAAACGAGTCAGGATCGGCGCCTACGGCTTTACGAAAGCACTCTTCGGCGCGATCGAAACTACGCGTCTGATAGGCGATCACTCCGAGAGTGTTCCAGGCCGGCGCGAAAGCGGGGGCGCGTTCTACGGCACGCTGCAAATGAGCTACTGCCGCATCTACGCGGCGCCGCGAAAGTTCGTTCTGTGCTCGCTCATAATCGCGGCGCGCGGATTCCGGAATACCTAATTGCCTCTTCGACACTAACTGGCGGCTCATAACCGCGGCGAAAGAAAAATCCGAGTCGCTTAGGTTGAGCTTTAAAGGAATGCGCCCCTTGCGATCGGCAAGCCCGGGAGTTACGTCCACCGTCCTGCGCGCCTCGCCACGCCTCCGGCTCAAAATGGAAATGGTGTAGATCCCCGGACGAACCTGCTTGAAATGGAAATGGCCGGAAACATCGGCCAGTGTAGACGCGGAATAGGGTTCGCTCGCGCTAAACAGGGACACTCGCCCGCCGAACGGCGGTGTGATGGAACCCGAAAGTTCGTAGGCCGGCAGGTCGGCCGCCCACGCGCTCCAAACCAGCGCCAAAAAGACCGCCGGCGGGCGCAGAAGATGCCGCAACATCTAAGCTCATTTTATGTCTCCGCTTCCGGTGTAAGCTACAGGCATGCGCCGCGTTTATCTGTGCGCCCTTGCCGCGCCTCTGCTGATTTCAGCCCAGGATCGTCCGCTGACCTCCCTGCCTTACACACCCAGCCTCGACGTTTCCTTCATCGATCGTGCCGTCGATCCTTGCCAGGATTTTTATCGGTTCGCCTGCGGCACTTGGAATAAACAGAATCCGATTCCGCCTGATCAGGCGCGCTGGGATGTCTATGGCAAACTGGAAACAGAAAATCTGCGTTTCCTGTGGGGAATCCTCGAGGAGGCAGCCGTAGCTACGGCAGGGCGCACATCGAATCAGCAGAAGATCGGTGATTATTTCAGCGCGTGCATGGATCAGCAGGCCGTCGAAAGGGCAGGAACGACGCCCCTAGCGCCCCGGTTAGCAGAAATCGGGAAGCTTGCGCGCGTCTCCGATCTCCCTGTGGTACTCGCGCATCTTCACCTTGCCGCCGACGACCGTGCGCCGCTCTTCGCCTTCAGTTCCTCACAGGACTATGCCGATTCTTCACACGTAATCGCCTTCGCGTT
Source organism: Terriglobia bacterium (assembly GCA_019242155.1). Lineage (GTDB taxonomy): Bacteria > Acidobacteriota > Terriglobia > Bryobacterales > Bryobacteraceae > PSRJ01. The sequence goes on along the minus strand of JAFAWA010000182.1, from coordinate 28,592 downwards.
CGCTAGCGGACTTGGGCTGCCGGATCGCGATTACTACGTCAACACCGACGCTAAATCTCAGGAGACCCGCGCCCGCTATCTAGAGCACATCGTCAAAACCTTTGAGTTAACTGGCGACTCCGCGGCTACCGCACAAAGCGAAGCGCAGACCGTAATGGACATCGAGACTGCTCTGGCCAGGGCGTCCCTTACGCGCGTCGATAAGCGCGACCCTTACAAAATGTTTCATAAGTTGACCTCTGCCAGGTTAGCCAAACTTACTCCTTCCTTTAATTGGTCTGCATACTTCCGCGCGCTGGGCATTCCGGCGCAGGCGGTCGTTAACGTCACAGAACCGAAGTTTTTCGAAGAGGTTGAGCGCCAACTGAAAACGCGCAGCATTGCCGACTGGAAGACGTACCTGCGCTGGCATCTGACGCGCGAACAGTCCCGGTATCTTTCCTCTGCCTTCGTCAATGCCGATTTCGACTTCTACAACAAATATCTTCGCGGTGTGAGCGAGTTACAGCCTCGCTGGAAGCGTTGCGTGCGATTCGTGGATCGCGATCTGGGCGAGGCCCTGGGCGAGGTTTTCGTAGAGAAGACTTTTACCGCCGATACCAAAGGCCGGGCTCTGGCTATGACGAGAGAGATCGAAGAGGCTATGCAAGGGGATCTGGAGCAGCTTACGTGGATGAGTCCAGACACTAAGAAGCAGGCGCTCGCTAAGTTGCATGCCACGGTTAATAAGATCGGGTACCCCGAGCGGTGGCGAGATTACAGCTCACTTACGATTCGGCCCGGGGAGTTTCTAGAGGACGTAGACCGCGCTATCATCTTCGAATCGCGAAGGCAACTGAATAAGATCGGTAAACCGGTGGATCGCACCGAGTGGGAGATCACGCCGCCGACAGTCAACGCCTACTACGATCCGCAAATGAATGACATCAACTTCCCCGCCGGTGTGCTGCAGCCGCCGTTATTCGATGCCCGCATGGATGACGCCCCCAATTACGGGAATACGGGCGCAACCATAGGTCACGAACTCACCCACGGCTTCGACGACGAAGGACGCCAATTCGATGCTCACGGCAACCTCAAAGACTGGTGGACGCCCGAAGACGCCAAGCGGTTCGAGGAGCGCGCGGCCTGTGTGGTGAAGGAATACGGGCAGTTCACGGTGGTGGACGATGTCAAGCTGAATAGTAAGTTGACCGAGGGAGAAGACGTTGCCGACCTTGGCGGGACGCTCTTGGCCTACATCGCCTGGAAGAATGCCACGCGCGCGCTGGAACTGAAGCCCATCGACGGATTTACTCCGGATCAGCGCTTCTTTATCGGCATGGCACAGTGGGCCTGCGGGGACGAGCGGCCGGAGAGCAAGCGTGTCAGCGCCATCACCAATCCACACTCGCCGCTCGAAGACCGGATCAACGGTGTCGTCTCGAATATGCCCGAGTTTCAGAAGGCCTTCGCCTGTAAAGCGGGCCAGCCGATGGTGCGGGCGGAGGCATGCCGGGTCTGGTAGCCGCTACTTTCGTTTAGCGGCGTTGGCCTCACGGTCAAAGGCGGCCCCGTTGCCGCCGCATTGTGTATATCCGGTTCGGATGACCGGCAGGCGCGAGTTCCAAGCTGGAGCGGCGGGCGGCGGATACGTCGCCAATGCGGTGAGGCCCGCGTTCAACTCGTGGGCGCTCAGATCCATTCTCGCCAGCAGGCAAGCTCCCCAAGCATCCGCACGCAGTTCGGGATGCCAGCCGGTTTTGATCCAGGCTGCGCCTAACGTATCGTCCAATGCGTGGCCTAGCTCGTGAGCCACAACCGCGAGGATGGCGGCATCGCCCAGACTGTCGTAGGCGGCTGCAAAAAACTGGGGGGAATACACTACCTTCGCCTGACTGCTGTCCACCAGCAGCATGGCATTTGGGGCGGTGGAGTTACGAAACAGAGCCAATTCGGGGCAGTGGGATGCACAAACGGTCTTAGCTGCTGCATTTACGCGATTCGCCAGTTGCATAGCATCCGCCGTAGGACGCTGGTCGGAACCGGCCTTGTAAGCGGACGCGCCCGGCCCCATGGCACATACTAACTGGGCAGCCGCGGCCGCGGGCAGAAACAGCGCCGAAGTCAGCAGATACATTTTCGCCATGGCGTCAAAAGGTTCGGTGCGGCCGTCCGAGCAGCGTTCGCAGTTCGTTGATCCGGTCGCCGGAACCGGTCAGGAACGCCTCCGGCGATTTGCGGTACTGGAGGATCTCGCTATAAATTCGCGGCGCCACAGTGGAGTTTAAGCCCATTCCCGCGAGATATTGCAGTCGAAGGTTCAGGTCATTGTTAACCTCCACGCCCACAACCATCGGAGCCAGATCCAAAGCGCTGCCGGCGTAGCTTGCGGCCACGTCCACCGCGGAATGAAATCCGGCATCGGCGAGCGATGCGGCCACCGCAGCGTAGGCCGATCGATCCAGGCGGGCCTGCATCTCGTCGATGTTTATGGGCCCGCTATCCGGGCGCCCGATCAAAACTAGATCGTATCCATCGCCCTTCGAGTAGTTGCTCCAAACGGTGGCATTAGGGAACACGTCGAAGAAGGTTGCCAACTCGGTCTTAACAGTCTCTTCGTCGCTTTCGTAAATAGGCAGCCACTGAGCGGCGACTCCACCCGGATTCAAATGAAGCCGCACGGATTCGTAATATTCTTTCGAGTACAAAGTCGATGTGCCCTTCACCCACGGATGAATCGGATCCGTAGTGATGACATCGAATTTTTCCGGGGTGGTGGAGACGAAATGGCGCGCGTCATCGTAGATCAATCGCGTGCGGCGGTCGCGCAGCACGTGATAATTCTCTTTTCCGAAATACTGGTCGGAAGCAGGCGGAATCATTCGTTCCAACTCACAAATCGTGATGGCGCGCACCTCAGGGTAGGGAACGAAAGATCCGGCCGTGACGCCCGCGCCGAACCCGACAACCAACACGTTGTGCGGGGCCGTGTGAAAGAGGGCGGGCAGATGGCCCATCATGCGTTGCAGACGCATATCGAGCGGGGATGACGAAGCCTCCGATTTGCCGCTCACATAAAAGAAGCGCTGGTCGGCGCGCTGCGAAATCACGACCGAGGAGTTGATACCCTCACCTACGAACAAGGGTTCGGTCTGGGCGTCAGTGGCATTATTCAGGCCGCGCAAAATTGGTGCGATCCGCCGGCCATAGGCAATCATCTGCCAGGGGACCTCTCCTACGCCCGCACTCAGGCCCAGGGCAATCACGAGCAGCGCTGCGACCGCTGAGCCGAACTTGACGGCGGGGATACGTCGACCTGGCACGAGGCCTGCGGCAGCAAGCGCGGCCAGCGCACCGGCGGCGGCAAGCCAAACCAGTAACTGCTGTGAGCCCCGCGTACCTAAGGCGGGAATGAGCAGCAGGCTGAATGCCAGGGCGCCCACGATAGAACCTGCGGTATTGGCTGCATAAACCTGTCCGGAAAGCCGCGCCGGGTCCTCGCCGGGGGCGGCGGCGCTCGCAAGGGCCAGCGGAAAGCTTGCGCCCCAAAATAATGTTGCGGGGAAGATCGCGCGCAAGCAGCGCGTGAGGTCGAGGTCGAAATTGAACCATGGACTAAGCGAGAGCCACGGATCCACGGGCCAATAGGGCAGCAAGAATGCGAGATGGAACGCAGTCCAAGCAATGGCTAGAGCGAGCAACAGTTGACAGGCAGCCAGCGTGACCCGCGGGTTCGACACCTTGCGCACTAGAAATGATCCCACGCTGCTTCCCACCCATAGTCCCGACAAGAATACGGCCAAGATGATGGAAAACGTGTAGACTGTGGCGCCGAGTAAGAGCGAGAGCAGCCGCGTCCAGACCACTTCTGCGCCGAGCGCGCTCAGTCCGGATATCGCAACCACGACGTAGATCAACGGAGCACCCGGAGAGCGCCTGACCGGTTCTTGCTCTTCCGGCTCACGAGCGCGCCACTTTTGTGAGCGGGCCGCGATCGCCAAGGCGCCCAAGGCCACGGCGAGATTAATTGCGGCCGCCGAATAGGTCGCCACCGCAAGATCGTAGACCCGCAGGAGGTAGAACCCGGCCAACAAGCAACCCAACACCGCGCCTGCGATATTGGCGCTATAGAGCAGGCCCAAGCGCGAAACCCCGATGGGCGTGGTTTCAGCCCATCGTGCCATCGCGGGCAGCGAACCACCCATCAAGAGCGTGGGCGGCAGCAGACATAACGCAGCGATCACGCCCCGCAGCACTAGACCGGCCACGCCACTGATCGCACTTGAGAAATAGATCCGCCCGATCAGAGGGACGGCAAATAGCGCAATCATTCCGAACGCGCCTATCCCAAGCTCCAGCAGAGCGTAGACGCGCATAGGGTGGTGCTTCAAGGAAACCAGCCGCGGCAGCAAGGCACTGCCCAGACCGAGACCCCCCATGTAAGCGGCTAACAGTAAGCCTAGCGAGATAGCAGACGAGCCGATTACTAACTGCAGCATTTGGAACCAGACGATTTCGTATATGAGAGCCGCACAGCCGCTCGCCGCGAAGAGCAACAACCAAGGGATGAGATAGCGGGAGCCGGCCGGGGTGATGGCAGGTTCGATTACGACCGGCTCGGCGCTTGCCGGGTCCTTACGAATTGCCGTAGACCTTCGGGACATTCGGTCCTAGACTACACGGGCTTAGCGCTTCACGGCAACAACACCGGGGCGGTCGATACACTGACAACGATGCCGCTTCGTCCCGTATGGATTACGGTGCGCTCGGTCCTGTCAGGCTGGGCCGCGCTGCTGGTCTCAAGTTTTGTAATAGAGCGGCTGTTCTTGATTCTGACGGCGCGGCTGTTGGGCTATTCGTGGCTGCCGACCCTCCGGGTGGGCCTGGACTGCGGCGCTCTGTTCCTGGCTGGATGGATCATTGGCCGGACGCAGCGGTCCGGAGCCTGGTTGGCCCTGTGGGTGTTCGCTGCCTCTTTGAGCGTGGCCGACCTGCAGCCCCTGCTGATCCTCAATGTGCCATGGCTATTGCAGTTGGCCGCAGATGCTTGGCGCAGCCCCGAATATTGGAACTCACTGGCAGCTACCGCGGCGACCGATGGCTTGCTTTTCGGTAGCCTGGTATTCGGCTGCTTTCTCGCTGGCTCCGAGCCCAAACCGATCTCGCTTCTGAAGCGGGATTGAAGGGAGTCGAGTATCTAAGGGCATTTGGATGTGGCAGCACGGCCCTACTTTCATCAAACCGCGGCCTTCAGGCGCCGTACTCCTTCAATTCGGGATATTCGGAAACAAGCGTTTCAGGCGCGGTGATCGGTTTGCCTTTCAGAATCGCCGTCAATTCCAAGCCGTTGACCACGGCCTTCCCGAGATGGTGGTTGTTCGACATGGCGTAAGTGTCTTCGGTACGCTTTCCAATCTCTCTGATGCGTTCAATCCAAGGCTCCAGCTCGGCGACGCTGTACAAGTAGTCGTAACGCTCATTTACCGTTTTGTTTTCAGCGAACCACGCCCGGTAATTGCGCCCGTGGAGGCGCACATAGCCTACGGGTCCGGTCCAGTGAGCGGCCGGTCTAAGGGCACGACCCAGCAACGGCTGATCGATGTTGCAGACACCGATTTCGCGTTCGGCCAGCATGTCGAGCACAGCCGCGTCGTCCCAACTGCTGTGACGGACCTCCATGACCAGTGGATATTCGCGGAATCGCCCGCACAACCGCAGCAGATAGGCGAGTTCGTCGGGAGTGTTCTTGAAAGAGATCGGAAATTGCAGGAGAATCGCGCCGAGCCGGCCGGCGGCCGCAATCGGCTCCATTCCCTCCTTGAAGAGTTGTTCGTCCTTTGCAGTCGCATTACGCTCATGGGTGAAGGCGCGATAGAGCTTCGCCGTAAAGCGAAAGTTCGGGTTGTGCGAAGTCGCTTCAACCCACTTCGCGGATGAGGAGGCGCGGGGCGGCCCGTAGAATGAGGTGTTAATTTCGAGCGCATCGAAGAACCGCGCTAAATTTTCCGCGCGCGCCTTGGTTTCCGCTGGCGCCCAGGCGACGACCTGCGAGAGATCGGCATCCGACAGCGCCCGTACCGTTTCCTGCGTCATAATTCCTCCTTAACTTCCGTGACTTCGATCCGCTCAAAATGCACCGCGTCCGCGTCTTTCGGCCCGCGCTGAATGTCCAAGCCCTCCTGAATAAATCTCGCCCTGTGCTCGGTTATCAGCTCGCGCACCCCAGCATGTTGCGGCCTTCGGTTACGACCCGGCGTCTGCCGAAATCCAGCAGGAGCGTGCCATCGGGAAGATAATCGACCATCTCCAGCGAGGAATAGGGCAGGCTCACAATGCGCCCACTCGCCAGTTTTATATCGAGCATGAGCGCTTCGCGGCTTTGCGCTCGCGCTTCCTGATACGACTCCATCGCCTCTTCCTCGGTTGGCTCATGGCGCGGCGGCTGAGCCTTGAGGAATCTCTGGACGTTCGAGCCGGGAGCTGGGTGCCTTGCATGCGCGTCGCTATCTTTCATGGCCGATTCCCTTTCGTTGATGGTGGGCGATATACGCCTGGACGTAATCGTGCGCGGCGAGCCGCTCGCGGAGCTTGTAATAGACTTTGCGGGCGTGCCGGTGGAATCGCTCCAGCAGCGTGTGCTTGCGTTGCTTCTCGGCGGCTTTCCGGCCCGCATCGACGCCCATTAATTCCGTGGCCGACATGCGCGCCCCGGAGCTTTGCACGGCCTCCATCATCGCGGCCTTGTCGTCGGTATAGAGCCGGACGGCCTCGCGCCCGCGCGAGAGGGACACGTAAAGCTGTTCGCGGTTCGCGGCGGCAAAGGATTCGGAGCCCAAGGCCACCAGCGGCACATCAACAGTCTTTCCCTGCGAGGCGTGGGAAGTGACGACATACCCGTGCGTAAATCCGCCGTAGTCCTTGGGAATGACAACGCCATTCGTGAGCCGGATACCGCCTTGGCGGGTGAAGCCGTCCACCTCGCAAAGCGTGCCGTTATTGAGCCGGTCTTTACCCTTCACTCCCAGCGCCCCCCGCCGTTCTTCTCCCACATATCCGTTCATCGTCAGGCGCAGCTTGTCGCCTTCGGCCAGGGCGACCTTCTGCGGCTCGTACACCTGGAATTTCTTCGCTTCGCTAAACGGCAGCAGCGCCTTGTTTCCGTCCGCGCGGATCACCGTAATTCCCGTCATCCCCCTGCCCGTGTTTCTCGCGCCGGCGCTCACTACCGTCACACGCTTGCCGCGCTTGAAGCCCTTGGCGTTCTGGTGGAACTGGATCGCGTCGCCCGCCTGGTAGGATTGTGCGTCCGTGCGCTCGGCCTCCGTGAGGTTGCGCGAGCGCAGGGAAACGAATTCGCGCTCCTTCGCGCCGAGCTTGCCCTGGCTTTTAAGCGTCTCGCGTATCGCGGCCGTGACATGGCGGATTTCGGCATGGGTGGGAGACGACGAGGGAGGTTTTGTTCTCCCATTCCTTGCGCGCGGATTCCATTTCCGCTGGGAAATGACATCCGCATAATCCTCGGCGATGCGCTTGTATCGCTCCGGGCCTTGCACTTCGATAATGGAGCCCATATTGTCGAGCGCGGCCATACCGGCCTGCAGCTTCGTCCTGCCGTCCTTGCCTACCTTGTCGCCCTGGCTGATAGCCGCAATCGCCTCGCGGTAGTTTTCGTCCGTCTGTCGGCGGATCTCCGTGAGCGAGGCGAATTTCATCGCCTCATTGTTCTCCAGCACCCGCATGGCGTCGCCGCGCTCCACGGAATTGTGCTGGCCGGAATCGCCCACGGCAACCATGCGGGCATTTTGTTCCTTCGCAACATCGAACACCGCCTTCATCGTTTTCACGGAAAGCATTCCCGCCTCATCGATCCAGAGCACGCAGTTTTTGACGCGCTTCTGCATTTCCCTATCGACGAGCAGCCGGGCCACCGTCTCGGCATTGGGGAAGCCTTCGTTCCTTAGCACGTCCACCGCTTCGGCGGAGGACGAAAAGGCAAAGACCTCTTTGCCGGAGCTTCTAATTACCGTCAGGGTGGCTTTCGCCATTCTGGTCTTACCCGTCCCGGCCTTGCCGGAAAGCCCGGTCACTTTGTCGCGGGAATTCAGAATCGTGAGTGCTGCGTTGCGCTGATCGGGGCTTAATTCGGGATCGAGATCGAAATCCCGGTAGCCGCCCAGCTTCTCGCGGGTGGCGCGACCGTCGCGGGCGAAATCGATCATGTCTTGTTCTTCCCGCAGCACGTCGCGGGTGGTGACGTAGCGGCGTCCGTTTTTGTCGTTGTGCAGGATGGAATCGCGATTGGCCGCGTTGCGAACGTCCTTGACGCTCGCCTTTCCGAAACCCTGAATAAGGGCGGTTTCCAGCAGCTTCTTTTTCGTCACCGCCGAGGAGCGCTCGAAGCAATGCGCCAGGGCGTAATCCACCGCCTGGTCCGCGTCGAGCGCCTGGGTTTTCCAGCTGTCCCGCGCGCCCTTGATCGCGTTAAACGTTCCGTCCTTCAGGCGGTTAATCCATTCCGTCCGCAACTCGCTCATGCTCATCTGCTTTTCCGGCTTGGCCTCGCGCGTCTTGCGTCCCAGCTCGCGCAGCGCCTTGGGATCGGTGATTCCCAAACGGCGGGCCTCGGCTTCGATACGGGCCGTGCGCCGCGAGAATTCGTCGCAGGTGTCCCGGTCGATACCGGCCAGCCGGAAGCTGTTTCCGTCGCGCTCGATACCGTAGCCCAGCGCATCGAGCTTTTCGGCGAGACGCGAATGAAATGCCGCCTGATAATAGCCCTTGTCGCGCACCAGAGGCTCGAACTCCCCGGCCTTCCAGCGATCCTCCACCGGATCGTAAGTGGCGTTAAATGCGACGGCGTGACAGTGCAGTTGCGGATCGGGAATTCCATCGAAGGGCCGGGTAGTGCGGTGGATGAGTTCGCCCCAGATCATGTTGGCGGTCTACCGGTCCTCGCGCGCGCCGTTCTTGCGAACGCGCACGCGCATGGCGTCCTCCATTTCGCCCATCGTTTCTTTGACGGAATCGCGGAAGGCGTTCATGATGCGGTCGTCCCCGCCCAGCTCGTAAGCGAGCGTGACCGACTTGGGGGCGTCGAAGGTGAAATCGTAGAGCACCCGCCGCTCCGCTTTGGTGCGCGGAGTGAGTTGCTCGCCGCTCTCGGGATTGACGTTTTCGCAGAGCCGGAAGTAGCTGTCCTTGTCCACCTGTCCCGACAGCCCGAGCAGCTCCGCGCCGCGTCCATGCCAGTCGCCCACGACCTCCTGGGCGTCCTTCATGTAGTAGTCGGATTTCGACAGATGCTCGGTGAAATAGTCTTTGCGGGCGTTCGACTGGTGATTAACAAACAACATGGCCGTTCATGCCTTCAGGCGTTCACGCACAAGATGTAGCGGGTATACGCAATCCGGTACACCAATAGGTAGAGAAAAGCAAGAACCAAGCAAACCTATAGACGTGTCTCCTATGCGATGCATAGGGAGCCGACAAGCGCTTGGCCGCGCTTCTTTTTCTTGTGTCGGCGCGGCGTGATTCGCGCGCCACAGGCGACGAGTCATAAATGTCACAGCCGCGATCCTTGCCCCGAAAAATTACGCTCGACACGCGCGAAAATCGCGTCCGGTTGCAGAGCCTTCCGCGAGTGGGACACCCTCCCCGGTCCGCCGTAAATCGATTCCAGAAATCTCATCGCAGCGACCTCGAAGGCGGAGCCAATTGACCGATTTCGCCACACGCTCTAGCCCCGTATTTGCGCGCGGCGATTGATTCTTGCCGAGCTTCCTTGCGTGGACTGTAGCGGTAGCCATCCGTGGCCGCTTCATGCACCGCGCGATAGCTTTGCGTGCCGCACGGGGTAGCTTCACCCGCATTCCGCGCCCATCGCTGGTGATGCGTCACCATCTCGGATTTCATCGCCCGCGACGCCTCCGTTTTCGTTCGCAGGGCGGCGCTCCATTCGCCGTCGTGCTTTACCAGCGAGCCCGGAGGCCATTCGTATTGCTCATAGAGATCCACGCGGTAATGAAATCCGTCCGGGCTTTGCCCGAGCCTCCCGATAGCTCCGAGGGTCAGGCTCTCCGTCTTCACGGTGTCGGGGAAATGCACCTCCATTGCCCTTGATTCCCAAAGCTTCAAGACAGGCGGCGGAGAATTTTGCGATTTATTCATGGCGTACTCCGTTTGGGACGGGGCTTCGTGCCTGCGCCCCTCTTGCCTGCGATTCGCCGCTCACAGGCGAGCCTGTCACATGGACCTCCCCTGCGAGAGCGATTTCTGCATGTGATTGGTCGCGGGCGTGGCGTACCTGGAGGCGGGCGTCTGTGACGGCCCGGAGCTGTGGGTCACGCCTTTATCGGCGAGCGTCTGTCCCGCCTCCCGTGCCTGTGAAAGCGCCTGGGAAGGCATGGAATCGACCCTGCCGTATTTTTCCGCTGCGGACATGGCATATCACCTCGATTCCGGCGCAGTTGCGCTCTCGGGAGTAAGCACCTCCCGAAGTTCGGGGGAGAGGTTGGCGTTCAGTCTCGCGTCCTGTCCCATGAGCTTGATGCTGGATTCGGCGACGACGAAGCCCGCCGTTTCCGCCACGGGCTTGCCGGAGAGGGCGGCGGTTAGATACTTCGCTTCGATTTCCGCGTCGCGCATGTCGAGCATGGTGCGGCGCTCGTTGTAGTAGACGATGTGGTTATTGATGAACAGGGCGACGGCGCTGATCATCAGCCATAGCCCCACCTGGCCGGACAATGCGTAGAGCAGATTTCCGGCACCGAAGACCAGCGCGGGCTCGAAAAATTTATAGACCTTTTCGTCGCTGAAAGGCAGCGGCAGCATGGACGTTCCCATGTACATGCTGTGCCAGGGAACACCGGCATTGTTGCGCCGATCAATTTCCCAGCGCCGGTACACGCTCATGGCGATAAATGCGAGAAAGAACAGCGTCATGAACTGCTGTCCTCCCCAGCGGGTGAGGAACGACAGCAGCCCGCCGAAAAACATGAAGCAGGCGACGACCGTGTAGCCGAAAGACAGATTCAGCCAGCTCAGGTAACGCTCGCCGAAATCCTTCCGGATGAAGGGCACGACGCTGATGGCGAAGCAGCCGCTGACAAGGCTGATAATCGCCAGCATCATTTCGTATACCCGCCAGGACTCGGTGCCCTTGAGCAGCTCTCGCGTTTCTTTGTATAGCTTCATTACGCACGCCCTCCTTCGAGCGTGAAAATCCTTTGCTACTTCAGCCCCCGCCCGTGCTTCTGTGCGCGAGTCTTTACCGCTTGTCCGCGCCCCGCTCGGGAATCGTGACGCCCGGTATCTGCTGGCGAAAAGTCGTGCGCATCCACGGCTCGCCGCCATTGGCCGCGAAGCTGGCACCCGTCTGGTACACGATGCAGTCGGTCATGAAGCCGGTTTGCGGCCCGCCCTTTTTAAGGGCGGTGAACTCGGAGGCGAGCACCTTGTGTCCAGGCGCTTCCGACCCGCCGCCCCTGCCCTGTCCGGCCTCTCCCGAGCCGTGCCAGTTGGCGCGTGTCTGGATTGCTTCGGAGATCGTGTCGGAGGCCCAGCGATTGGTTTCGGGATCGCCGTTCGCGTAAAATATCTTCGTGCCGGTATTGCCGAGAAAGGCATCGACGCGCGGGCGTCCGGCTTCGCCGCCCATCGCGGCCAGGTAATTGGGCTTGTTCTGGGAAATCAGCACCGAGGCCACGCGCGAGCTGCGCGCGGTCGCCAGGAATTCCGGCGTGTAATTGGACACCAGCTCGTGCGCTTCATCCACGAACCAGAACACGGGCCGGGGGATTGGCCTTGACGTTGCGCTGCTCGCAGGCCGTTTGCCAGAGGTAAGTAAAGGCCGATTGCACCAGGACACCGGCTTGGCCGTACACCTTCGTCGGCAGATCGAGGACGATGATCGCCCCATCGAAAGTCAGATCGGGAAGGAATGTCGTCTCCCCGTCGAACAAATCAGCCATGTGGCCGCGCAGGAGCACGTCGCCCATCACGCCGTAGGCGGCGAGAATGGAGCCGCGCGTATCGTTCGGCATGTCGGGAAATTCCCGCAGGAAATACCGCGCGGCCAGCTCGAAATCGCTTTGCGCCCGCTCGGATTTTTCGCGCGCCTCGGCTTCCTCAATCAGCCGGTAGCAAATGGACGAGGCCTGCCATTCCTTGTCATGCACCTCTGCGTGCGAGCGGGGAGCCGAGGTAATCACGTCGTGAAGCATCTTCATCGTGATTTCGCCCTTGGCGGCAATGCAGACCTCGATACCGTTGCGAAGTATTTGGCGGAGCGAGCGCTGCCAGAATTTATCCTGCTGGCCCCCGCCCTTGTCGCTGCGCTCCGCCGCCTCGACGATGGTCATGAGCAGCGAGACAATCGTTTCCACGCGGCTGCCGACGATACCGGGCCGCATCAGGGCATAGCGAACAAGATTGCAGCGCCAGGCGTTCTTCGGGGACACGACCACAAGCGACTCCGATCGCCCGGTGAAGCGCGCATAGGCCTCGATTAATTCCCGGTCGCCGGGCTTTACGCAGCAGACCAGGCCGCCCATGCCGAGTTCGAGGTATTTAAGGAGAATCTACGCCGCCGAGCCGGTCGTCTTGGCCGCGCCCAGCTCGCCGAATATACAAACGGATTCCACCGCATTGCGCAGAGTGAAGGCGTCGCAGGGCGACCACATGAACAGCGGCGCATCGAGGTTCCACGGGTCTTTCCCCGTGAGCATCGCGCCCAAAGAAGTATCGCGGGGTGTCGAGTTGTCGCGCCGGAAGAAATCAAGCAGTCCCATTTCGGTTCACCTGAAGCCGGTTTTGGGCGAGCGGTGCACTCTATAAAAGTCAAACGATGTCAAATGCCTACGGTGTCCGCCATGAATCGCGGTTGACCGCCATGCGCGCCGCCACTACGCTTTGGCCGTTTCAATTGCCGGGGAGTCGCGCAATGGCGAAGAGAACGCAGGCAGGCGGGAACGAGGACTCTAAGGATTTCCTCACGCCCACAGAAATCCAGCACTGGACCGAACGTGAGATCAGGAACGCCAGGAAAGCGCTTGAACTGCGCGTCAAGGAGCTGTCAGAAATCGAGAGCGCCTACACCGCCGGCGGAATTACGCCCGACAAAGCCGACGAACTGCACTCGCGTTACCACCATCGTTGGGGCGAAGCTCTTCCAGGAGCCATAGCATGGGAGGGACGTCCCGACGAGCAAATCCTGGCGGATATTGACAAAGCAGCAGGCCCATTCACCACTCCGCGAGAGGACGCGGAGCATACGCGCCGGTTACGCGGAGGGGATGCGGGCGGCAAGTCCCGCCTTCGGTAGTTTCATTCGGCGAATGAGGGTCCTGAAGCCTTTATGATCCCGCAGGGAATCGAATACTGGCCAGAGATGCAGCCAGACCATCAGTGGATTCCCGATCTCGCAGGCCTCTTTCAGCTTGGCAACTGCCTCTTCCGTTCTTTCCACGGCCATATAGGCCAGCGCCAGCGACACCGGGCTTTGCCAGCGCGTTTCCGTTTCCAGTCGCGCCAGAAACGACAGAGCAGCCTCTCTTGCATCCTTGTAAACATTCCCCACCGCCCAGCGCGTCGTCACCACCAGGCCGTTAAACGCTTGTGCGTATCGCATTCCGGCCTTTACCTGATCCAGCGCGAGGCACAGTAGCGCCATGAGGATTTCGACAGGCCAATCGTCAAACGGCACGATTTCATCGCCGCAAACATACTCGAACCGGCTTACGATATCGAAGAAAAAAGGCGACTGCAGTGTGAGATTGTCGTATGCCGCCTTTGGCTCGCGCAGCACATACAGAAACACGGGGCGGAGATAGGAAGTGAATCGCGCCTTCGGCGTAGTGTTCTCGCGGAATGTGACGCTCTGCTTAGCTTCCTCGGTCCTTCCCACCGCGAGCAGAAACGCCGCTACCAGAAATGCGCGCGGGTCTCCTCCGGCGCAAGACGCAGTGCGGTCGTAAACGCCCGCTCCGCCTTGTCCCAGGCAAAGCGGCAGCAATGCACGGCACCGGCCGCCACGTGCAGCCGCCATAGCTCGGGATGCAGCTCCATGCCGGTCCTCAACGCCGCTTCCGCGCGCAGGAGCGCACCGGGCTTAGGGAACGCGGAGGCCTCGTCGCACAGAACGCACATCAGGATTGCCTCGCCGAGAAGCGCGTAGGCGGGAGCATAGGAGGAATGCAAGGCAATCCAGGCCTCCAGCTCCGTGACAATCTTCCCGCAGCGCATCAGGTCGGGGAACGCGTGGCCCGAAATCGCTCTCGAAACGACGCACGGTCTCTTCCGCATCGGCCGCTGCATTGTAGGAGAATCGCGGCGTGTAGCCCGTTCGCTTTGGGAAATCGACGATTAGACGGTCGTCGTGGCCTTCAGCGCGATAGTAGAGATTCAGCCGCTTGCGCAGATTGCGCATGCCCTCGCGGACCACCGCTTCCTGCATCGGAACCCACCCTTTGGGCTTGCCATAGACTTCCCGGCCAAGGGTGTCTTCGTTGACGGGTTTCCCATCGAGGTGGTCGATGACGAGCCTTTCCAATAGCTGTTGCAGCGTTTGGTTCTTCGCCAAGGTCGAGCTTGCGAGGATGCGCGCAAGCTGGTCCTCCTTTTCCTCACGTGTCGGGATGGCGTTGCCGGTACTCATAGCGCCGGAACCTGCATTATCCCGCCTGACGCCAGTATTCCGCCATTGAGCGCCATCTGACATCGTTTGACTTTTGAAAAGTCCCGCCGCGCTCCAGCATGGAGCCATGAAACGCAAAACCCTTTTCCTTCTTTTTTCCGTCCTGCTTGTGCCATTCGCAGCCAGGGCGCAGACCAACCCACCAGCTCCGCCGCCCAAAGCCAGCATGGAGGACGATCCGCAGTTCAAGCGTCTTTCGCCTGACCAGCAGGAGTTTGTCCGGCGCGCGATGCAGAACCTCGACAAAGCATTTGCCGAGGAACAGAAAAACGGAGCGAATCCGGGCGCTAAGCAGGGAGCAGCCGTTCCGCCCACGCAGCCCGGATGCGCTGCGACTCCCGCAAAGAAACCGCGTTTTCATCTTCCGAAAGCGGTGCAGGACGCGCTCGACAAACAGGCCAAGCAACTCGGAGGCAAGACCGGCGTCGATCTCGATTCCAAGGCACCCGGCCAGGTCTTGAAGGACGCGCAAGGCAAGCCCTGCCCTCCTGCGGCACCGGCCACGCCGACGCTAGCGGCCAAATAGTCATCCAGGGCGCGCGGGCTCTTGATGGCTTCACGCGCCCATTCAATGATGCGAGGTGATCCATGAACAATCCAATGAGTAATCTCACAACCAAGCAACGGAATTTCTATATCTTTTGCGGCGCAATCGTCGTGCTGTGGTTTGTCGTCCGCTTCATGAACAACGCGGCGCAACGGGCGGCTTACTACCGGGAGCAGGCGATCCGCGCGGCGCAGCAGCGGGCCAGGGCGAACACACCGCCACCCGCTCCCAAAACGCCCAAGCAAGGCAAAATCCCCGCCGTCGTGCTCACCGACCTGTCGAACCTTTCGGGCGCGTGGATGGGGCAACGCCTCCTGAATCAGAACGGCATGTGTACGTTAAGGCTTGAAATGCGCTCCCTGCCACAGAAGCCGGAGGATTACAAGGGCTATGCGCGGCTTAACTGCATGCCGCCCGCAGGGCTCGGCTCCCTTCGCGGTGGCCGCGTATTGCCCCGGCAGCAGCGCGAGAACCTCAATCCCGTCGCAATGGTCTTAACCGGCGTGCCGGAGGACGGCTCGCTGCATTTCACGCTGGATAAGACCGTGGTGGCCCCCAACGACGACTGCGAAACCACGGATTTAACGTGACGCCGTTCGGCACCAACCAGGTGGCCGTCGAATGGCGCGAGGGCAAATGCCGGGGCACGCAGTTGATCCTTAACAAAAACGGAAGATGAGGCCATGCCATGCATAAAGAGCACATCGGCGCGGCCACGCTCTACCTGGCCGACGCCTTCGACATCATGCCGATCTTGGGCGAAGTCGATAGCATCATCACCGACCCACCCTACGGATCCTTGACTCACGAAAGAGCTATGACCCTGAAAGGGCAGCCTTTCGCCTCTCGTGGATTTCGACAGCACCACCGAGGAGCAGTTCATCGCATTCTGTACCCATGCAGTTCAACTGGCAAAGCGGTGGGTAATCATGTCGTCCGAATGGCGCTACGTCGCCGAGCTGGAAAACGCAGGCCTGCCGCTCGTACGGTTCGGCATTTGGCTGAAGCCCAACGGTGCGCCTAATTTCTCCGGTGACCGCCCAGGCACCGGATGGGAAGCTATCGTCATCCTTCACGGCGAAGGCAAGAAGCATTGGAATGGCGGAGGCCATCACGCGGTGTGGATATGCAATCCCGAGCGCGGCGACCACCCCACCCAGAAGCCCCTGCCCTTGCTGCTGGATTGGGTAAAGAAATTCACCGACGAGGGAGACACCGTACTTGATCCCTTCATGGGATCGGGCACGACCGGCGTTGCCTGCCTGAAGCTTGGCCGCAGTTTCATCGGCATCGAGAGGCGCGAGGACTATTTCAACACCGCGCGCGCCCGGATGGAAGCCGCGCACGCGCAGCGTGATCTTTTCGCGCCCACGTATATTCGGGAGCCGCTCTTATGAACCGGCCTCTACGCGCACACGACTATGCGCCGCCGACATTCTCCGAAGACGGCAATGTCCTGACCGTCGCGGAAGTCGCGCGCGAGCTGCGTTGCTCGAAAGCGCATGTCCACAACATCATTCACGGCAAAGTGCCGGACCTTCCGCCCCTCCCCGTCCTGCGCATCGGCAGGCGCGTGCTTATCCGCCATGAAGGACTGAAGGCTTGGATGCTCACCGTCGAGGCCCGAGAAATCGAAGCACAGAGGCTTACCGGCCTGTACCGCTGATATCGAAAGCGATGCTATGATCCGATCAACTGAGTTGATCGCCGGGAACGCACGAAAGGAAATTGTGCGGCGAAAGCGATATCAAAACGGCAGTTTGCAAGTCGTTTCAACCCACGGCAAGCGCAAAATGTGGATTCTTCAATATCGGGACGGTGGCAGCAAGAAGTACCACACCATCGGCCTGTATTCGAAGATGAGCAAGAGCGACGCGCAGCAGGCACAGGCGGAGTTCATGAAGGAAGTGAACGCCAGGGCTGCGAGCACTCCCGATCCTCACATCACCTTCGGGGATTTTCTCGAAGGCGTTGCCTTGCCGTCTCTGCGGTCCAAGTGGAAGCGCTCCACCAGGGACACGGAAAACCGCATTGGTCATCACCTGCTGGGGGAATTCGGGCCGGAGAAGCTCACCAGTCTCGGAGTACAGAGGCTCCAGGCGTTTCTGACAGCGAAGGCAACGACGCTCTCCAAAAGCGTCGTGGCGCATCTGCGGTGGGATTTGCGGGCCGTGTTCCGGCTCGCTCAGGCGGAAGGCTATATCCAGCGCGACCCGACCCCTGCCCTCTTCACCCCGAAAGAGGCGAAGGTCGGGACCAAGCGCGTCATGAACCGAAAGGAGGCACAGCAACATATCAATGCGCTGCCACTGCGCGAGCGCGTCATCGATCACCTGGCGCTCTTTGCCGGGATGCGGCCCGGCGAGATACTGGCGCTTCAGCGAAAGCACGTTGCGGAAGATTGCAGCGAGCTGATCATCGAGCAGCGCTTATATCGCGGCGACATTGACGATCCCAAGACGGCCCTCTCCAAGAGGAAAGTCGGCATCCCCTCACCCACCGCCGCCGTGCTTCACGAGTGGATGGAGTTGGTGGATCGCAAGCCGGAAGCCTGGGTATTCGCATCGGAGAATGCCGAAAAGCCTCTCTGGCGCGATAACGTCTGGTATCGGCACATGAAGCCCAAACTGGAAACGGTCGGGCATGAATGGGCCAACTTTCAAGTGCTGCGGCGGACGCATGCCAGCCTCGGCCACGACATCAAGGTGGACCCGAAGGTAGCTGCGGATCAACGCGGCCACGGCATCGGCGTGGCGCTCGACGTTTACACCCAATCCAGCATCGAAGCACGGCGGGCAGCCGCCGAGATGCTGGCGAACGCGATTCTGTCCGGAGAGCAGCCGGAGACGGCTGCGAGGGAGCGCGAAACAGAGGAAAACCGCTCCGTAGCGGCTTAACGGAGTGGAATGGAGTGGAAGAAGTTGCTGATGATTCTCAAGTCTTTGAAAAGATGGAGCGGGAGACGGGGCTCGAACCCGCGACGTCCAGCTTGGGAACCGTAAGTCAATTGGAAACAAAGAATATTGCGTTTCCGGCATCTCGTTCTGGCGATACAGATTAGCCTGTTTTCGCCCTGCGCCTCCGTGCGGCTCTGATCGGAGCACAAACGGAGCACAGCCTAATCCGTCAGTGGGCATTATCATCGTCGCTGAAAGCATGCCTTACCGGCAGCATGCGCTCATGCAGAATTCGGGAAACAAGAATTCCCCCCGACTCGCGCCGGAAGAAAATCACATGCTTGCCTTGCTCTTTGCGATAAAGGCCTAGGCGGATGTCGTCGCACGGACGGCCTGACGCGGGATTGTCGGCAAGCTGCTGGCAGCAGGCTTCCAACTCGCCAAGGTAGCGGAAAGTTTGAGCCTCGCCCCACGTGCGCAGCGTATAGCGGCCGATGCTCAACAAGTCGGATTCTGCAAGACGGGAAAAACGAAATTTGCCCACAACCTACCGTGGGGCGGGCTGATGCAACGCCTCACGGACGCGTGCGAATACATTATCCTCGGCGATGCCGCTGGCGTCGCCTTCATCGATGGCCGCGCGCAACCCGGCAAGTTTGGCTTCGTATTGCTGTTCCTCGCGCTCCAGCGTTCGCAGCGCATCGCGCACTACTTCGCTGGCGTTCTCGTAGCGCCCGCTCTCCACCTTAGACAGCACAAAACGGTCAAGCTCGTCGGTTAAATTCACGTTGCGTGTAGGCATGGCGGCGCTCCTTCCCGTGAGGTAATTTCGATCTCATCTTAGCAGGATTGGCAAAGATTGCCAATAGCCTGAATTGGTCTAGCGGGCGGCTTTCCACCGCGCCAGACAGGCGTCCAGCTCGTCTTCGGGAATCCCCGCGCCGCGTTCCAGTTCTGCAATGCCGGTGCGAATCTTCGCGTCGTTCGCCTCGCGGTTGGCCGTCAGCCATTCGTCATTCTCATGCAGCACTTCAAGGGCGCGGTCGATCACGTCCGGGGAGCTGCTGTAAGCGCCGGAGCGTAGCGCCTCCGCTACGCGGTGTTCCTGTTCGGAATTCAGTTGAATCGCCATGGCCTTTCCTTAATTCTTGCTCAAGATACGCTGTCGAACCAACTCGGTCAAATCCCGTCGCGCTGCTATCTGGCCGGGCTGCGGGGATTCGCCGCCACTTTCGCGGCGGCGTTCATAGCCTGGTCCAGCGCATACGCCTCCCCGTTTTCCCGCGCTTTGCTCGACACCTCCAAGAGCCTCGCGGCGGTTTCCTCCGGCGTGCGCTTGAAATGGTCAAGGGCGATGCAGCACCACGTGAAATCGGCGCTGCTGCGCTTTCTCCCCCGGTTTATCGCCTTGTCCAGGCAGCGCTCATAGTCGGGCCATGCCAGTCGGCGCGGCCGGTCGGAACATCGAAGGGGGGAAGCTGGCGCTTCCGGTTTCGGCGGGGCCAGTGCTACCAGGCCCCTGCCCTCCAGCTCGGTACGGGTAACTATGCGGCCGGGGTGTGCCTCTTCAATCGTCACCAAGGGGAAGTTGGGCGCGTACTTGCGCTTGAAGTTGAAGGTTCCCGCCACCCGCACCGAGCCGCTGGCCGTAAGGTCCGCTCCCGTGCCTTTCTTCAGGCGGCTGGCAAACTCCCGGTTGCCGTTCTCGACGGCTATCCAGGCTTGATGGTTGCCAGGGCTGGTTTGCAGAACCAGAAACGCGGCGGGCCGGACACACTCAAGCTGTTCCTGCTTCAAGTCGTCCAATTGAACGAGAACAACGGCGGGGGGATGATGCGGCCGGATAATGACATTTGTTGGCGGCGCGGGGCTGAATCCAAGAGGTAGGGCATGGAGGTTTTGGCCTGGCGAAAGGTCTGCGCTCTTCGGTAGCCCCTTCTCTCCTGTTCGATGTTGGTGTGGGCGATGTCGAATTGCTGCACGCCGACACTGGCGAAGGCATCGAGCATGCGTTGCGCTTCCAAAGGTGCCGTACTGCCGGTATGGTGTTCCATCGCCTCGCCGTGGTTCTATGCGCGCGAAAGCGTCGTTAAGGCGCTTTTCGATGAGCGCCAAGTGTGTAATATCTATCCCGGTCCAGTTGCGGCGTAGCTTCTGCGAGGCGTGGATCGTAGTTCCGCAGCCGCAGAACGGGTCGAGGACCATATCCCCCTCATGGGTGCTGGCAGTGATGATCCGCTCGAGCAACGCGGTACGCTTCTGTGTGGCGTACCCGAGGCGCTCCTGCGCCTGCGAATTGATCGGCGGTATGTCGTTCCAGACTGATCCGAGGACGACGCCGGGCATGTCGTCAAGAAAGTTCTTCAGCCGTGGAACCCCGGTTCTGCCATACACGAGCCTGCCTTCGGCCTCAAACTTCTCCATGTTCGCGCGTGAATACGCTTAATACCTGCCTTTCCGCGGCGTAACTCCTTGCCACTCGTATGACGTATCGCCGCCCGTCTTCGCCGCCGTCAGGTCAGAAGTCGTGAAACGCTTGTCGGTGCCGGGCTCGACCTGCCCATAGTGGGACTTGATGTAATCGTCATCGTAAGGCACGAAAAGTTGGTTCCACGTTGGGGTATCGGAGCGCGAGTAAAACAGGATTAAATCGTGCGTCTTACCGTATCGGGTGAGTCCCTCGCGGCGTCATTGTGAGAGCTTGTGCGCTTCCAGACGATCTCGTTCCGATAAAAGCGCGCGCCGAAAACCGCATCGAGAATGATTTTTGAATAGTGACTGGCCGTCGGATCGCAATGCAGATAGAGGCTCCGGTCTCCTTCAGAATCCGCCGTAGTTTGATCAACCGGACGCACATCATGGCGAGATAGGCCATCATGTCATTTTCTTTGAGGAAAGCGCGTAGCGCCCTCAGAACTTCGGCCGCTTCGCAATTGCCGCAACGCATTACATCATCGAAGGCCCGCTCGGCTTCATCGGTCCAGTGCCACGTATCGCCGAAGGCTTCGATCTGAGCGTGCGAGCGCTCCCCGCTGGGACTACGGAAAAGGACATTGTAGTTGCCGTTCGAATTAAACGGCGGATCGAGGTATACAAGGTCCACGCTTTGATCTGCAATGGAGTCTCGCAGTACCCGGAGATTATCGCCGTAGTAGAGGTGATTGCTCGCGGTGTCTTTCGCTTTATGTCGTTCCATTTACGCCAAGTCGCCTATGCGGCGAACCGCCTACCCTCGGAAACGGCGCTGATTAGGCCTTTTTCTTTCGTGGGCCGCGCTTCTGCGCCGTCTTTTTATCCGGGTTCCAGTCGTCTGGAACATTGGCGTCGATGGCGTCTGCGAGAGCTTTCTTGGCCTCTTCCCGCCCGGCCTCCAGAAGCTGGAAGCGATCCTCGCCATCAATACGGCATCCGTTCTTTTTCTTCAGCCAGAAACGGGCATTGGCATCCAGAACTTTGCCCTCTTTAAGGATGGCAAAAACCTGTGTCTGCGGGACCCACGCTCGACCGTGAAGCTCATACGCGTACAGGAAAAGATAGGTCAAGCGGCGCACATACTCCATGCCACTCTTTGCTTTGAGGCGGTGTTCAATCTTATTCCAGGGTGTCGCCAGTGGCACGGAAAAGGCGCGCGATATTTGTAAGTTCGGGGGCCGGAGGCGGAGTTTCATGGGTATTGGGCGGAGTCTGCTCCCCGGTATGCTCCGGTGCCGCAATGCCCTTCAGCGCATCAATTACGGGTGATTCCTTGCTGAACGTATGCTGGCTATGCGGAGTGACGCGTCCGACGCCGCGCTGCGCGAAGACCTCGGCGAGCACGGTGCCGACGCTCTGCATGGACGTGTCGGTCAATGAAGCTTGGAAATCCCTGCTATTGCGGTCCTCGCGGTAGGTTATGGTATTCCGGTTGGCAGGCATTTCCTGCGGCAGATCAGTGTGGCTCGTGCCGTTTACGCTGGCGGCAGGGTTGCCGTGACCAACGAGGGTTCCGCATTCCACACAGGCTTTGGCGGCTGGCTCCAGTAGCTCCTTGCACTGAAGACAGCGCGCCTGCGCACCGCAATTTTTGCAAAAACTACCACGCTCCGAGAGCGCCTGACTGCAATTCGGGCAATCCATCGCCGTTTCTGCTTTCAATCAAACGTAAGGAATCTAACGGGAATACTTCAGTCACAGTATAATACATGGACAGCCGGAAATGTTTGAGGCGGCTTGGGGATGACCTTCGAAAAGTTCATCAAAGACGCAGGGGTTGCCGATTTGGATGAAACCGAAAAGGTGATTCGATTTGCTTTCTTTTACTTGCGAAGAAGCGCGGTGGAGGAATTCACGGCCGGGGACGGCGCGAAGTGGATTCGGGAAAACCGGATGGGTAATCCCAACGTGTCGCGTCTGGCGGCAAGGCTGAAAAGCAGCCGGGAGACAGTGCGGGGGAGTAAGGCCGGGGTATTCCGGCTGCATCATAACCTGATCAACGAACTGGATGGCAAATTTCCTCAGCTTTGCGGAGAGGTCGCAGGAGGTAGCTGACGACGGAACAATTCTGCCGCCAGTTCTGTACGAAAAGACGGGACGCGGTTACATCGTCAGCCTCGCAAAACAGATCAACTCCTCATACGAGCACAACATCTTCGATGGCTGCGCCGTGTTGATGCGCCGTCTGGAAGAGGTACTGCTGATCCTGTCCTATGAGCATGTTGGCATCGAGGCCGAAATCAAAGACGCGAAGAGCGGCAACTATTTGATGCTGGAAGGCGTCGTGAAAAACGCACAGGGCAATGCCAAACTGAACCTTTCCCGCAACGGGCGGGAATGGATCGACACGTTCCGCGCCCTGGGAAACTATTCGGCCCACAAAATTACCTACCAGTGCAGGCGCGAATACATTCGAGAGAAGATCGACGCGTACCGGGCGTTGGTCGAGGAACTGCTGCACAAGTCCGGGATTCTCAAGTAAGCTAGCCGCAGACCGCACGCATTTCCGTCGGTTCGTGGCTCCTGAAGCACTGAACGATGGAGAGCTACGCAGTCTCGCCACGTCCACGGCCACGCTGCGCAAAAGCGGAGCGGGGCGGCTGAGCAAGATGCCCGGTGGCTCTTTAGGTCTTCAAAAGCTCTTTAACCAGCGAGTTGATGAGGTCCAAGGAATCAGGCGAAGACAATTGCAATTGCAGTGCGGTTGAATTCGTCGCGCGGCATACTGCTGGTTTGGGTTGGTAACTATGTTGAAGCTGCCTTCGTGGCCGGCCTTGTATTCATACAATTTTGCCACTTGCGCGTCGGTGAGCTGGTTCAGGTAGAGGGTGCCGTTTTACGTTCATCATGGACGCGTTTTCCAGCCATCAGTATAAAACAATTCCGCTGTCTTCTGTTTCGACTCTATGATAAAGGACATTATCATGGTCCCGTGCTACTCGATGCAACTCCGGTGCTACGAAGGCAGCCGACAATAAGGAGCTAACTGCTAAATCCCAAGATGAGCTGCGATAACTGGACCGTAAGTATGCCATGCGGTAGCCAAATCGTTGGCAACCTTGACACCGCTGGCAAGCCCGAGATAAAGAGACTTAGTAACTCCCATGGAACGCTCCGCAGGTGACTTGGCGGCTTCTTTGCTGAGAGCCTCAACGGTTTGTAAAGTTTCACCGCGTTCCTCGCCAAGGCCTTCGGAGGTCTTAATAGCTTCAGAAAGTTTCGTAACTGCGTCAGCAAACTGCGAGTCGCCTGCCATTGCAATAGAGCGGACGTTCGTGTGGATTTGTCCGATAATGCTGTCGATGTTGACCACAGCACCCCCACTATTATTGAGGGTGACGCTAATGTTTTTTGCCTCATCCGTCATGAGCCACCGTTTTCTTTTTAATGCCAACTTATCAGTTTGTGTTTGCAGGTATGCCACAAGATCATCTCTAGCGGGAATAGATGGGATATCGGTTTCGGCGAGGCTCATAATATAATCTTTAAGCTCATTCCGAAGAGCCGATAGCTGTTCGTCGCCTAGCAGATCACGTCTAAATTTTCCGTACTCTTCGCGCAGCTGCAAACGGGCGTCCACAATTTTTCTCAGGGCTTGATAGTTGAGTAATTTATAGTCGCTCTGTGGCCGTTGCGACCGCTCTAAATTCTTGATCGCGGCTTCGCGTGCGAGCGAAGCCTGAGCATGCCACGCATCATCACGCTCGCGGAAAGCCAGACCGAGCTGTGACATCCACTCCCGACGTTCGATGTCGATAGTGTTCTCAATCTCAAGATCCATTTCAGGAAGAATAACAGCTTTCGAGAGGCCAAGTGGAGAGGGAATTGGGTCGGCGCGAGAATCGCGGCGACCTGATACTTTACACGGCTTCACGCACCACCGACACCCCTGCGGCGAACGAATTTAAGCCCTTAATATAGGCTAATCTGTCCACGTTCACGATGAATATCTCCTGCGCTCCTTCGCGCGCCGCTGTTTGTTGAGGGCGGCTATGGCCTCGTCTTGGGTAGGAAAAGGCACAGCGCGCGTCTGGCCGGTGTTGCCGATGCGTCCCCATTCTCGCATGAGGCACCATTGCCCGAAGAGGTCTGGCTGCACGTCCAAGCGGCAATAACGGTACATGTGTTTGCTGGCATCGACTTGATAGAGGACGATAGCGGTCATATGGAGAGCCTCGAAATGGTGCTGTGGCTGACGTTATAGCTGCGGGCGATCTCGGTCTGCGATTCCTTTCCGCTCTCCCTACGGGCCATTGCTTCCTTGCGTTGGTGCGGCGTCAGTTTGAATTTCCGCCCGAGCTTCACGCCTCGGGCCTTTGCTCTTGCACGGCCTTCTCCGGTGCGTGCGCGGATCAGCTCGCGCTCGAACTCGGCCAGCCCGGCAAGCACCGTGAGCATTAACCGGCCGTGGGCTGTCGTCGTGTCGGCCCATGTGTCGCCAAGGGAGCGAAAGCCCGCTCTCTTGTCCGCAATGAGTGCGAGCGTATTGAGCAAGTCACGGGTACTTCGGGCGAGGCGGTCAAGCCGCGTCACTAACAGCACGTCGCCTTCATCGAGTGCATCCAACACGCGGCTGAGTTGCCGACGTTCGGTGATCGGCCGCTTACCTTCTCCTTCAAAATCTCTTGGGCTCCGGCGCGGGTCAGTTCATCCACCTGAGCGGCAACGCTTTGACCATCAGTCGAGACTCGCGCGTAGCCGTATTTCACTGCGTCCCCGGCCTAATTGTTTTAGTGGGAAATTATGCACATATATTACGCACAACGCAAGGCCAATCAGACAGCCGCATTCGTTTCTGTGCATAAATCGTGAATTATGCAGAAGATGACGGTTTCTTTGTGCTTGCGCGGGTGCACGGCGGCAGGTAGGTTGCGGCTTCAGGGGTCTCTTTTGAAGGCGCTATAACCGACGGCGGTAATCAATGCGGTCTCCAGTTTTCTTCGCGCTGGCATCGTTCGCGCTGTTGTGTATCTATAAGTTCGCCTGGACAATGGTTATCACAGCAACCGCAAGACCGCAGTACGACTTACTTTTTTCAACAGACTACAATGGATCGCCTTATGCTGCTCTAAGTACATTCGGATTGGTGGTTCGCGTCCAAAATCAGAAAGCAAGAGTCATTTTCACCGGGAAATGGAATGAGGGGTACGCTTGGGACAGACCCTCTATTTACATATTGCCAAATTCCGTACAACGCAGTTCGCGAAATGCCGTACTTGTTTGACGTACTTCCTGGAACGGACTCGGTTCCATTATCAAGGACTGTCATCAACGTCCCAGAATTGGACAGCCTCACTATTGATGCGTCCCGCGCAGCTCCGAACGGTTACGCTCTTCGGGGATTCAATCGCTACTCTGGGTGGGGATTAAACTTCAATGAAGCTTATTCCTACAGCAGTCTTTTCGATGAATCAACCGCTAAACAATCCGCTGAGCGAAACACGAATACGTATGAAATGTGCATACGTCATGTGGGGCATCCTGGATTATTCGTGCACTTCATCGGCTGGGTAGTACCGCATGAAAATCTGGGAACTGGTCCTTGACCTCTGACTCACACATCGCGCCGCTTGGGAAATCGACAAAATTGTACAGTAATTTCGCCGCAGCCAACGCAGCGGAAGCACTCAGAGTAGCCGCAGGTCCTAAATCAGGCACGAACGCCCCGTTGGGCGATAATGCTTCGATCTGCCCTTTCGAATAGTGATAATCGTCAGACCAGGAGAAACGCGTCTTCTTTGTTTCCACAAGTGAAAACCGTGTTTCATCATTGTCTATGTTTACGTAAGTCCAATAGCTCTTCTTTGACAAGGGGGCTTTCCCGTTGTGGCCGTCGAGATCATCGTCGCAACCTAGGAACCACGCTTGCGTTTTGGCGACAGTGAAAAGCAAAGGTGTACCGTGAGCCAAGGTAAGAGAAGGAGTTGGTGTATCCAACTCCGATATTCCAACGTTAGCGAAGGAAACATCACCAGGCGTAAGAAAGACCGCACTGACCATGTGCACCGAAAAGTTGTTATCCGGCGCTAGCGAGACATTGTAGCCAGGCTTTTCCAATCTCTGGAAAATCAACCCGGTCGGCTGTTTGGTCGTGAACGGGGTTGAACAGATAGCGCCATTTGCCAAAGAAGCTGAGACTACTGAATTTCCGTTCCAATTAGGCGCAGTGAAACACGCTTCCATCCCGTCCACGGGCGGACTGCCAACTATGGCCGTCGAACATTTTGGACCGTGTTTGTCGGACACTAAATGTGTGATAGTGCCGCCGCCCGATGCGATCGCCCAAGTTACCGACACATCGGTCGTTAGCTTCACCCATTCGCCCACGCCGACGGTTTTGCGGGTATCCGGTTGTCCAGGAACGCTCACGAGCGTTTGGGATGCAATGGAGCAAGGTGAGGAAGCAGCGGCTAACGAGTGAATGGTTACATGCCATGCATCCCGATTGTCTGCGAAAAAGTTGTCATTAAGAATCAAGAACAACCTGCCGGATACGCGCGGGGTTATTGTCAGGTGACTTCCTACAAGGAATGCCTCACCCTTGTTGCCACTGCAAATGCCGGGTCCCTTGCAGTCATCAATTCTTCCTATCAGTGAAAAGCAAGGGAGATGGTCATCCTTGTACCTGTAACCCGGCACCACGGGAAGACAGCTACGACCCCCGGGTGTAGCACGACAATGGTCGAAGTGACGGCAGCCGGACGTGCCAAATGATTGTGCCTGAGGCATCGATTTCGTAGGTCTGGCCCGCCAGAACCCGAAACCCCGTATCGGTCCACTCGCCGTTATTGGCGGGGATATCTTTTCGATACTCTTGAGCATCTGCACCCTTTCCGTTTAGTACGAATACGGCCAGAGCCATTGCGGCGACATACGGTTGACCAGAGTAAGGGCGGTGACGCATCGCGCGGTTTCAATTTTACACCGCTGGAACAGACGGGGTCGGGGCGTCTTCACGTGTAAACCTCTTGCGACCGCTGCGGTTGTATCCGCGCTATTCGTTCTCTGGAAATACGCGCCGGAACGTCATGCCCGGTATGCTGCTCAGTCTGGGACGCAAGACTCGCGCCAGTGTAGCGAACCGGAAGGCTGACAGCGCCGTCACCGTCAGGGAACAGAGCAACACGTAAAAGGCAGGCTGGTATTCGATTCCCGTGAACCACTGCCAGAGATGTACCCCTGACGTTGCGGCATCGATGTCTTGTGGAAGATACACAAGACCGCCGCACGCGATGGCCGCAAGGATGCTGCTGGCGGTCTGATTCTTGCTTCCGGGGTACAGCGCAATCACAAACCCCGCGATGGTGCAGAGGACCGCAACCGTCGCAAAGACGTTCGGGCTGGGGTTGAAGCTTTGATGGTAAAAGCCGTGCAGGACGGGGTCGCGCATGAAGTCAAGCGCGGTAAGCATCTCGGCGGGGCTGTTGGGCTGTTCGCGCTGCTGCGCGAAGGGCAGAAATAGACATAAGAGCGCCGAGAGCATCAGGCCCGGCGCAACTGTTAAGGGCTTGGCGTTCATGCTTGATGATGGCATGAAGAACTGCGCTGACGCGGGAGTTAGCGGTTAAACGCCTCCACCAATCGCAGCCCGCAGACCATCTCGTATTCGTTTTGCACGTCCGGCGTGACCCCGTGAGTTTCCATCGCCCGCCTCGCACGGGCTGCCGCACGCCTTACCCGCCATGCGGCGAGCGCGCTGAACGGATTGGCTAGGTATGCATTGAGCGCGGCATCAACATCGGCCCGAAGGGCTTCTAAGCTCGGCGCGCTCGGAACCGCAAGGGTGGCCGCCAAGCAAAACAGTTCGCGACGCTTCATAGGCTAATCATCGCCCAGCAGAAACGCGGACGGTCTTGGACTCTTGTCTCACGCAAGATGAGCCTGAACTAGGGGCCGGATTCTCACGCAAGATGAGCCTGAAGGGAAAGATCGGGATGCTGGGAATTGATTATCAGCATGGACGATTCGGAAGCCATAAGCCTGGAGCAGATCCGGGCTTTTC
>JAFAWA010000116.1 GCA_019242155.1 Terriglobia bacterium | reverse complement strand
GCGGTAAGCCCAAACGGCAGTTCGCGCTCGACGTTCAAGTTCCAGACCTCGTTGTACTCGATCCTGAAATTATGATTCAGATTGTTGGCGCCGACGGTCCCGATCGTATTGGCGGTGAGGATCGACGGTGTGGAGAAGACCGGAGTCAAAGCGGTGGCGGTGGTGTTCACGGTCTTGGTAACGAAAAAGGGAAGGTTCTGAGCGAAATTGCTGACGATGCTGTACGCCGCCTGATTCGGATAAACACCGAAGCCCGCGCGAATCACCGTGGCGCGGCTGCCTGGCACGTTCCACGCGACGCCCGCGCGCGGGGCCACGCGAATGTTGCGCGGCGTCAGCAGGCTGTTATTCCACCCGATCGAGGAAGCCGTGACATAAGGAATCGGGATCAGCGAGAGATACGGACCGGCCGAGGGTGACGCGATTACGAACCGTCCGCCGGGTACCGACATATCCACCGCGGCCATGCGATTTTCAGAATCGGTCATGTTCTGGTTGTATTCGTAACGGATGCCGAAATCCACCTTGAATCGCGAAGTAATTTGCCAATCGTCCTGTGCATAAAAATGCGCCCATGCGGTGTTGGCATCCATCGCGGCGCGGCCAAGTCCTACTTGCGCGGTGGTTGGGTAGCCGAGTAAGAAATCCGCAAAAGCATTGCCGTCCGCCGCTCCCGGAGCGGAAGATGTCCATCGGGGAGTGAAGGAGAAGACGCCCCGGGCGCCATTGGGGTTCACGGGCTGAAAGTTGAACTTGAAAAAGTATGCGCCCAGCTTGATCGTGTGCGCCCCCGTGTGGCGGATTACATTGTCGTACAGTTCAAAATCGTGATTATCGCGATAGGTGAACAACGCCGGATCTCCCATGGTCGAGAACTCCCCGCCGAACGAGATCTGCGGATACCCCATGTCCACCGGGTTCGTAGTCACGCCCAGAAGACCGGCGGTTTGCGCGAAGGGCACGCCCGAATTCGGGCTGGTCTGGCCTCCGGCGACACTCAGAAAACCGAAGCGGAACTCATTGAGCAGACCGGGATTGAAAATGTGAGTCCAGCCCGCGGCATCGCTGATCGTGTGGGTGCGCAGGCCGCGTCCAAAACCGGAGAGAAGCGATTCCTGTAACACGCTCGACCCGAAGGGGTCGAATTCATTCACGTCGAAGATGGACGCTCGCAGGAAGCTGGTATCGGCGGGCCCGAACTGATGATCCAGCCGGGCGCTGTAGGTGCTGCCGTTGACGCGCTGCGACTGCGTAGAGAGCAGGTTTTGCGCCACCCCGGGCAGGTTCGGCAGCGGGATCGTAGCCAGCATAGCCTGCGCAACGGGATCGAGACGGTTCGCGGGAACGGCGTTGTTCGGAAACGCGACCCGCCCGGTTCCGTTATTAGCCAACGGATCATAGATAATCGCCTGGCCGTTAAAGTCTCCCATCCGCATGGCGCTGGTCGGCACCGAAAAGGTCTGGGTCAATGATTTCCGTATCCGCTGGCCCTCGTAGCTAACGAAGAAAAACGTTTTGTTGCGGACCAGCGGACCACCGGCGCTGCCGCCGAACTGATTCTGCCGGAACGGCGGGATGGGAGCTGCCGCCGAATCGAAAAAGTTCTTTGCATCGAAAATGTCATTGCGGAGAAACTCGAACAAACTCGCATGGAGAGAGTTGGAGCCCGAGGCCGTTACCACGTTGATGACCGCGCCCGATTTTCCGCCGAATTCGGGAGCGTAGGAGGTCTTCTCGATCTGCACTTCTTCGATCGAGTCGATCGACGGCGACAACACCATGTTGTTGAAGTGTTGATCGGTTACGGAGGCGCCATCGACCGTGTACAGATTATGTCCGCTACGCTGCCCCAGGACATTGACGAGCGTACCCGCCTGCTGCAAAGCGTCGCCGCGCGTGCCGCCGGGCGGCCGCACAACGCCTTCCCCCAGCATCGCAAGATCCAGGAATTGACGGCCTTTCAGAGGCAGCGCGAGCGCCTGCGGCTGCGGAATCCCATCGCGAATCGATCCGGATCCCATCTCGAGCGGATTCGCGTTGACATCTACCGTGACCACATCGCTGCGATCGCCCAGCTCCAGAATGAATTCGCGCCGCATCTGATCACCGGGATGCACACTAATATCGGGAAGGACCGACTGGCGGAATCCGTCGGCTGATGCGGTCAAACGGTAGTCGCCCGGAGGAAGCTGCGGCACCAGGTACTCACCAGCACTGTTAGTGACGGCGTTGTATCGGATGCCGGTGGTGGTCCGTTCGGCGGAAATCTTCGCTCCCACCAGAACGCCTCCGGCCTGATCCCGCACCGAACCCCCGATTTCACCGGTATTGAATTGGCCGAAGAGCGGCGAACACGCCAGCACCGCTCCCATGAGGATAAAGTACGATCTTTGTGATATATCCAAAACTTGAGCCTATCACTTTACGCCCTGCGAAGCTCGACCTCGCCGTACTAACGTAGTGCTGCCGCTCCGCTCAGCTTCGCCCGCGAACCCGACAGAGTAAAATAGTAACTGCGAAGGTCCCAGTACCGGGACTATTGGAATGATTGTCGATACCGTTTTAGCTAAGATCTTCGGAACCAAAAACGAGCGTGAGGTCAAACGCATGCTGCCGCAGGTGGCGGCGATCAACGACCTCGAGCCGGCGATGCGGCAGCTTTCCGATATCGACCTCGCCGCCAAAACCATCGGATTTAGAGAAAAGCTCGCCCAGGGCGCGCCCCTCGACGACCTGTTGATCGAGGCCTTCGCCGTGGTGCGCGAGGCCGGCCGCCGCGTGCTGAATATGCGCCACTTTGACGTTCAGTTAATCGGCGGCATGGTTCTGCACAGCGGCAAAATCTCCGAAATGAAGACCGGTGAAGGTAAGACGCTGGTCGCCACCTTGCCTTCCTATTTGAATGCGCTCGAGGGCAAAGGCGTCCATGTAGTCACGGTCAACGATTACCTGGCCAAGCGCGACTCCGAGTGGATGGGACGCCTGTATCGCTCCTTGGGCCTGCGCGTCGGTGTGATCGTTCATGATCTCGATGACCAGGAGCGCCACGACGCTTACGGCTCCGACATCACCTATGGGACCAACAACGAGTTCGGTTTCGATTACCTCCGCGACAACATGAAGTTCCGCCTGGAGGATTGCGTCCAGCGCGGCCATCACTTCGCCATCGTCGACGAAGTGGACTCCATCTTGATCGACGAGGCGCGCACCCCTTTGATCATCTCCGGTCCCAGCGAGGAATCCACCGATAAATATTACAAGATCAACCGCATCATCCCCAAGCTGGTGCGCGGTGAAGTGATCGAAGGCCGCGAGCCGGGTGAAAAGTACACCACCGGCGATTACACCATCGATGAGAAGCATAAGACTGCGGCCCTCACCGAGGAGGGTGTACTCAAGGTCGAGCGGCTGCTCAATCTCGGCAATCTCTACGATCCGGCCAATATTGAGTACAACCACCATGTGCAGCAGGCCCTGCGGTCCCATGTGCTCTATCAACGCGATCGCGATTATGTGGTTCGCGACGGCGATGACGGCCCGGAGGTAGTGATCGTCGATGAGTTTACCGGACGTTTGATGCCCGGGCGCCGCTGGTCGGACGGCCTGCACCAGGCAGTCGAGGCCAAGGAAGGTGTGCGCATTCAGCGCGAGAACCAGACGCTCGCCACGATCACCTTCCAGAACTATTTCCGCATGTACAAGAAGCTGGCCGGCATGACCGGTACGGCGGAAACGGAAGCGGCGGAGTTCCAGAAGATCTATAAACTGGACGTCACCGTCATTCCCACGAACCGGCCCATGATTCGTAAGGAAAGCGCCGACCTCGTCTACCGCACCGAGGACGAAAAGTTCCGCAACGCCGCCAAGGAGATCAAGGAATTTAACTCTAAGGGCCAGCCGGTGCTCGTGGGCACCATTTCGGTCGAAAAGTCAGAGAGGCTTTCCGCCATCCTGAAGCGCATGGGCGTGCGCCACGAAGTCTTGAACGCCAAAAATCACGAGCGGGAAGCGTCGATCGTCGCCCAGGCCGGGCGCAGATCTGCGGTAACGGTCTCTACCAACATGGCCGGCCGCGGTACCGATATTCTACTCGGCGGCAACCCCGAGTTCATGACCAAGGATGCCTGCCTCAAGGAAAAAGCCGCCGAACGCTTGCCTGAGGATCAGGCTCAATACATCGCGGACGAGCATTTCTACTACTTCACTCACCACGATCAGTTCTATCGCGTCCGCCGCGACAAATGGGAGGAGCTCTACGCCGAGTTCAAACAGCAGACCGATAAGGAGCATGACGAGGTAGTCGCGGTCGGCGGCTTGCACATCGTCGGAACCGAGCGCCACGAGTCCCGCCGTATCGATAACCAGCTTCGCGGACGCGCGGGCCGCCAGGGCGATCCCGGCAGTTCACGTTTTTACCTCTCGCTGCAAGACGATCTGCTCCGCATCTTCGGCGGTGAGCGCATGCAGAACCTGATGCTGCGGCTCGGCATGGAAGAGGATGTGCCGATTGAGTCCAAGCTGATCACGCGCCGTATCGCCAAAGCCCAGGAGGCCGTCGAAGCCCAGAATTTCGAATCGCGCAAGCACCTGCTCGAATACGACGACGTCAACAACAAACAGCGCCAGGCAGTCTACGGTCTGCGCCGGCAGTTGCTCGAAGGCTCCGACCAGAGAGAGCGCGTGATGGAGATGGTCGAAGGCATCGTCGAGCAGGTCGTCGATATGCGCTGCCCCAACGAGAAGCATCCCGACACCTGGGACCTGGCAACCCTGCGGACCGATATCCTCAGCCAGTTCGGCTACAAGATCGAACCATCCGAGTTTTCACAGCTCAACCGGCAGGAAATGATTGACCTGATCATGGAGCATCTGCGCCAGAAATACCAGGAGAAGGAAGACCTGGTCGGGGCGGACATCATGCGCCATACCGAGCGCATCGTGATGCTGCAGGTGATCGACAATCAGTGGAAAGACCACCTGCTCTCCATGGATGAGCTGAAGCAGGGCATCGGCAATCGGGCGTACGGGCAGAAGGACCCGCTGGTTGAGTACAAGAAGGAGTCCTACGAACTGTTCACCGCCATGATGGACCGGATCGAAGACGAGACGGTCCGTTATCTCTTCTTCCTGCAGGTGCAGACCGGCGCTGCTCCAGTGGGACCCTACCCCGAGGAGGAAGAAGAAGAGGAAGAGATCGAAGAAGCGCAGCCCGAAGCGAGTGAGCAGCAGCGCCAGGCCGCCAAGCAGTCCATGGAAGACTTCACGCGCAACATTCAGCGCAAGAAGGACAAGGAAATGGCGGACCTGAGCTTCGTGGGCGGCGATGGTTCCACCACTGCGAAGTCCGTCAACGGGGGACACAAGGTCGGCCGCAATGAACCTTGCCCTTGCGGCAGCGGTAAGAAGTACAAGAAGTGCCACGGAGCCGCGGGGTAAGGCTCGACAATGGAAATCAAACGTGTTGGTTCACGCCCTTCCACTAAGGGGCGGTCAGACTGGTTCACCGGCACAGTCCGCATAGATCCGCTGATCGAGGCGCCCGAACCGGCACTCGTTCAAGCCGCGAGCGTCACCTTCGAGCCCGGGGCGCGCACCGCGTGGCACACGCATCCGCTCGGACAGACTCTCATCGTCACCGCCGGTTTCGGCTGGGCGCAGCACTGGGGCGGTCCGGTCGAGGAGATCCGGCCGGGTGATGTGGTCTGGTTCGCCCCCGGCGAGAAGCACTGGCATGGCGCCACGTCTGCGACCGCGGTGACGCACATTGCCATTCAGGAGAGGCTCAACGGTAAGGTCGTCGACTGGATGGAGCAGGTTACCGAAGAGCAATATCGCAAGTAGCGAACCAACTTTTCGGTTGGGAAACCTCATTGCCTGTGAGGTGCTGCGCGTCTCTTTCGCTTTCCGGGCATACGAAATTACTGCGGATTCGGTAAGCGGACCGCCTTCCTGTGGACATGCCACATGTTTCATGCGATACTCCTGTGGTATCACAACAGAAGGTTCTTTCGATGGCCGATTCCAAACTTGAACTCCTTCAGGGAACGCTCGACCTTATGGTGCTTCAGACTCTGGAGAGCATGGGGCCGCTGCATGGCTATGGCATCGCCCGGCGAATCGAGCAGTTAAGCCAGGCCGAGCTGCTGCTGAATCAGGGAACCATTTATGCGTCGCTCGTGCGCCTTCAGCAGCGCGGATGGATTTCCGCCGCCTGGGGAGTTTCGGACAACAACCGCAAGGCCAAGTATTACTCCATTACGAAAGCGGGCAAGCGTCAGATGAAAGCCGAAAGAACTAACTGGGAACGGCTG
>JAFAWA010000112.1 GCA_019242155.1 Terriglobia bacterium | reverse complement strand
TTGACGATTATCTGGTGTCCCGGTCTTAGCTCTCGGGTGCCCCTGCCCGGCTCGTGGATGGACAATGCCGCACGATGGCACAGCTTTCGAGTATCAGTTCACGCCGCGCGAATTGGCGGAGTTGTGGAAGTTCGACGAAAGCACCATCAGGCGCATGTTCATGGATGAGCCGGGCGTTTTGATCTATGGCAAAGAAAAGCGGCGTGACGGTCGGCGCGATTACGTCACCCTGCGTATTCCTGAATCCGTCGCGCGAAGGGTCTATGAGCGCAAGACACGGCGAGCGGGCTAGAATCGGGGGCATGGCACTCACCATCTGGCGGCGGCATACCGAAACTTGCCCTCACCGCGCCAAGGGCCGCGCCTATCTGAAATGCAATTGCCCTCTGTGGGCGGACGGCTATCAAGACGGCAAGCGGACCTTGCGCCAATCCCTCGAAACCCGCGATCTGGCCCGCGCTCGCAAGAAAGCCGTGGCTCTGGAATCGCCCGAAGATGGCGTTTTCAAACCGGTGCCGGAAGCTGTCAAAGCCTTCCTTGACCATTGCGAGAGTGAAGGGCTGCAATTCTCGACGTACCGCAAGTATCGAAACAGCCTCAACCACCTTGAGGCGTTCTGCGTGGAACGCGGCATTGACGCCATGCGCGAATTGACAATGGATGATCTTGACGCCTATCGCGCCGGTCGTGGCCTGAAACCCGTTACGGCATCGAAAGAACTTCAGTTGCTTAGGCAATTCTGTGCCTTCTGTCTTGACCGGCGATGGGCTGCGGAGAATGCGGCGAAGCGCATCAAGCCGCCGCGCAACATCAAGCCGAATGATGTGGAACCCTTTTCGCTGGCCGAAGTCGGCAAGATCATCGACGCTTGCGGCGACATTGGCCGCACGTCCTACGAACGGCTCCGGGCGCGGGCGATGGTGCTTGCCCTGCGATACACGGCCTTGCGTATCGGCGACGTTGCGATGCTGGCGCGGGACCGTATCAGCCGGGACGGGAACCGCTGGCGCATGTTCCTCCGCACAGAGAAGTCCGGTAAGCCGGTTTTCCTGCCCATACCGCCCGAACTGAAGGCGGCGCTGGAAGCCCTGCGCCTGCCCCGAAACGGCGGCGAGGAAACGAAATGGTTCTTCTGGAACGGCGTCACCTCCGAACGGGCTATGAAAGGCATCGCCGAAAGGACACTGGCCGCTGTCTTCAAAAAATCAGGCGTGGGGCACGCTCACGCGCATCGGTTCCGGCATACCCTTGCGACGGAATTATTGGGCCGTGGGGCCAGTTTTGAGGACGTGGCGGACATTCTGGGCAACAGCCCGGAAATCGTTCGTAAGCACTACGGCAAGTGGTCCCCTGCTCGCCAGGCCCGCATTGACGATCTGATGCAGAAGGTTCACGCGGGCACGGATTGGACCATCCCGGAAAAACCTGCCGCCGTTAATTGATGGCGGCGCTCTGGACGATTAGGGGGATAGCTTGTCACCTCAAGAAACTGCCGGACAGAAATTCAGGAACGTTCGGGAAAAGCTTGGACTTCAATACCGCGATGTTGAGGAGGCTAGTCACCAAATCGCCGCGCGGCTACGAAATGAGGAGTTTGCGATTCTGATCAGCCGACTGTCAGATATCGAGCATCGAGGCACCGTTCCCAGCATCTACCGGCTCTACACGTTGTCGGCGGTTTACAAGCTGGATTACGGCGAAATCCTTAGATGGTACGGCGTGCCCGGACCTGATTTTGGGCACGATTCGGGCACAAACGAAAATGGCTTCCGTATGTGATTGATACTAAATTCAGTTATTTGGCGGAGAGGGGGACTTGAATCCCCACGAGATTGCTCCCGCTAGCACCTCAAAGTACTTTACAGGTTTTCCACAGGTATCCTGGTGTTGCATTTCTGCAACTTACGGATATTTGGATAGCCCCCAATTTGCCCCGAATTTCGGGAGAACCGTTGCAATACCGTTGCAGTATCCTGAAGTAACGCGGCTCAGTTTTGCAGAGTCAAATATCCGAAATAGACGCCGTATCAGGCAAACGTGACTGCAGATTTGCCGCAGCGAACAGGGCGAGCGCCCGATCCTTTTCGATGCGGATAATCAGTGTGTACGGAATCTCATCATCACGAAACCGGGTCGACCCTCAATCCCCAACGGGCCGGTTCGGGACTGAGCTGCGCTAAACGGGCAGGTCCCCCCGGAGAGCTACTGCGTTTGTCTGGATTGCGTAGCGGAATGAAGCTCCCGCCCCACCACGAACGAGGTTTCGGTGGGAATCCCTCCCCTGAACTTTACCCGAAATACGATCTGGTAATACCTTGGGATCTCGCCGGACCGTGCTTTAAGCCGTTCCATCACTTCGCCCAAGCGCTCCGCACTAGTCGCTATTTGCACCACGGCAAGACGAGACGGGGCGTAATTGCTCATAAACGCTTGCATTTCTCCTTGCCCCGCTGGACCCGGGATGCGGCTGATGAGCGCGTATGATTCTCCATTTTCCGCAAGCTGGTTTATGAGCATTGCCGGGGAATCGGCGAACACCTTCGGCTCGCCCTGCCGCGGATGCCGGTTCTGCACGCCATAGTAGTCGTAGGTGAACTGCCAATCCACCGGAAGGTTTTCCAGTTGCTCCTCGATCAGCTTCTCGGCTCCGACATAAATAATGTTGTTGCTCGCGAGTTGAGGCCAGGAAAGCTGACTGCTCCGGGCGAGCGAGATATGCGGGACGTGCGTCGCAAGGGTTGTTCCGAGCAGAAACGAGGCGTTCGCCTCGCTCAGGCCGGTGTACCGGGCACTGGGTTCTATCGGCGGATCATTGAGGGCCTTGCGAATGGCGGAAATGTCGGGCGATGACACAACTTTTTCCCAGGAGTTGACGACAGGGGTCCGGTAGGCACCGAAACCCTTGAAGTGAACAAAAAGGGGATCGGCGATCAGCACCACTGCGGGCCGGTCGGAGGCAATGAAGGGTTGCCAGAACTCTGCGAGGGTCGGACCCCATTCGGAACGGGTCGCCTGACGCGCCATATTGTTAAGGCGGGTTCTCGAATTAAATGCCCAGAATAGCGAAAGAGCGAAGCATAGGGTCACGCCGACCAGCGCGATCGTCAGCCATGGCGCGCTTTTGCCTGGATGCGAGATTGCTGCGGGCGGCGCGGACTGCTTAGGGGTATCGTGGCGGACTTCGCAGACTAGCCTAAATTGTCCCTTGGGAAGGTCGAGTACTAACGGATCGTCGCTACCTTCCGTGCGATAGTATTCGGCCAGCTTTTGCCGCAGCCGACCCACCTGGATGCGCACTGCCGCGTCGTGGCGCGGGTCGTATGTAGGCGGGCGGCCCAAGCCATCCACGCCCACCACGTATTCTTTCAAATGGTCCGCTTCGCCGGACGCCGACTTCTCGCCCAAAAAGCGGAGAAGCTTCTGAAGGCCCGCCGAATTTCGCAGAGTATCGCTTTGCGCAATCCGGTCCACCTGACCAAGCATCCCCGGGTCTGCAGTGGTCATGCCGAAGTATACCACGTGGTACTAGCCGCCCGAGGGCTGCTGCTGCACCCAGGCGGGAGCCCCGCGGGGCTCGGCCCCATCGCAGGAAACACCTAAAAACGAGCGCTCCAGATCTTATTGCCTGCTGGTTAACGCCTTCTTTTTCGATTTGTTTCAGAAATTCATCTGCAAGCTGATCCGGAATTGACGTGGCTCAGGTCCGATTCCAGTCGGATATTGCCACGGCAAAGCGTTCGGCCCTTGCGTCGCAAGAACCGCCGGGGCGGTATAGGTGGTATTCACCGAGCTGATTCCCGCTTGATTGAAGATATTCAGGAAATCGAGCTCGGGAGTGAATCTTAAGCGTTCGCGCAAAGTGAACGGTCTGGAGAACCGCATGTCGAATTGAGTCCAGACCGGAAGGTAATTGACGTAAGGATTGACCAGCGGCACGCTGCAACTCCCCGCACCCGTTCCGCCAGTGCAGGGGCGTCCGAGCGTAGTGGCCGTGTATGGAGCCGACCAGGTCGCCGCAATGCCGGTTTGGGTTGCCGCGAAAAGCGCGCCGCTCGTCTTGTTCCCGTGAAAGATGCCGGCAGCGGCAATCTTGAAGGGGAAGACATACCCGACGCTCAAACGGAAGTTGGGAAGATAAGGCGTCACCGAACGGCAATATAGGGTTTGGGGGTTGATAACCAGCGTGCCGCAATTGTCGTACAAAATTCTGCGGTATTCGAATCCACCGGTGACGAATCCGCCCTTGCCGAATGTACCTTGGGTATTGAGCTGGAATCCGTTGGTCACGTTGAGAATTCCTTTGTGATTACCAATGGAATTCGCAAAGACAACGTCATTATGCGTTGGGACGCTGAGGTATGCGGGATTCAGGTTGTAGAGGCCGCAAACCTGATAGCCTCCGCCCCCGGGCAGCGCAGGATCGGCAGGGGCGGTAGCACAGAATGGGTTGTAGTCGCCGGGGCTGAGGGCGTCGTTTAGGGTGGCCGTTAGATTGCCCTGCCACATGTAGTAAAACGTTCCTGCCACGCTCGTCCGAGGCAGAACCTGCTGGGAAACACCGCCTTCGATGTCCCAGGTGTAGCCGCGCTTGTCGAATCCTCTGAGCACGCTGGGGTTATAGAAAGTGGTCTGATTCAGAGTGCCGAAATTGGCGTTGTTCCCCTGCGGAGCTCCTAATGCCGCCTTGTTTAAGGTACCGTCGGAATTATAAACCGTGCTGAATCCGGGGTTGAGGAGGTAGGTTGCGGTGCCCTGGATGAGACTGTCCGGATTGTTGGCGTTCGTGATGGCGGTCGTCTGGCCAGCCACAAAGCGGGCAACACCGGCCCTCACAACGGTCTTATGATTCGGAAAAACGTCATAGGCCAAGCCAAATCGCGGCGAGAGATCCTTCCAGTTGAGGACGTTAACCCCATTGAAGTTTTCCGCCGGGAGAAACGCGGTTGGAATGAGGCTCTCGTTCGGCACGTTAGTGCGCAGGTAATCGAAGCGAATGCCATAGTTGACCGTCAACCGCTTGATGGTCCATTTGTCCTGCACATAGACGCCCAGATCGGCTCCGATCTTGTTGATCGTGTTGGTTGGAAGGTATTCGGTAACTTCCGTAAAGGCCGGTCCGAAGCTGGTGATGTAGGCGTCTCCAGGGAACCGGGAGCGATAAATGTTCTGACCCCGAAGGAATTGATACCCTATTTTGAATTGATGCGAACCTGTGACATAGCTCGCCGAATGTGCCAATGTCCAGGTGTTGGACTGCGTGTAGTCGGAGAGCACGTTATTGTAGATATAGCCGAGGCCGTAGTTGCCGACCTCTAAGGCAGATACAGCCGGACGCGGTAAACTCGCATCGGTATTGAAGCGCGCTTCCCAGTTGTGGTAGGGACCCAAGAGATCGTTCGCAATGACATCGTTGTAGATTGAGAACGTCCCTTCGATCAGCAAACGGGGGGTCATAATCCTGGTCCAGCGGATGATGAACTGCTTCGAATAAGTGTCCAGATCGTTCGTCGCCGAGCCCGTGTTATTTAACCCGAAAAACGTGAAACTGGGTTCTCGCGTGAAAGGCGCGTCCGTCGAAGTCTGATCGAAGAAAAAGGAAAACTTGTCCTTCGTGTCCGCCTGCCAGGTGAGGTTGCCTGTTCCGTCGTACGACTTAGTAGGATTGTTCACCTGTCCACCTGGCGCGAATGCGAGACCCGGAGACAATGCATTGGCCGGGCTTCGCGGCACGGCATAATTGTTGCTGTCCACCTGGAAGGTCGCCTGGAACCACAGCTTATTTTTGATAATCGGGCCGCCCACGGTCGGGTTGAAATCCCACAGTTTCAGTGGGACCGACGCAAGTAAATTGGCGGGAGGGCCGGCCAGACTCGCTGGGACATTGTTCCCCGAGAAGCTGTCGCGAGTGTAGGTGGCGAACAGTGCGCCGTGGAACTGATTACCGCCTTCTTTCGGAATGATTCGACTCAGCATTCCCGGCGTCTGCATATCCAAGTTATCCATACCGTTGCTGAAGGACATTTCTTGGTAGGCGGAATTGCTGGTAAGGTGAGAGGTCAGGCCAGGTCCCGCGCCGATAAGGACAGAGGTACGCGCACCGTCCACCATGGTCTGAGCATCGGTATTGCCCCGATAGGCAGGAGCGCCGAAATTCAGAGTCCCGCCACCCGGGATAAGGTTCAGAAAGTCGGAGATGCTGCGGCCAGTAGGTAAAGCTTCCATATTATTGGTGGTCACTACCTGATTCAGAGTGGTTGACTGCGTATCGACCGCGGGTGCCTCCGCCTCGATCGCCACTGTGTTCGTAAGCTGGCCAATGGTGAGCTGAAGATCGACTTCAGCCGTGAAACCGGTTGTCAGGACGACGCCCCCGCGATTCGCGGAGGAAAATCCTTCTTTCTTCACACTAACTGTGTATGTGCCGGGGACGAGATTGACAAATGTGTATCGTCCGGCTTCGTTGGTTGTAACCGTCCGGTGTCCCTCAATCAGCGCCGGACTGCTGGCGTCTACATCCGCACCGGAAATCACGGCCCCCGTCGGATCGGTTATGACGCCCGCGATGGTCTGAGCAAAGGCGGGAGGAACAGCCAAAATCCCCAACCCAAACGCAAGGAATCCCGCGCTCAACGGCAATCTACTCATTAAACCTCCCCTGGTACAAAACGTTCATTGCGAGGTCCTCCCGCGAGTCTCACCGCGGATGTGAAAAACGGACCTCAACCCCCGTCCACGTTGTGGAAAATATCACGACAGGGAAATCGGGTCAATAGCACGCGAGAGAGCAAGTGACCTCATGGACATCGATCCGGTTCGGACCTAAACTTGAATACACCCTATGCGCGACTCGCGCCTCGGGACCGCCTAAGCAGCTGGGATCAGCGATTCGTCAAAGAGAACAAATTTCCTTTGCTTTCTATTGGATCCATAGTAACGCGCCGTAAGTTACATGTAGCTTGCTTCCAATCTCTTGGCAGCATCCAGCACTGCGGCTACGATTTGGCCATAGGCGAGGCTTTTTGGTTCGGGTCCCATCGTGGCTTGCCACTGGAGTAAGATGA
The DNA here is from genome assembly GCA_019242155.1 of Terriglobia bacterium. Lineage (GTDB taxonomy): Bacteria > Acidobacteriota > Terriglobia > Bryobacterales > Bryobacteraceae > PSRJ01. The sequence continues at coordinate 5,059 of JAFAWA010000112.1, read as the reverse complement.
TAAACACCGACCGTCGAAATATAGTCCCGGCACTGCGTGTAACCAAAACCTGCGGAACGCGGCACGGTGCGGAGCGGCGAAAGCCGTTCGAGGTCCCCGATGACATGCTGGCAGCCGTGCGAGATGACGTCATGCTACGGCGGGCCGAACGAGGTTTGGAGTGGTTCGGCAACCAGCGGAGCGTGATCCTTGCGGCTAATCCGGAAAATCGCAATACGGCAGCTTTAGCGGGATATTTATCCCAGTGGATCGACGCTGGCGCGGATCGCGAAACTTTAAGAGAATTGGTGGGGGGGTTTCAGCCGCACGTTCGCGCGCAACTGTCCTTGAACGGTTATGTTCAACTGCGCCTAGCGGAGGGAATGCTGTCGCTAGCGGATGGAAACGTGAATGCCGCGTCGGCGCACTTCGATTTCATTATTTCCGTGGAGCAGGAACCTGTTCTGGATAATGAAGTTGCGACGCTTGCTCATTTTTGGAAAGCCATTTGTCAACGTGAGCGCGGCGAACTGGACGATGCCATGGAGGAGGCTAGTCGCGGCCGAGGAATTGCCACGGCACTCGGATATGTGCCGGCCGCCGCTATGATCCAGGCGCTCGAAGGTTGTCTGAACATTCAAAAAGGCAGGCTGGTTCGTGGCGCCGAGCAGTTGCGCGACGCCCAGGAGGCGCTGAGTGGCACGGGAGATTTCATCTCGCTCGGCAATATTCATTCGGGATACGGAAGCGCGGCCCTGGAAGAAGGGCGATACGAGATGGCGCTCGATCATTTCGCGAGCGCCATAAATGATTACCAGAGGGGGAATCCGCGCTACACCGGCAACGCCAGGGCACTGGTCGATTTAGCTCACACTCAGCGGCTTATCACGCTGGGCATTGCGCGATCGATTGACGCGGGCGCGGAGCGCCGGCGTGGATCGGCGGCAACCTCCCGGGCGGGGTTGAAGCTGGAGGCCTCCGCCACGCGCCAGCGGGTCGAGCGCCTGCGCGACGAGGCGTTTTCCAATCTGGCGCGAGCCAGCGACATCTACACCTCATGCCGGAATGGGCATGGCTTGGCGTTGGCTCGCCTGGAGCGTGGATTTCTGCTGCTCGATTGCGGCGATTTCGACCGTGCGGCCATCGAAGCCAATGAGACGTTCGACGCCGCGGCCCGGAAGCGGGATTACGCCATCATGGCGCGTTCCCGGCTGGTGCATAGCAAAATAGAGACCGCGCAATACGAAGAAGGCATCGGCGATACTCCCGCCGCTCACGCGCAGCGGGCTTACGATTTTGCGCGTGACGCGCTGACTTACGCCAAGCAGACTGAAGATCGTAGATTGCTTGCAAGGGTTTATACCTGCCAGGGTTTGATTTACTGTTGCGATTTTTTCAACAACGGCGAGGCCGCGCGAGAATGCCGTCAATACGCCGGGGAGCTGTTGATTCCTGGAAATCGCAATGAGCTGTGGGACGATTACCAGGCGCTCGCGGCCAAGGTGCTGCGGACCGGGGCGGTAGATTCCAAGCTGCAAAAGTGGACGCAGGGAATCGCAGAAGAGAAATCGTTTCAGCAAATGACTGAGGAATTCGCGGACCTGGTGATTCCCAGCATTTGGGAACACGAAGAAAGAAATGTTTCCCGCGTCGTAGCCCGGCTCTCGATCTCGCCCAAAAAAGTGCGCAGAGTTCTGGGCCGCGTGGGGGTCAAAGCAGGTAGAGATCGGGGCGAATGAATTCGGCACTGGTCGCGCGCGGACCAGTCTTATCGCAGAAAAAACCGAGGTGGCATCATGGCTCTTTTAAAAATTTTTGGCCCGTGCTGGTGGGCGGGCGCTTGGGATGGCATTCTTGTGCGCCGCCTGTGTCGCTCTCGCACCGCTGGGATTCGCTCAGAGGGGGCCCGCGGCGACCGGGGGACTTCCGCCCGGATTCGGCCAACCCGCCGGAGCCGGACTATTTCAAAAGAACTGCGCGAAGTGCCACACGGCACACGGCGTGGAGATCGGAGGGCACACCGCGCCTGCCCTTGCGTCCTTAAAGGCGATGACCGCGGAAAACGTTTACCAAGCGATGGCCAGTGGTGGGAAAATGGAAGCCCAATCAAGCGCCCTGACCGATCGGGATAAGCGGGACCTGGCGGAATTTCTCACGGGAAAGCCGCTTGCCGCCGGCAACGCGCACGCGATGACCAATATCTGCGCGTCCAATCCGCCGCTCCCCAACCGTCTGAACGCGAGCGACTCCTGGAATGGGTGGGGACCAAGCCCCGATAACGCTCGCTTTCAGGCTTATGCCGGCGCCGGCCTGAGGGCATCGGAAGTTCCGAAACTGAAACTGAAGTGGGCTTTCGGACTGCCGGGCGGCGGGAGCGCTTCCTCCCAGCCGACGGTGGTCTTTGGGAGAGTGTTCGTTGGAAGCGACAATGCGGCAGTGTATTCGTTGGACGCCCGAACCGGATGCTTGTATTGGTCCTTCATGGCTGACAGCCCAGGGCGGTTTGCGCCAATAGTCGGCCGGATTTCCGGCCACCCCGGAAGCAAGTACGCAGTCTATTTTCCGGCCGGCAGCGGCATTACATACGCGCTCGACGCGCAAGATGGGAAGCTTCTGTGGAAAACGAAAATCGAGGGATTGCTGCACATCAGCAATTCGGCGGCTTTAGCGGATGGAAAGTTGTTCGTTCCGATCGCGGGGACGGAGACATTCGCACCCATGAATCCCAATTACGAATGCTGCCGTTCGCGCGGCGGCGTGGCCGCGTTCGACGCCAACACGGGAAAGATTCTGTGGAAGACCGACAGCATCGCCGAACCGCTGAAGGTGATCGGCGAAAACGAAAAAGGAAAGCAGGTGTGGGGACCTTCGGGCGCAAGCGTCTGGAATACACCGACCATCGATCTCAAACGCAAACGAGTGTACGCCGGAACCGGCAATAGCTACGGGCCGGACCCGGCGGATACGAGCGATTCGGTTCTGGCGTTCGACATGGACAGCGGGAAGCTCATGTGGGCGCACCAGGAATTCAAGGGCGATTCGTTTATGGTCGGATGCAGGCCAACGAATGCGGCGGGCGGCGAATGCCCCCAAAAACTAGGGCCGGATTGGGACTTTGGGGGATCTTCTGTGATTCTGCAACATTTACCGGACGGCCGCGATGTTCTACTCGCCGCCGGAAAAGGAGGAGTCGCAATCGCGCTCGACCCGGATCACGAAGGCAAACTACTATGGCGGACACAGTTGTGGAGAGACAAGCCGCCGACCCCAGACGGGCTGGTGGTTTTCGGGGGGGCGGCCGACGGCAAGCGGGTCTACTGTCCCCTTCAGAGGCCGGGCGGCGGCCTGAGCGCGCTGGATATCGAGAGTGGTAAAGTCGATTGGGTGGCGGACATCAACGCCGACCGGCGCGGCCAGATCGGAGCAGCCAGCTCGATTCCCGGAGTCGTCTTTACTGGCGGGTGGGATGGCATCCTTCGCGCTATCGACACCGATGGAAAAGTGATCTGGAGCTACGACACGCATCGCGATTTTCAAACGGTGAACGGTACCCGCGCCAATGGTGGCTCTCTTGGCTCGCCCGGCCCGAGCATCGTGAACGGCATGGTCTATGTCTCGTCCGGATACATCGGCGTGCAAAACGGATTTCCGGGAAACGTGGTTCTGGCGTTCGGCGCTAATTAGAGCCTCATGGCCGCCAATACTCAAACCCCGATCACTCTGGCGCCGATCCGGACGGGATCCAGCCGCGGCTGGCTGCTTTTCTATCCGGTGGCCGCCCTCCTGGCCTACTTGCAGGTTTTGCGTGCGATCTCCTTGTTCGAATCGCGCGCAGAAGCGTGGCTGGGCTTTGCGGCTATCCTGTTGGCGATTCTCATTCCAGTCTCCGGACTGGCAATCGTCGGACGATCGCCGCTCGCCGGGTATCTTACCTTCGCGCTGCCGCCGATTATAGGGGCTTCCGGAGGATTGGCTCGGGTAGCGATGGCGGGCCGCGCCTGGCCCGCCCCGGCCGTGGCGATCCCCGCCGCAGTGTTCGGAGGTGGCATCGTTTGCAGCGGCGCGAGTTTTAAACTGCTGGCAAAGCTGCACCGCTCGACTGCGATTGCGCTGGTTGTGTTCGTCTTGGCGCACCTTGCCAATCATCTATTCGCGCTCGACAGCCTCCAGACACACAAAATGGTTCTCGACGGCCTGAGAGTCGTTTACCGGAATATTCTGATTGAGCCGCTGTTGATTGCGGCGTTTGCGATACAAGCGGTCCTTGGAGTGGCGATGGCATGGCGCGACGGCGTGCCAGGACACGATTAGCCGGTCACTTACAGGCCGCGTCGCGGATCTTCATGGCGGTATTCCTGTGTTCTCACGTCACCGAGGTGCTGGTGAACGGCCGGGCCTTAGGCACATCGACACGGATTTGTGTTCGCTGCTGGCGACCGGCCGGGCTCCTGCATTCGCCGGGATCGGCCGCCCTGATTCCTTATTATTTTCTGGCGCCGATTGCGTTCTTCGCTCATTTCGCCTATGCCTTGAAGCGGCGTATCAATTTCGCGGGCGTTCTGGCCGCGGGTACGCTGATATCGGCATCGATTCTCGCCGCTTTATGCGGCTTCAGACCGTTCTCTTAAGTTGTTCGCCGGAGAAAGAATGAAATTTTCAGTTTTGTGCCTTATCGCGCTCGGATTCTGGATTTCACCGGCGGCTCGCGCGCAGCAGCCGTAAAAGGACGCGATCCCCAGGCTGCCGGATGGGCGCCCCAATTTTAACGGAGTGTGGTCGGGCCGCGGGCACCCGGACATCTCCGTCGAGGTACCCGGCGGATTGCCTTTCACGGCGGCCGGCGAGAAGGTATTTGAAGCCGTCTAGAAAGAATACGATCCCACGGGCTTTTGTTTGTACCCCGGCGTGACCCGCATCACCATGCCTGCCGATGGAAGGGCGCACCCCAAAGATCCCGGTCCCACGTTTTTCGGGAATTCTTCCCGTAAATGGGATGGCGATATCTTCACGGTCAATGTAATCGGGTTCAATAACCGGTCATGGCTCGACCCAGCAGGGCATCCCCATGACGAAAATTTGC
>JAFAWA010000111.1 GCA_019242155.1 Terriglobia bacterium | reverse complement strand
GCTTCTACTGGCGGCCGCGGCATCTATGGCATGCGCCCATACCGGTGTGCTCATACCTGGAGACCGGCAGGAGCCGGACGCCTCCGTTTTTTCGCTGAACGAGATGAACGTGGACATTCGGATTGACGACGGAACGGCGCGGGTCGCGATCCATCAGATTTTCGAGAATCACAGCGCCGCGGTGCAAGAAGGAACCTATCATTTCGCGCTGCCGGCCAACGCGGCCGTTTCGGATTTTGCGGTGTGGGATGACGTGACGCGAATTCCCGGCGTAATTCTGGAGCGACGCCGGGCGGGTGAAATCTACGAACAGGCAAAAGCTCAGGCGATCGACCCGGGACTGCTGCAAATGGGGGAGCGCGATGCGGACGAAGCACGCCGCGGGCAGGAGTTTACGGCGAAGATCGTGCCGGTTCCGAGTTTCGGCACTAAGCGGATCGAAATCGAATACCAGCACAGGGTACCTGTGGAGCAGTATCGATCGGAATTTGTGGTGCCTTTGAAGCCGGATTTATACGGTGTGCAAACGGCCGGGCACCTGACGATCACGTTCGAGTTGCACTCCGAGTATGCGATGCGCGATTTCGGCGCGGTGGCGAAGGCATATCCGCTGCGCATTCGGGAGCGCACGGCGAATCTGGTAAGGGCGGAATTTTTTGGAGACCGTGTTTCGCTCAATGAGGATTTCGCCGTCCGGTATGCGCTTGACTCGGCCGAGGCGGATAGCCTGCGGGTTATCGCCCAGCGGGAAACGCCGGAAGAGGCGGGGTTTTTTCAAGCCGCCGCGCTTCTGGGCTCCGGAAGCGCACGGACTTCGCAGAGAGCTCGCACCATCGTACTGCTGTTCGACAACTCCCTTTCGATGCAGTGGGACAAGCTGGAGCGTGCGTTCGCTGCATGCGAAACGGCGCTTCACCGGTTGAAGCGTACGGATTCGTTCAACCTGATGCTGTTCAATTCGGAGGTCAGCCGATTTGCGCCGCAGCCGCGTCCGGCCACGCCCGAAAACATCGAACAGGCGCTCGATTTCATTCGCAATAGCCGGATCCGGGGCGGTACGGATCTGAAGAAGGCCCTGGCAGCGGCGCTGGCGCAGCCGATGAGCGGCGAGGGCTACGTGCTGCTGATCAGCGATGGCGGTGCGACCCAGGGCCTAGTACAAAACGCCAAGCTCGCGGCGTGGTACGCGGCGGAATGGAAGAAGCTCAGCGTTGCCGGGCGGCCGCGCACTTTAGTTTTTGGGGTGGGCGACGATGCCGATCAGCCGCTGCTCCAGATGCTGGCGGCGAATAATGGGACATTCGAGTGGGTCCGCTCTACGGAGCCGCTGGAGTTCAAGCTGAACGCGTTTTTGGATAGGATCGGCCGGGAGCCGGTAAGGAATCTATCGCTCGCGACGCCGCCGGAGGCCGGCATCGACCTGGTATATGCGCTCGAAGACCAACGGTATCCCGGGAGCGTAGCTTCCTGGGCCGGGCGTTACCGAAAGCCGGTGCCGGATGGCTCGTTTGCGGTGGAAGGTGTGCGCGATGGAGCGCCGGTACGCATCTCGGCGCAGGCGGCGCTGCCCGCGACGGCGAGTGATCATCCGTATTTGCCGCGCACGTGGGCAAAGGCGCGGGTGGATGCGCTCCTCGAGAAGATCGAGCGCGATGGGGAAGACCGGGCCTCGATAGATGAAGTGATCCGCCTCTCCAAGCGATATAAGTTCGTGACGCCGTACACGTCGTTTCTGGCGGCGCCGCGGGCTTTGCTGCGTCCGCGCGTCATAAGGCCGGGCGATCCGGTGCTGCGGGTTCAGACAGACGAGTCCATTGTGTCGGTGGTGGCGCTGTTTCCTTTCGGGCTGACCAAGCCGCTGCGGTATTTGAAGCCGGAGGATACGTGGCAGACGCGATTTCTGGCGCCGGTCGAACTGGCGGACGGCACGTACCTGGTTCGGCTGATTTTGAGAGACCGTAACGGCCAGGTGTACCGCGAGTCGAAGAGCTTCGTGATTGCGAGTAAGACGCCGGCGGTGCGCGCGCACGTGGATAGGCCGCGGGCACGGCGGGGCGAGACGGTGCGTATTGCGGCGGAGGTGTCTTCGAGCGCGCGGACGATTACCGCGCGCCTGTACGGCACGCTTCCGGTCGCGCTGCGTTGGAACGGCGCGGCCCGCGCGAATACGGGCGACCTGACGATTCCCGAAGATCTGCCGCCGGGCAGGTACGACATACAGATTACGGCGGAAGATATCGCGCACAACATAGGCACGGGGGAGGTGTCGCTTGAGATCTGGTAAGCGGCTTGGGTGGGCGCTTTGCGCGATGCTGGGCGGCGCGGCCTTCATGTTTGGCCAGGTCGAATGGTGGGTGGAGCATGTGCCGGGCGGGCGGCTGCTGAGTGCGCTTGTGCGTAAGGTTCCGATGCCGGGCGGCATGGTATCGATTCGCCGTCCGCCGGACGAAACGCGCCCGGCGATTTCAACCCTGATTGCGTCGGAGCCTTCGGATGCCGGGCTATATCGGGCGCGGGCGCGGGAAGCCGAGATGGCTCTCGATTTCGCGGCTGCCGAGGCGGACTGGAAAGTGTATGCGGAGCGTTCGCCCGACCGGTTTGAGGCGGAACTGGAATTGGCCGACTTCTACCATCGGCGGATTCGGCCGAGCGATGAAGTTGCGGCGTTGCGCGTAGCGAGTGAAATCAAAGACGATCCGCTCGAAACGGCCACCGCACAGCGAGGCTGGCGAACATTCGAGCGCATGGCGGCGGTAATTGAGGGCGACGGGCTTCCGGTGGCCGCGGCCGTTCCGGTGTATCGCGCATGGACGGAGCGGTATCCAAAAGAACCGGCGGCGGAACGCCGTTTCATTGAGTACTTGGTAGGGCACGGTCAGTATGAGACGGCCAAACGGGAGATTGCACGCTATGAGGCGGTCTTTCATGACCGCTCATACGTGGTAAAAGAACGCGCGGCGCTCGAGCTGCGGCGGGGATCTGCGGCGGGCGCCATACAGGCGTACGATGCCGCATTCGAAGCCGGGTGGCCGGACGACATGGCGGCGAGCTACTTCAAGCTGCTCGAAGAGAACGGGCAGTTGCGGGAATTCGTGGGCCGTGCACGCGCGGCGCTCGAACGGAACCGGGCGGATTTGGATGCGACCGCGCGCCTCTTTCACTATTTCCGGTCGCAGAACAATCCGGCGGCGGCGCGACGTGTACTGATCGAATACCGGGCGGCGAAGGATTCGCGGAAACAGGCCTGGGCCGCAGGCGATCTGGCGACATTGGCTCAGTTGTTTGCGCGCGTGCCGGACGTGAATGAGGCCGCGCGCGCCTATTACGGCCTGTATTCCGCGCCGCCGGCGAATGGCGCTCATGTGGAGCGGGCGCTGGCCGCGATGGCCGGCCTGCTGCTCGATTCGCCTGCCGCGCCGATCGCGTTCGGATCGGGCGACCTTTCCTTTTATATGGACATCGCCACCGTAGACGCTTCGCCGGGATTTTGGAACGGCATTCTCTCGCTCGTGCTGAACGGCACGGGGCCGCGCCGGCAGTACGAGCAGGAGAATCAGAGATCGGCCGCCTGGTTTCATCGCGCCGCGGCGAGCGAGCTGGTTGCGCTCCTTGAACAGCGATTTCCCAACTCGGATTACCGCGATAGCGTGCGCGCAAAGCTGATTTCGGCTTATGCGGCGTATGGCGATGACGACGAAGCGATCCGAGCGGGCAGAGACTGGCTCGGCGCCTTTCCGCGATCCGGGTACCGGTTGAACGTCGCCATGCAAATGGCGGACGCGCTGGGGAGGAAAAACCAGACATCGGAGGAGTTCGCGCTTTATGCGCAGCTCCTTCGCGAATTGGCGGCCGGGGCCTCGGGCGTTCCGATTGGTTCGGGGGCGAGAGCGCGGTCGCAGGGCTACACGCAGGTACTCGATCGCTACCTGTCCCGCTTGCTGGCGAATCACCGGGTGATGGATGCGCTTCAGGTGTATCGCACAGAACTCGATCGCAATCCCAACGATCCGGGCCTATACGAGCGATTGGCTGTGTTTCTGGAACAGAACGGCACGGCGCGCGACGTGGCCGAAATCTATACGCGCGCGATCGCCAAGTTTCCCGATCGCTCTTGGTATCACAAGCTGGCCCGCTGGTATCTGCGCATCCGGGAATCGAGCGAATTCGAGGCGATCAGCCGGCGCGTGGTGGCTGTCTTCTCGGGGACGGAACTCGAGCAGTACTTTGCCTCGGTAGTTTCGCAAGCATCGCCCGATGCGGTGCTTTACCGGCAGTTGAACTTGTACGCGCACGAGCGTTTTCCGCAGGATCTGATGTTTGTGCGGAATCTCATAGGCGCATACAGCCGCAAAGAGACGTACGATGCCGCCGCGTATGACGCCCTGCTGCGCGAATATTGGTTTTACGATGCGGGGCTTCGGTCGAGATTCTTCGCGGGCCTGGCGCGTCAGGGAAGGCTCCAGACGGAACTGGATGCGATTCGCAAAGCGAACCCGGACGTAGCGGCGGGGCGGTCTGCGAGGGCAGTGGCAGTGAATCCGGCGGCGGTCCAGTTCGCTACCGAGGCCGAAGGGTGGCTCTCGCACTTCGAAGCAGCGGCCCCGGCGGCGCGCGCTTTGGCCACCGCGTATCCGGGCAGCCGTGAGTACACGAAAAGGGCAGCGGCGCTTTACCGGTCTTTGGCGGCATATTCGCCGAACAACACCGAGGTCGCGGCGAGTCTCGCCGAATCCGCATACCGGGCAGAGCCGCGCGACACAGCGGCACTGGCGGCGATCGGCGACATTTTTGCCGACCGGGAACAATACGGGCGCGCGCGCCAGTTCTGGAACCGGATGCCGGATGCCCAGCCCGGAAGACCGGACGCATACCTGGAGGCGGCCACGGTGTTTTGGGATTACTACCAATACGGCGATGCGCTGCGTATGATTCGGGCAGCACGCCGGAGGTTCGGCAATGCCGCGCTGTTCCGGTACCAGGAAGGTGCGATCGATGAGAACCGGCGCAATTTCACGGGCGCGGTGGCTGCGTACATGGCAGGCGCGATCGCGGGCGAGATGCAGTCACAGAGCCGTTTGCTTCGCCTGGCATCGCGAACGGAAACGCGCGATCTGGTGGATCGAGCGACACGGGAGGCCTCTGGAACGGGCTCGGGTTGGGCCGGCCTTTCGGTGCGGGTAGCTGTGCTCGAAGCGCTGCGCCGCCGTGCGGAGTTGGAACCGCTGTTGCGGGCGCGTGCAGCGGTAGAGGGCTCGGCGGCGGTCCTCAACCGGATTCAAGAGGCGGCCGGCCGCAACGGCTTCGATGCGGTGGAAGAGAGCGCGATGGAGCGGTTGGTTGCGGTCACGAACGATCCCATCGACAAGATGCGGCTAACGCTAGCCCTGGCTCGGCTGTACGAATCGAAGAAAGAACTGGACAGGGCATCGAAGACGGTGGATGTGCTTTACCGTGCGAACCCCGCGGTACTGGGCGTAGTGCGCGGCGCGGTGGATTTCCATTTGCGGCACGGGCAGCATGCGGAAGCCATCGCCATCCTGCTCGAAGCGGCGAAACGGGCACGCGGCGATTTCGCGGGCCAGTTTACTTTGGAAGCGGCGCGCGCGGCCACCGATGCGAAGCAGTTTGCGGAGGCGCGCGGAATTCTGAGTGGTTTGCTTGCGGCCGATGCGTACCGGCCGGAATACCTGGCCGCTATGGCGGATACCTACCTGCAAGCCGGGGACGACCGCGGGTTTCGCGATTACCAGTTGGCTACCATCAACCGCCTGAAAGCGTCCGGGCTGCCGGGCGCAGAACAGGACGAGCGCATTACGGCGATTCGCCGCAGCCTGATTCCCGCGCTGACTCGCCTCGGCGATTTCGAGTCGGCGACGGAACAATACATAGAAGTTGTGAACCGTTACCCGGAAGACGAAGGATTGACCAGGGAGGCGGCTGGCTATGCGGTGGCGCATAAGCGCACGGAGCAGCTCGCGGCTTTCTATGGCAAGACGATTCAGAGTGCACCGCGCGACTATCGCTGGCCGATTGTACTGGGGCGGATGGAAACCGTTATGGAAGATTTCCCCGCGGCGATCAGCGATTACGAACTCGCGCTCGTAGACCGGCCGAACCGGCCCGACGTGTTGGAGGCGAAAGCGCGGCTCGAGGAGCGCCTGCTGCGCTTCCGCGAAGCCTCTGCCAGCTACGGGAAATTGTACGAGCTGACGTATAGAGATCCGCAATGGCTCATTAAAGTGGCGGAACTCGAAGCGCGATTGGGCCGGCGTGAGGAGGCCGTGCGCAGCGTAGAGAGTGCGATTATCGGCGCGCACACAGAGACGGCGGAAGCCGATTTCTCGATTGCCGGATATCTTGAATCGTGGCATTTGCTGAACGAGGCGGCGGAATTCGCGGAGCGGGGAGCGCAGCGGACCGCGGTGCTGGACGAGGCCGGCTCCGCCGCGTACACGCGGATCATGATGCTCGCGCGGCGGACCGAAGCGGTGCTGAGCCGGTTGACGCCCGAGACCAACCAGCCGGGCCGCATCGCAAATTTAGCGGGGGATGTGGTGGCGCGCTTCTATACCCCTGAAGAAAAGGCGGACTTCGAGCAGAGGCTGCGCGCGAAGGCAACGGGGTGGGACACACAGTCGCGGAACTCGGTTCTGCTGCCGCTGGCTACGGCTGCCGGGCTTGCTGAGTTGGAATCGAGTTGGCGGTGGGAGTCGATGGTGGGCGTTGATCCAAGATTGGTGCAACTGGAAACGCGGCGCGGGAAATACGCGGAACTGGGCCGCCAAATGGAAGCGTATGCCACGAGTTCGCGGGGTGTGCGCGAGGTAGAACCGGGTGCGCTCAACGCGGCGGCTCAAGCCTACGCCGCGGAAGGCGATCTGGACGGTGAAATCCGGGTCGTCAAGCGCCTTCTAAACGTGCGCGTGACTTCCGGCCCGCTGCTCGACCGGTTCTTTTCTGTACTCGCCGTGCGCCGTCCGGAAGAGCTGAGGGAGATTTTTCGTGCGACCCCGCTTGCGGCGGTCAAGAACCGCGCCATACAGGCTGCGATCGCGAACGGTCGGCGGGAGCTTGCATCCTCATTGGTCGCAGAGCGCGGGAGCGCAATGGGGCCGCTGTGGACCAATGCTTACACGGCGTTGACGGGCGTGTATTTCGATGATCGCGGTTCTGCGGTTAGCAGCGCATTTGCGAATATCTTGGATACACGCACCATAGGCGAGCGGTTGAAAACAGTGCGGGCGCGGGATGAGGCGTTGGCGGGGCCGGTATGGTTCTACTATGCGGAGCGTTTCGGCGAGTACCTCGCCGCCGGTAAGAACGGGGACGCGGAGACTTACTTACGGGCATCGCTTGAAGCTGCGCCCGGGAATGCGAATGCGTATTTAGCCCTGGGCGATTTCTACGCGCAGACAGGCCGGCCCGCTGAGGCGCGGGATTGCTACGACGCTGTGCTGCAGTTGGACGCGGATCGGGGAGATGCGTACGACCATGCGGCGCGCGTATTGTGGTCGGAAGGGCGGCGGACTGAGGCGATGGCGCAGTGGCGGTCCGGACTGGCCGTCCTGCTTCGTGTGGAGAACCGCGGTGTACTCGTGCCCGGCACATTTTGGGAGCAGGTTGCCTCGACGATTTCGGATATAGGCGAACGGCATGTGCTGGCTGAGCTGCGCGGCGGCATTGAAAAGCTTCTCACGGATTACATCCGAATCAACGGCGATTACCGGTTGAACGAGCTGGTGGCGCCTGCGGCGCGCGCCTCGCTTGCCTCGGGGGAAGGATGGAATTGGCTATTAGCGTTGGCGCGAGCCACCGATTCGAGAGAACAGGTGATCTCGGCTCTGATGCGCCTCGGCGATTTGACAGCGGCGCAAAGAATCGCCCTAGCTCGCGAGCGGGTGGCGATTGCCGCCGAACGCGCACGCGCGGCGTACGGGCCGGAGCGCGTATACGCAGGGGGCCAGGAGGTCAGGGCCAGGGCGGCGTTGGTTACCATGCTGCTGGGCGCGGGCGAACTGAGTGCGGCATCGGCGGAGTGGGAGGCGATTTCGCAATCGGCGAAAGACGAGCGTGGCGAGGGATCCGGGGATATCACCGAAGTAGAGCTCCGGCTGGCCGCGAAAACAGGAACGCTCGATCGTGTACTGGAGCGCTACAGGGCAACGCCGGAACGCGCGCCCGCGGAGTACCTACTTCGGGGCGCTGCGGAGCGGCTGCGGGCGCGCGGGGACGCGAAGTCTGCGCAGGCGGTTCTGGAGTTTGTCTACGATCGGGAACTAGAGCGCGGCAGACTAGAAGCCGCCAATTTTCTCGGGCTTGCGGAAGTGCGATTGGAGCAGCAGAATCCGGCGGCGGCGTTGGCTTTGCTGAATCGCATGGTTCTGGTTACGGAGGACTCCTTCGAGACATTCGAGCCCGCGGCGGAACTCCTAGAAAAATACGGGCGGAAATCGGAAGCACGGGAGTTTCTGGAGAGGCGCGTGCGGGCTGTTCCGTGGGATGCGCATGCACGGATCGAAACTGCGCGTTCCGGCTCAGGAGCGCAGAGCGAGGCATTACTCGCGTCGGCAATCACGGACTCCCAAGCCGAGTATGGGGAGCGGGCGCGCGCCGCACGCTTGTATCGAGGGCGGCCCATCGCCGCGGTTGCGAATACCGAGCTGGCGGTATTGTCGTTACCCGCGGTAGAACCGGTGGCGGCGTCCAAGCCGTATTTTGTCGAAGCCCGTGTGGCAGCGGCGGCAACCGCTGCCGATCAGAGTATCCGCCTTCGGCTGTTCCGGGAGGCACTGGCAATCGCTCCCGCGGATGCGCGCGTGCGTGTGGGCGCGGTCGAAGCGGCGCTCTGGGTTCAACAGGATGGCCTGGCTCTCGCGTTAGCCCAGGGGTTGTCGTTCACGCAGCAGCAGCAGCCCTATGTTCCGCAAGACTTCCGAGCGGGGATATTTCCGCGACGCTTCAATGGCGGCTTTTCCCGCGCCTTTGTAGGTCCGATAACTCCGGCTCCGGTGCTGCCCGCCGCCGAACGGGCGGCGCTATCGGAATCGCTCGCAGCCGCGGCCGAGCGGCTCGACGATTTGGCGGCAGCGCAGAACTATCTGCGCACCGCGATCAACTTGCTTCCGGGCGGCGAGCGCGCCCAGCGGGAAGCGAAGCTGAAACTGCTCGCGGCCGAGCAAGCGCGCCGGGCACAGAATGCCTCCCGCGAGCCCGTGATTCAAGACATAGCCGAACAACACCAGATCGTCCGGCCGGAAATTCGAAGGAGCGCCCAATGAAACGCGCGGCCGTGCTTCTGATTCTGCTAGTGGGGATTGCGGGTTATGTGTTTGTGCAAACGCGAGCGCCCGCGCGCGATTTGGCCCAGTGGATGCCGGGCGGCGCGCTCTTGTATCTGGAGACGCCGGATTTCGGGCGTCTACTGCGCGAGTGGGACGCTTCCAGTGTGAAAAGGCAATGGCTGGGCAGCGCGAATTATGACGTGTTTTCGCAGAGCAATCTCTTTGTGAAGCTTGCGCGCGTGTACCAGGAATACGGCAACGCCGTGGGTTTTTTGCCGGGCCTACCGGAAGCGGTTGGAACGGCGGGCACGGAATCGGCGCTGGCACTGTACGGGATTCGCGATGTGGAGTTCCTGTACGTTACCAGAATGGGCGAAGCGCAACTGGTGAAGAGCCGGCTATGGGCAGTTCGCGACAGATTTGAGCAGCGCCAGGCCGGTGGTGTTTCGTTTTATTTGCGGCGGGACGCAACCAGCGGGCGAACGGTAGCATTCGCCTTCACCAATGGGTACCTGTTGCTTGCGACCAGAGACGACCTGGTAGCCCGGGCGCTTGCGCGCATCTCCGGCGATTCAGAGCCGAGCGTTGCTTCCGAGCGGTGGTATGGGGAAGCAACGGCGGCGGCTTCCGGTGCCGGGCAACTGCGCCTGGTCATGAACCTTGAGTCCGTGGCGAAGAGCGATTACTTCCGGTCTTATTGGGTCCAGCGCAACGCCTCTTCGGTTCGTCAGTATTGGGCCGGCATAGCTGACTTGACGCGCTCGGCATCCGGGATCACTGACAAGCGCGCTTTTCTGCGGAGTTCCGAGGCGGCCCCGGTCGTGCCGGAGGTTTCAAAACTACTCGCGCTGGTTCCTACGGATGCTGGTCTGTACCGAATCTCGAGCCGCCCGGCCATCGACGCGCTATCCGCTACCATCGTTTCCAAGCTGATCGCTTCCGTCGCGCAGCAGCCTCTTGATGACCGGATTTCGCCTGCGCCGGCGGTGCTCGATGCTCATGCTGGAAGCGAGGCCGATCTAGAGAGCCGGATTGATGAACCGCCGCTTCCGCCGGAAAACGGCCGGTCTGCGGCAGTTGGGTCGGTGCAGGCGATTTTTGATAACAACCGGCCGGAAGCTATGCTCGAATTGCAATCGAGCGCTCCGGCCGGCGGCACTTTTGTGCGCACGCCAGCCGTGCTGGTGGTGGCGGGAAACGCGGGATGGGACGGCAATGCGGTGCGGGCGGCTCTGAGCAGTTCGGTGTCGTCGTTATGGACCACTTCGGGCTTAGGCGCCGGATGGGTGACGGCCACGGTAGGACGCCATTCGGCGGAGCGCCTGGATGGGCTCGGAACACTGCTATACGCCATTGACGGAAATCTGTTGTTCGTGGGTAACGATCCTGCACGGCTCGCGGCGGCGCTCGAGAGGGTGGGAGATGCCGCGCCCGAGACCGCGGGGTTGACGTACGCAGCCGGGTTTCGGCATCGGCTGGAGTCGGGCAATTACCAGCGCATGATGGGCGCACTTGATTTTTACGGGAAGGATGCGAATGCCTCGCCCTTCTTCGGGGCGGGCGCGAACGGACCGGGGTTCTTTTCGGCTAACCTGGCCAGCTTGAGCCGGGTGCTCTCATCTGTTACGGAAGTTGCCGTTACAGAGAAGCAGGAGGGGCTGGTTACGAGGCAGGAAGTCGTGTATCGAATGGGGCGTCAGTGAGCACAAGGGAGACGTTTGGAGAAACTCGCGGGTACCGCCAGGCCTTCATTGATGCCAGGCGCAATGGAGGCAACGGGAACGCCTAGCCGCAGCAGAAGCGGGCCGTCAAACGCGCGGTTGAGGGTTAGAGAAGAGCCAACTGCTCTTCGGTCGGCTCGGCTCAACAGTACCAGGGCTCGGTTAAATACGGGATGGTGACGCGGGCCGCCCGGGGCTGGTCACATGAAACGGAGCCGGTTCCCGCAACGTGCGATACAGATTGGAATATCTCCTCTCGCGTTCTCTGGCGTCGCTCTTCGCGTGGTATTAACTGTTCGAGCCGACGTTGCAGCTTGTCAACCGCCGGATCCTCACTGCGCCATCGGTAGCTTAAGGCGCGGGGGTCGAATTCTTCGAGCCGGGAGCGGATCTCCGGTAATTCCAGCAGGAGCGAACCTTCCGGAATTAACAGTCGAATGGCCAGTTGTACCGGCGCGACCTGGGCGGATAGAGCCAGTTCAGAGAGTTCGCGCAGAAATGATCTGTAGGACTCGAGTGTCGTCCAAGGTGTGAACGGAATGAAGGTCGGGGAGAGCAGCAGACCGGCTTCTTTGACCAGCCCGAGGGCTACAAGGAAATCGCGGCGGGTGTGCCCTTTGGCGAGCTTGTCGAGCACGGCATCCTCGAGCGACTCTACTGCGCTGGTGATGAAGAGACAGCCGGTGGTCCGCAGCTTGGGCAGCAGTGCGCGGTGACGGACCAGGTGTTCGATTTTGATGGTTACGTCGTAGGTGAGAAATGGCCATTGCTGATGCAAGGCCTCGATGATAGGAATTGCGTGGCCCGGCCCATTGAAGAAATCGGGATCGCCGAAGGTGATGTGGCGCGCGCCGCCGGCCACCTGGCGGCGAATGTCTTCGAGCACGATCTCGCGCTGCACGATGCGAAACGCGCCTTGGTAGACAGGCACAACGGGGCAATGGCGGCAGAGGTGCTTACAACCGCGGCTGGCCTCTGTGTAACCGGCGAGACGCCGCTCGCCATGAATGACCAGGCGGGTATATTGGGCGAGGGGCGGGAGCCCGGTGCGGTCGGGCACTTGAAACTGCTGACGAGCGAGTGAGGTGAGCCCTGGGTTCTCGGCGCTGCCGTTCTCGGCGCTGCCGTTCTCGGCGGGACCGGAAAGGCGGCGGCAGAGATCGACCAGGGGCTGCTCGAACTCCCCCCCGATGATGCTTTCGACTCCCGCGCGCCGCAGCAACTCCTGATTTAAAGCCGCATAGAGACCGTAGGCACAGAGGTGCGCCTGCGAAGTCGCGCGGATCTTTTCAATAAGGGGCAGGGCAATCCGCGTAGCGGTGTGCATGGGCAGAAAGAAGGCCACGAGATCGGTCTCCCTAACGGCGGGGAGCATCATGCGCGAGACATCCACCTGGGTGACCTGATGGCCTTCGGCGCGCAGCCAGGCCGCGGGCGAAGCGAGTCCGAACGGCTGGCGGCCTAACTCATAAGTCGAGATGAGAAGGATGCGCACTAACTCCAGTATGCCTGTTTGTTACACTGAAGTTAGCTTCCTCATCCCCCGAAATGCTTGCTGCCATCAGTGTCGCCGAAGAGATTCTCGAGTTAAAACAGCGCCGCAAGGCTATTCTATTGGCTCATCACTATCAGGACTCCGAAATTCAGGATTTGGCGGATGTGATCGGCGACAGCCTCGAACTGGCTCGTAAGGCGAGGGAGTTTGCAGGCGAGGTAATTGCTTTCTGCGGCGTGTGGTTCATGGCCGAAACGGCCAAGGTGGTGAACCCGGACCGTGTGGTGGTGGTGCCGGACCGGGACGCCGGGTGCAGCCTGGTGGACGGCTGTCCGGTAGAGCCGGTGCGGGCGTTCCGAAGGGAACATCCGGATCACGTGGTCGTGAGTTATATCAATACTTCGATTGAGGTGAAGGCGGAAAGCGACATTCTGTGCACCTCGCGCAATGCGGTGAAGGTGGTGAATTCGATTCCCGCAGAGAGGCCGGTGCTTTTCCTGCCGGATCGCAACTTAGCTAATTATGTAAAGCGGCAAACGGGGCGGGAAAACATGACCATCTGGCAGGGGGCCTGCATTGTACATGCAACCTTCCCGGCGCGCCGGGTGCTCGAGGCGAAGCTCGAGCATCCGAAAGCGAAGGTCGTGGCGCATCCTGAATGCCCGGAATCCGTGCTCGCGCTGGCGGATTTTGTCGGCTCGACCTCGGCCATTATCGAATGGTGCGCGGCGAGCGATGCCGCTGAGTTTATTGTGATGACCGAAAGCGGCGTGAATCACTCGCTGACACGGCTCGCGCCGGGGAAGCAGTTCTACTACGTTGCGAATGAAAACTGCAATTGCAGCGAGTGCCCGTATATGAAGTTGAATACACTCGAAAAGCTTCGCGATTGCCTGCTCACATTGGAGCCGCGGGTGGAGCTACCGGAAGATCTGATGCGGCGCGCGCGCCTTCCGCTCGAGCGCATGCTGGCTCTAAACTAAGAGATAGCTGGTTGTTGTTTCTGTTCTCATGTCTGCGCGAACACTGATCGATTCTTTCGGCCGCACTCACGATAATCTTCGGATCAGCGTGACGGACCGGTGCAACATACGGTGCTTCTACTGCATGCCGGAGAGCGATGTTCATTTCGTAGACCGCCGCGAGATTCTGGGTTTCGAAGAGATCGAGCGGT
>JAFAWA010000332.1 GCA_019242155.1 Terriglobia bacterium | reverse complement strand
TGCGGGCATCGACGTGCGGCATCCCGGGATGTCCCGGCTGATCCGCCGCGAAGCGGTGTTCATCACCGCGCGTCTGCGTGCGGGGGGCAGGCTCGGGAACCCGTGCTGGTGCCTCTGGACGCCCCTGGGGCTCCGGACGGCCCTGCGCTTCCGGACGGCCTGGAGCTTGCGTCCGCTGTGGAGCAGGCCCGCGCGCCGGGATGTGCCCGCCGCCGAATTCCGGCTGTCCGCCGCCATGCTGTTCGCCGTGTTCCCTGTTTTGTGCAAAAGCCCCCACGCACAATAGAAGCAATAACCCTAAAATGGCCCTCATGTGAACTCTCCTGGACGACACTTCATCCTCCTAATACCTAGCAAACCCTTTTCCATTCAGGCCCTCGATCTATACTGAACCATACACTAGGAAGGAGCATAATGATCCCAAAAACACTCGTCTCTTCGGTGATAGCCGTCGCGGCAGTCGCGGCGTCGGCGCTTGAGGCTCAGCAGCCGCAGAGTGTGCCACGATCCATTACAGGACAGTTCGAATATGTAAACCGCAAGGTTCTCGAGATGGCGAAGGATTTCCCCGCCGACAAGTACTCTTTTCGTCTGAAGCCCGAAATGCGATCGTTCGGAGAAGTCATCGTACATGTGGCCTCGGGCGTAGTGTACGCGGCCAAAGCGGGGCGGGGCGAAAAGGCCAAATGGGATGAATTGGCGCCCAAGGACTATGCAACCAAAGCGGCCTGTGTGGCCCTGATGGAGAAATCCTTCGCCGATGCGGACGCGGTTCTGAAAGGCGAACCTGCCGCTGGATTCACCAGATCGGTGGAGCCGTGGCTCGACGTGCTTGAACACTCAGCGGAACACTATGGGCTGCTGGTGGCTTACTATCGCGCGAACGGCCTGGTGCCGCCCGAATCGCGGCCCAAGCCGGGCAAATAGGATCACCAGACGCGGCAGGCGTTGGCGGCCACCATCGGCTGCTTAGCCGGGCACGAAAAGGCCTTCTGAAACTCGGGCATATTGCGGACGACGCCGTCCACGCGGAAGCGCCCGGGGGAGTGCGGGTCGGTCTGCACGCGGAGGCGAAGCGCCTCGGGGGTCTGGCTCTCGCACCAGATCTGCGCGAATGACAGGAAAAACCGCTGCTCGGGCGTATAGTCGTCGATCTTCGCGCGCTTATTGCCGATGGTGTCGAGCAGGGCCATGAGCGCCAGGCGCATGCCGCCGTTATCGGCAGTGTTCTCGCCCAGCGTGAGCTTGCCATTGAGGTGCTGGTCGTCCACGGGCGTGAAGCCCGAGTATTCCTGAACGATGCAGGCTTCGCGCTGGTCGAAGTTTTTGGCATCGGCGGCGGTCCACCAGTCCCGCAGGTTGCCCTTGGCATCGAACTGGCGGCCTTCGTCGTCGAAGCCGTGCGTAAGCTCGTGACCGATCACCATGCCGATTGCGCCGAAATTCACGGCGTCATCGGACCCGTTGTCGAAGAACGGCGGCTGCAAGATGCCCGCGGGGAAGTTGATGTTGTTCATGAGCGGGTCGTAGTAGGCGTTTACGGTCGGAGGGGTCATGCCCCACTCTTTGCGGTCCACGGGCTTTCCGATTTTATTTAACTGGCGCTGAAACTCGAAGCTGTCGGCGCGCATGCCGTTCCCCACCGGGTCATCCCGCTTGACATCCACGCTGCTGTAATCGCGCCACTGATCGGGATACCCGATTTTGTTCGTGATTGCCTTCAGCTTGAGTTCCGCCTGCTGTTTGGTGGCGGGGGTCATCCAAGTGACCTGCTCAATGTCCTGGCCGAGAGCCTTCTCGATGGCGGCCACCATCTTCAGCGTGCGTTCTTTGGCTTGCGGCCCGAAGGTGCGCTCTACGAACTTCTTTCCGAGAGCCTCTCCCAACTGGTTATCGGTAAAATCGACGCAGCGCTTCCAGCGGGGCCGCAGTTCCTGCGCGCCCGTGAGGACCTTGCCGTAAAACTTAAAATTCTCTTCTGCGAATTTCGAAGGCAGCAGCGGCGCCTCCGAATGGAACACATTCCAGCGCAGGTACGTCTTCCAATCATCCAGGCTGTATGCGGCTATGGCGCTGTCTTCGGCTTTGAAGAAGTCCGGCCAGGCAACATTGAGCTGTTGAAACGAGGGGGCGCCGCTATCGGTGAAAAATTCGCTCCAGTGGAACGCAGGCGAAAGCGTTTCGAGGTCCTGTCTGCTCATGCGGTGGTAGACCTTCTCGGGGTCTCTTCGGGAAACGCGGTCGAGAGAGCCTTTGGCGAGGTCCGTCTCGAGACGCAGGACGGTCTGGGCATCAGCCTTGGCTTGGGCCGAAGGCTCGCCTGCGAGGACAAACATCTGTTCGATATGCGTAACGTATTTTTCCCGTATGGCCTTCATGGACGCGTCGTCTTTGAGATAGTAATCACGATCTGGGAGCCCTATGCCGCCCTGATCGGCCTGGGCGATCACTTCGTTGGAATCTTTGAAATCTTGACCGGAGCCGAACTCGAACAGTGAATTGATGCCGGCGCGCTGCAGGTGGGCGATCTCCGCCGCCAGCTGGCCTTTATCGGTCAGATTGCGAATACGGTCGAGCTCGGGCTGAATGGGGGCGAGCCCCCGGGCATCAATCGCCGGCACGTCCATGCAGGCGGAGTAATAGTCGCCGATCTTCTGCTCGGTGGCGTCGCGGTTGGGCGCGGGTTTGGCAGCTTCTTCAAGGATCTGGTGCAGTACTTCGAGGTTGCGCTCTTCGAGCTGCGTGAATCGGCCCCAACGCGATTGATCCGGCGGAATCGGATTATGCTGAATCCACTTGGAGCAGGCGTACTGATAGAAGTCGCTGCAGGGATCGATAGATTTGTCGACCAGACTGGCATCGAAACGCAGATCCACAATGTTGGCGGGAGTCGCGGCGGGCTTTTGCGCCGGGACGGGCGGAGTGTTTTTGGGTGCAGGGGCCTGGCCTGGGCGCGCGCTAGGGCCCGCAGGCGGCTGCTGGCCGGCGGGCGGCGCGGGGGATGCCTGGCCGAACAGTACGCCCATCGAAAGGCATACGAGAAACGTGGATTTCAGCAAGATTCAACTCCTTCCCTCAATGTAACGTGCCAACCCGGCTTTCGTTTGACCGGTTTGATACTCTTGGAATAGTTTTCACAACCATCCCTATGGCCAGCATCTTCATACGTAAGCCGCTAAACCGGATCCTCGAAGAGGCGAAAGACAGCGGGGAGCACTGCCTGCGGCGCACTTTGGGACCTTTTCAGCTCACCACGTTGGGCGTAGGCGCCGTGATCGGCGCGGGCATCTTTGTGCTTTCGGGTTTGGGTGCTCATTACGCCGGCCCGGGACTCATGCTTTCGTTTGTTTTGTCCGGGTTTGGCTGCGGCTTTGCTGCCTTATGTTACGCCGAATTCGCTTCCATGATCCCGCTCGCGGGCAGCGCGTACACCTATGCTTATGCCACGCTCGGCGAGCTCTTCGCGTGGATCATCGGCTGGGATCTGACTCTCGAGTATGCCATGGGAGCGAGCACGGTCTCCTCCGGCTGGTCGAACCACTTCATCGAATTGATGAACATCTTCCACATCAAAGTGCCGCTGTGGCTAGCGTACGACCATTGGACAGGCCTGCGCCTGGCTGAAAATACAGTCGCGCGGCAAATGGCTCAGGCGGCCGACCCCTCGCTGGTGGCGGGCACACAGGGCTTTCTCGAACGCGCGGGCGCTATCATGGCGGCGCAATCCACGGAACTGCTAACGCGCGCCCATGCGCTACTCGATGCGCCGCACCTGTTCGGCTACGAGATCGGTTTTAATCTTCCGGCCTTCCTGATTGCGCTGGTGATCACGGGGGTTCTGATGGTCGGTATTAAAGAGAGCGCGCGGTTCAATGACACCATCGTAGTGATCAAAGTGGCGGTGGTGCTGTTCGTGATCGGCTTAGGCTTTCAGTATGTGAATATGGGCAACTGGGGCCATGGCTGGTCTTCCTTCGCCCCGTTTGGCCTCTCCGGAATCGGCGCGGGCGCCGCGTACATCTTTTTCGCCTATATCGGCTTCGACGCCGTTTCGACCACCGCGCAAGAGGCGCGTAATCCGCAAAGAGACCTGCCCATAGGTATCATTGCATCGCTCGTCACCTGCACTCTGTTGTATATTCTGGTCGCCTCCGTACTCACCGGAATGGTTCCCTGGCAGGATGTCAACATCGAGGCTCCGATCGCGCGCGCCTTCATGGACCGCGGGCTGACGCTGGCTTCGCACATCATCACCCTAGGGGCGTTAGCCGGATTGACCAGCGTCATGCTGGTGATGCTGTTAGGCCAAACCCGCGTGCTGTATTCGATGGCCTGCGATGGCCTTCTGCCGACGAAGGTCTTCGCGGAGGTACATCCCCGCTGGCGCACGCCGTGGAAGAACACGATGCTGGTGGGCCTGCTCGCGGCCATCGTGGGCAGTGTGACGCCTATTGACGATATCGGCCGTATGGTCAACATAGGCACGCTGCTTGCATTCGTGATCGTCTCCATCGCTGTGATGGTGTTGCGCCGCACCAATCCGGAACAGCCGCGGCCGTTCCGCACTCCGTGGGTGCCTTTCATTCCCATTATGGGAGTCATTGCCAACGGCTACATGATGTACAAACTGGGCTGGGTGAACTGGGCGCGGCTGATCATCTGGCTGGTCATCGGGTTGCTGGTGTACTTTAACTATGGCCGCAAACACAGCCGCGTGGCAGCGCAATCGGGAGCAGCGTCACCGAGTACTATGGCGAGCCGTTAACGCGGCAGGAGCGGCCGGTAAGCGAGGTGTAACAGATGACTCGAATTCTCGTTCCTGCAGCAGTCCTCTGCGTGTTGCTGAGTTCGTGTAACCGATCTCCAGGGGGCGGGCCGCACGGCACAGTGCAACTGCGCGACGGCACCACCGTCGCCGGCACGATCATTTCCTCGACCCCGAGCGAGATTCAGATTTCCGGGGACGATAAGATCACGAGGAGCATTCCGACGGCGCAGGTCCAGTCTATTCAGTACGACAACACAGCACCTACCGCTACGGCCGGTAACACAGCGCCGCAGGCGGTACCTGCTGCCGCACCGGTCGCCGCCGCTCCGGCACCTTCGACAACTGCGCCGCCACCCGCCGCCGCTCCAGCTCCGGCGGCCGCACCGCCCGTGCCCGCGCCACCTTCTGCAGCCGCGCCACCACCTCCCATCGAGGAGCTGGAGGAGCACCGGCAACACTATCATCCAAACGAGGGCGCGGTGACCAGCCGAACGCATGAAATCCCTGCCGGGACCGATATACAGGTGCGCACCGAGGAGACGATCGATTCGAAGACGGCGGTGGAAGGCCAGACTTATCCAGCCGAGGTGGTTGGCAGCGTAAGTGACGTCAACGGCGGGGTGGTGATCCCGCGCGGCTCGAACGCGCAGATCGTCATTCGGTCGGCCTCCAAGGGCGGCCGCTTCCGCGGTTCGGCGGATCTGGTTTTAGATCTCGCTTCCGTCTCTGTAGCGGGACGTCTTTATGAAGTCAGCACGGCTCCGGTCGAGCAGAAGGGCAACTCCGGAATCGGGGCCAATAAGCGCACAGCCGAATACAGCGGAGGCGGAGCTGCGATCGGCGCTATCATTGGCGCGATTGCGGGCGGCGGAAAGGGAGCGGCTATCGGAGCCGGTTCAGGCGCGGGCGCGGGAGCGTTAACGCAGATCCTGACCAAAGGCACCATCAAGGTGCCGGTCGAAACCGTTCTGACCTTCCGGCTCGAGCAGCCGCTGCATGTGATGGCCGCACGGTAAACGCGCGCACCGGCGGCTTACGTGATCGGCGGGTCGATATTGCCGATCGAAAAGAGCGAGAACTCATCTTGCGGCCAAGGCGTCGGCTTAGCCCGATCGGTGCGGACCTGTTGGTACTTCCCGGAGTGAAACAGCAGTGGGCGCTCGTCGCGGGATTCGAAATGTAGGACCTCGCCTATGTACAGCGTGTGATCGCCTGCTAAGTGCGCGTCCACCACGCGAACCACGAAGTATGCGACGGCACCCTCGAGCAAGGGGAGGCCGAGGCGTTCTATGAAACGCAGGTGCAGACCTTCAACGGTTCTGCCGGCGAAGTGATTGCTGAGGACCTCCTGATCTTCGGCCAGTACGCTGATGCCATACTGGCCGGTCTCGGGAAGGATGCGATGCATGTTGGAGCGGTTATCGAGAGAGACCAGCACCAGGGGCGGCACGAGCGAGACCGATACGAAGGCATTAGCGGTCATCCCATGGGTTTGGCCTTTGTAGCAGGCCGTGACCACGGTGACACCGCTCGCGAAGCGACCTAGCGCGTTGCGGAACCCGCGGGTGTCAAACTGCTGCGGGGGTTGAATGGAAGCCTCCTTGCCCAAGCGGGCCGCCGGGCGGAAACCCCGGCCCCAGCACTACGATTCGGCGGCTTGCTTGAGCGCGCGCTGGACATGTTCCGGATTGATCAGGTCCGATGCGGTCCACCCATCCAGATCGTATTCCGCCATGCATTGTTCGGCGAAGCCCTTATACTTTGCCGTTTGCCCCATGGCCTCGGCAACCATGAGCGTTTCAAAACGGATACTCTCATTGTTGCCGAAATAATTGCGTTCGTACAGTTCATGACGGCCGCCGAATTCGGTGCCGATGGCATCCCACATCAACTTCATCAGCTTCACACGGTCGACCGCCGAATAGCCATTGGAGCCGCGCACAAACTGGTCGAGATATTGGCGGATCTCCGGCACTTGAAAATCCTTCGCGCTCGAAGGCAGGTAGATCAGCGCGCTCGCGAGAACGTTCTCGATGATCTCCTTGATTTTGGGGTAGGCCATGTTGGACATCACCCGGTACGCCAGGCCGGAATCGAGATTGGGCAGCACATAACCGGGAGTCCAGGGAGTAGTGGTGCGGGCCATAGCATCGGTGAGTCCCCAGAACATGTTTCGCCATGCGAGCACCTCGCCCACATTGGCCTGCACCCCCCGAAACTCCTTGGCGCCGGTGGCATCAACGGCTTTCAGCAGCAGCCCGGCGATGAAATCGAGCTTTACTGCAAGGCGGGTGCAGCCCTGAAACATGAACCGCGGCAGAAAACCGGAGCGCGGGAAGAAGTTGTTCACCTTGTCGATATCGCCATAGGCAAACACGTTTTCCCAAGGCACGAAGACCTTGTCGAACACGATGATGGAGTCGTTCTCGTCGAGGCGGCTCGAGAGCGGGTAATCAAAGGGGCTGCCTGCGGCCTGGGCCATCATCTCGTACGACGGACGGCAGAAGAGCTTCAAGCCGGGCGCGTCCGTGGGAACGATACAGACGAAAGCAAAGTCGCGGGTTTTGATCGGAAGGGCGCCGTTATTCGCGATGAAGTTGTAATGGGTCAGAGTGGACGTGGTAGCGACTACTTTGGCGCCGCTGACAATGAGCCCGCTATCGGTCTCTTTTTCGACGTGCATGTACACGTCGCGAACTTCGGCCAATTCTTTATTGCGGTCCACCGGCGGGTTGACGATAGCGTGATTGACGAAGGTGACCTCTTCCTGAACCTTCTTGTACCACCTGCGGGCGCTCTCATCAAAAGGCTTGTAGAAATCGGAGTTGGCGCCTAAAGTGGCCAGAAATGCGGCCTTATAGTCAGGACTGCGCCCCATCCATCCATAAGTGACGCGAGCCCATTCGGCGATGGCATCGCGAGCGCCCACCAGTTCTTCGGCGGTGCGAGTGGCCCGATAAAACTTATGGGTGTAGCCGCCGCTGCCGGTATCGGTGTCGATGCACAGGATGTCCTTGCGTTGATCGTGCAGCGCATCGTAGAGCCGCGCCAGCATGCGAACCGTATTGCGAAAGGCGGGATGCGTGGTTACATCTTTGACTCGCTCGCCGTAGATCCAGATCTCGCGTCCGTCGCGCAGGCTCTCCATGTACTCCTGCCCGGTAAACGGGCGGGTTCTCGGCGCCGCCGCGGAAGTGGCCGCCGGATCGGCGGTAGGGGTCTGTGGATTGGTCACCAAATAGCTCCTCCAGGGAATTCTACGCGGAAACCGCCGCGAACTGAGCCCAGTCGCTCTCGAAGCGGAAGACCTCTTTCGCGGGCGGTAGCGGCGCCTGCGTTTCGATCCAGCGCACCGGCTCGGTACCGGTATTTTCGAAGCTGTGGATGCAGCCTACGCTGGTCCAAATCACATCGCCGGGGCCGAGGTCATACACCGAGCCGTCGGCTACGGCACGCACACGCCCGCCAACGATCAGGTACGACTCTTCGAAGGTGTGATCGTGCGGGTCTATCTTCGCGGCGGGCATATAGTGAATCAGAAATAGAGATTGGTGAATCGCCCCGAAGGACCGGTCCACAAACATTTTGATGGCTACGCCGGTGGTCGGGTTAAAGCCCTCCATTTGCGAAGCGCCGCCCGGCCGCGGCAGTTGCGACTCATCGAAATGGCTGACGAAAGACTGTGCGGCGTCACGCGGATCGGGCTTCTCGCCGTGCGAGGGCACTTCGCCGCCCACGAAAAACGTGTCGCGTCCGTAGCTAGACGGCCGCGGTTGGGGCGCCTGCATCTCAAGCCAGCGCGCGGGAGTGTCGGAAGCATTGCGAAAACAGTGCGGCACACCCGTGTGGATCAGGCCGAAGTGGCCCGAACCCAGCGCGTAGCTCCGTTCCCCAATCTTCGCGAGGACGCTGCCTTCTAAAATGTAGAAGCTCTCTTCGAACGCATGCAGGTGCGGCTGGATTGTTCCGCCGGGGGCAAGAAAGCAGACGCCCACGCCCATGTGTACCGATCCGACCGTATGATCGACATAAGGCACGCGCCGGAAGCCGGTAGTCTGTTTCTGGTATAGTTCCGGCGTTTGCGCGCCGGCCTCCAGAATTCGAGAGACGTGGTGCATTTCGCCCTCCCCGCGATTTCCTGCTCATATTACACTACTCGAAGCGGGCAAAACGGGCTTGCAAAGAATCGCTCTGTTTGAGCAGAATCTTGACGTTGCCGCCCGTCAATGCGGGCGTTGCTTGATGGAACCGCGGATCTCAGGATGATCCGGAAATTTGAAGAGGAGAGCTAAACATGCGGGTTGGCGTTTTCTATTTTCCGACAGACTATGGCATCGATATTTCCGAACTGGCACGTGCGGCCGAGGAGCGCGGCTTTGACTCATTGCTCCTGCCGGAACACACGCACATTCCCACATCTCGCCGCACCCCGTTCCCCGGGGGCGGAGATCTGCCCAAAGCCTATTCCCATACTCACGACCCCTTCGTTGCGCTCTCTTTCGCCGCCGCGGCAACGAAGAAGATTCTGCTGGGCACCGGCATTTGTCTGATCCCGCAACGCGACCCCATCGTAACGGCAAAGTGCGTGGCGAGTCTCGATCAGTTGTCAAACGGCCGCTTCCTTTTCGGTATCGGCGGCGGCTGGAATGTGGACGAAATGGAGAATCATGGGGCGCGCTACGAAACGCGCTTCAAACTGATGCGCGAGCGAATTCTTGCAATGAAGGCGCTGTGGACCGAGGAGGAGGCTTCGTTCCATGGAGAAATGGTGAACTTCGATCCGGTCTGGTCTTATCCCAAACCGAAGCAGCGGCCGCACCCGCCGATTCTTCTGGGCGGCTCGAGCGACCACACCGTAAAGCGCGTGGTGGAATTTTGTGACGGCTGGATTCCTATAGGCAGGGCGGGGTTCAATGCCAAAGAAGCGGTCGAGCGGTTACGCAAAGCCGCCGCCGCCGCCGGGCGGGACTTCTCCACGCTCTCGATCACGGTGTTCGGAGCGCCGCCCGAAGACGCGGTTCTGGCGGAGTATGGCGAATGCGGCATTCATGGCGCGGTCTTAGGAATTCCTGACGTAAGCCGTGACGAGATCTTGGGCGTGCTCGACAAGTATGCCCGCCTCGCAGCCACTGCGGCGCATGCTTCGTGAACCGCCCAAATTCTCCCGCGCCATTCAGAAGATACTAAAGACCGCCAGAGTTGCCAGGCTCGCTACGTCGGATGCGGGGAGCCGGCCACATATCGTACCCGTCTGCTTTGCTTTTGACGGCAAACTCATCTACACGGCGGTCGACCAAAAACCGAAGCGTGTTCCGCGAGAACGGCTCGCACGTTTGCAAAACATCCGCGCGGTGCCCCGCGTGGCCTTTCTGCTCGATCAGTACGACGAGGACTGGACAAAACTTTGGTACATACTCATCTTCGGAAAAGCGAAGCTGGTTCCTGATTCGGCGCGTGAAGAGCGTGCCTGGGCGATGCGGAAGTTACAAGCCAAATATCCGCAGTATGCGCGAGGGATGCTCCCGACCGACGCACCCATCATCCGGATCACTCCGGAGCGCATTATTTCCTGGGGCGAAATTTAGCGTAGGGATACTCCTACCGAACACGTAAGATCGCCAAGGCAAGTAACACGGCGATGACCAGAAAGATGAGTCCCAGAATCAAACGCCGCCGCTCGGGGGTCCACCAACTCTCGGTGGAGTGCGACGGTGTTTCCGCGGCCAACAACGAATGCACGCCGCCGCGCTGCGGTGTGCCGGGAAGGCTGCGCATGACACGCGCGATCTCTTCGCGTCCGCGCCGGTCGGCAATCAGAATGGTCGCGGAGTTGGCGCTATTTGTGGACTTGAACAGCTTGGCGCGGAGCGGGTCGGGGACGTCCTCCATGGAGCGGTAAACGGCCTCTGCGCCTTCTGCCGAAATCAGCACCGTCGAGGCCTGGAACACGCCGGATGCGCCGTGCGGCTGCTGCTTGCCGCAGTAGGGACACTTTCGCGCGGTGTCGGCGAACTTGCGATGGCAGCGGCTGCAGGTCTTCATGCCATCACCGGAGGCGACTTCGGTTTCTCCATTTCGGATCCCTGCACTACATTCTCCTGCATTACCGGGACGAAACGGGTTCCCGCACTACATTTTCCTGAACCACCTGGATGAAGCCCAACGCAGCCTTCGAGAGGGCTTTATCCTTGCGGTAAATCAGGCCCAGCCGGCGGATCATGGGTTCGGGAGCGATCGGGATGGCGGATAGCTTGCCGGCTGCAATCTCTTCACGGCAGTTCGAGAGCGCCAGAAAAGCCACGCCCAGGCCCGCCATGACGAAGCGCTTCATCATCTCGGTCGAGTCCAGTTCCATCGAGATCTGAATCTGATCCTCGACCAGCTCCATCCACTCGTTCAGGCGCGATCGAGTTTTGCCTTGTTTGGGCAGCAATAGATAATCATCTAACAGATCCGGCGGCGTCACGGAGGCCGCATCCGCTAAAGGATGGTGCGCGGGCACGATGAGTCGAACCTCATCGTGGTGAACGCTGACGACCTGGAGCCGCTTCTCCTCGACCGGGAGCTGCGTCAATCCGAAATCGGCGGAGTTCTCCATTACCGCCTCGACCACACGCGAGCCGTAGGAGCGGTCTACCTGCAGCTGCACCGCGGGAAACAGCTCGCGAAATTGGGAAAACACCTTGGGCAGCACATATATGCAGGTCGCCTCGTTGGCCGCGATTACGAGTTCCCCGCGCGGGTTGGTCTCGAGTTCCGCAATCGCGTCCTGCGCCCGCTTGCGCAGATCGAGCATCTGTTCGGCATAAACCGCAAAGATGCGCCCCGCGGTGGTCAAAGAGATTCGGCTGCCGAAACGTTCAAACAACTCCGTTCGAAGCTCCTGCTCGAGCTGCCGCACCTGCGCACTGATCGCAGGCTGCGTGCGGTAACACGTCTGGGCGGCTTTAGAAAAGCTCTTCAGGCGGACGATTTCGAGGAAGGTATGGAGTTGGTCGAAGTCCATTACTCGCCGTTCCCATACGCTAAGTGGGCCCGGCTATCCAGTTAAAGTGTGAATCGATGGGATAAAAAATATCAATTTCCCATAGCGAATCGCGTTTGGTAAGTATTGTAACAGAAGCTCCAGTTGCTGCGACTCGAATACCCCAAGTTTGCTTGTTCCACCTTGCTGCCGATACCATCTAATCGACGTGCGTCACTGCTGGTTTTTGTGTCTCGCCGCAACATCGCTTTGTGCGCAGACGGGCGAACAGGTATTGCTCGTTGTCAATCGCGAGGATGCCGGTTCCCGTCAAGTAGCTGACTACTACCGGCCCCGCCGGTCGGTACCCGCCAAGAACGTTTGCGTCCTCAGCACCCCGCCGCGCGAAGAGATCTCCTGGCCGGTTTATGAAGAGCAGATCGAAAAACCCATAGGCGAGTGCCTGGCGCAGGCCCGGCTGACTGAAAAAATCCTGTACATCGCGCTCACGATGGGCATTCCCCTCAAAGTGGACGGTGCCGGCGGCGGGCTTTTGGCCGAGCATGCATCGGT
The DNA here is from genome assembly GCA_019242155.1 of Terriglobia bacterium. Classification (GTDB taxonomy): domain Bacteria; phylum Acidobacteriota; class Terriglobia; order Bryobacterales; family Bryobacteraceae; genus PSRJ01. The sequence continues at coordinate 3,643 of JAFAWA010000332.1, read as the reverse complement.
GGACTCCGAACTGGCTCTGCTGTATGGGAAGCTTCATGGCGCAACCTTCGCCCGGGCGGGAGGAGTTGCCAATCCGTTCTTTATGAAAACGCGGGAGCCGTTCGGCCATCCGCGGTTTCCGATCTATCTGGTGGCGCGGCTGGCGGCGTTTAGCGTGCCGGAAGTACAGGCGATGATCGATCGTTCATTGGCGGCGAGGAATCGCGGCAAGTTCGTCCTCGATCTCAGCGGGTCGGGAGATAAGGAGGGCGAGAACTGGCTGCGCGCCACGGCGATGCTGCTCCCGGCTGGCCGCGTGGTGTTGGACGAAACCGCGAACGTGCTCTATAACGAACAAGACGTCGTTGGGTACGCGGCGTGGGGCTCGAACGACCCGAACCGGCGCGAGCGGAACCTCGGATTCAAGTGGCTACCGGGAGCCGTCGCAACGGAGTACGTTTCGACCAATGCGCGCACCTTGGAGCGCCCCGCCGAGGATTGGACGTTTCGTGGATGGGCCGAAAAAGAAAACTTCTTTCAGGGAAGTTCGCAAAGCCTGACCGCCGACTATATTCACCAGGGCGCTACGGCCGCGACCGGGAACACTTACGAGCCGTTTCTTGGGGCGTGTGCCCGGCCGAACTATTTTTTGCCGGCCTACTTTTCCGGAAGAAATCTCGCGGAGAGCTACTATTTATCGATTGCGTGGCTGAGTTGGCAAGGGGTTTTGCTGGGGGATCCGCTGTGCTCGTTGCGGAGGCCTTAAAGAAGCCGGCGATCACAAACCCGGCGCGGGCACTCTGGCGGGGCGGACGGCCAAGCGCCCGCCCGTAAGAGTTCTGGTCATCAGCCGTTGTGCTGTAGTTGGCGGTTGTGCGTGCGTTCGCGGAATTGCTGCTGCATCTGGTCGGCTTTGGCGCGCTGCTCCGGAGTCAGCATTCCATAAAATTTGGCTGCCGACTCGGTGCGAATCGCGACCATGTGTGCCAGCAGGTCGCCTTGTACTTTGGCGAGCTGTTGGATCTGCGCCTCGCCCTGGCCTGATTTGGCGGCGGCTTGAAGGGCCTGCCGGTTCTGCTTCAACTGCTCACGGATAGGCATTGCCTGCTGGCGAGCTTGCTGAAAAATAGACCTGGCTTGCTGCTTCTGAGCATCTGTCAGGTTCAGCCGCTGGGCTACCCGCGCCAGATGTTGGCGAACCCAATCGCGGCGGGCGGTATGTGTTCCGGGCGTGGCCTGCGCGTTGGGCGCGGGCGCCGGGGCGGGCGACTGCGCAAGTGCCATTCCGGCTGCCAGAGCGCCCGCTGCTACGAATCGAATCAGTTGTCTTTTCATGAGTGGTCCTACCTCTCAGTTCCAACTATAAGAACCCACCGTAAAGTCCGTTTGTTGCGGCGGTAAATCTGCGTAAGACGTGGATTTACGAAGCTTTACACCTGGTTGTGCTACATTTTAGCCGTGCATATCTTGCTGGTGGATGATGACGTGGAGCTGTGCACGCTGCTCGGTGAGTTCCTGCGCCGGGAGGGCTTCACCGTGGATTGCGAACACGAAGGCAGCGCGGGACTCTCGCGAGCCCTCGCCGGTGTGGACCTGGTGGTGCTCGATGTGATGCTTCCGGGCATCGACGGTTTCGAGATCCTGCGCAGGCTGCGCCACCAGAGCAAAGTTCCCGTAATCATGTTGACGGCCCGCGGCGAAGATGTGGACCGCATTATAGGTCTCGAATTAGGCGCCGATGATTACCTGCCGAAGCCCTTCAACCCGCGGGAACTTGCGGCACGCATCCGCGCCATCCTCAGACGCTATGAGCAGCGCGCTCCCTCTTCCGGAGACCGGCTAGAAGTCAACGGCGTGACACTCGACCCTGGCACCCGCGAGGTAACCAGCACCGGCAGGGCGGTCGAGCTTACGACATTCGAGTTCGACATTTTGGAAATGTTGATGCGCTCCGCCGGCCGTGTACTCTCCCGCGACACGTTGATGGAGAATTTCTATAACCGCAAGGCCACTCCTTTTGATCGCTCGATCGATATGCACGTAAGCCACCTGCGCAAAAAGCTGGAGCATGGCGCCACTCTGATCAAGACCATTCGCGGCGTGGGTTATCAGTTCTGCCGCACGCCTGAGGACGCCAGGACGGAATGAATTCGCTGTTTGCCCGAATTCTCTTATGGCTCTGGGTCTCCGTGATGACTACTGTCATCGGCTCGGCCTTTGTTTCGGCCTTAAGTATGAGCCGTGATAATTCCGACCCGCGCGCGCCCGCAGCCCAGTTAGTAAGTTTTCAGCTAAGCCAGGCTCGCTTCGCGTACGAGAACGGCGGCAGGGCGGGTCTGGCGAAGTTCCTGGCTACCGTGCAGCATATTTACGGCGCGCAGGGAATTCTTACCGACGAGAATGGACGCGACCTGCTCACGGGAGAAAATCGTGCGGATCTGGTATCGCGGGCGCGCAGGCGAGCCCCTTACCGCTTTCTCCGCGCCGGAAATGCGAGGGTTGCACGGGCCGCCGAGGACGGACGCTACTGGTATTTCTTCGCGGCATCGGGAGCTACTGTCGGCCTCTGGTTTCTACAACCGGAACACTGGTTTGTGATCCTGGCCGGCATCCTGTTCTGTTATTGGCTGGCTTATCACCTCACGATCCCGGTACGGCAGTTACAAAAGGCCGTGGAGCGTTTCGGCCGCGGGGACCTAGGTGCGCGTGTAAGATCGAAACGGCGGGATGAACTCGGCAAGCTGGCGCGCACGTTCGATCGCATGGCGGGGCGCATCGAAACTCTTTTACACGCCGAACGCCGGCTCCTGCTCGATATTTCCCATGAGCTGCGATCTCCACTGGCACGCTTGGGGGTGGCGGTGGAACTGGCACGGTCCGGCTACGACGTGCAGACCAATCTCAACCGTATTCAGAAGGAGTCTGACCGGTTGACGGCGTTAGTAACACAGCTACTCGAAGTTACCCGCGCCGAAGGAGATCCCAACCAGTTGCGCCGCGAGCCGGTCCGCGTGGATGAGCTGGTACAGCAGTTGGTGGACGATTCGACCATTGAAGCCCACGCGCACGGCTGCGAGCTCAAGTATGAGCGGCGCGAGCCTGCAACCGTGGAAGGCGATCCGGAACTGCTGCGGCGCGCGGTGGAGAATGTAATACGAAACGCCATTCGGTACGCGCCCAAAGAAACCGCCGTAGAGGTCTCCTTGGGGCGGAATGATGGAAAGGTGCTAGTGGATGTTCGCGACCACGGGCCGGGAGTGCCCGAAGAGGCTCTGCCGCGCATCTTCGACGCATTCTACCGTGTCGGCACGGACCGTTCTCGTTCGAGCGGCGGCATCGGGCTGGGGCTTTCGATAGCCCGCCGCGCTGTTGAATTGCATAAAGGTGCGATCCGCGCGCGCAATACAAGCCCCGGCCTCGAAGTCGAACTGGAACTGCCGGCAGCCGGATAAGACCGGCGCTGGCGGGCTTCCGTCGATTGCATGCAAAATTCCCGCGGCGGCCGGGCCGTGTTATTCTCTTCTGTGGCAATTATTATGAGTTCCCCAACCACGAGTTCCCAGAGCTTGGAAGCTCTCTTACAGAAGTCCGGAAATGTTGTGGACCTGCTGCGCAATTCGCAGATCGGAGCCTACGTTTATCCCGTGGTTCCCACGGAATATTC
>JAFAWA010000266.1 GCA_019242155.1 Terriglobia bacterium | reverse complement strand
AGCTGATCGAGTTCGCCAAGCAAATGACCATGAGCGTGATGTGGGCGGCGGGAGCACAGGAGGTGGTGCAAGAGGCCCGCTACGCGCACCTGGTCGGCGCAGCGCGCATGGGAAATGATCCGCGAACCTCTGTGGTCGATGCGTTTGGGCGCACACACGACATACCCAACCTGTTCATTTGCGATGGAAGCGTTCTGCCCACGCAAGGCTCCGCCAATCCGGGGCTGACCATCATGGCGATGGCGGCCCGAATCGGCGACTACCTCATTTCACAAGGCGACACGATTTTCACTACCAACCGCCGTAGCATAGAGCCGCCCAAAATGCGGCGGGACCTTTCTCCCCCGGACACCTGGGGACACGGAATGCCTGTGTTATAGCCTTGCTCATGTCTGCCGATTACACAATTTCTCACCTCGCAGTCGAGGCGTTTACCGTTCCGACCGCAACCCCGGAGTCGGACGACACCCTTGACTGGAACGACACTACCATCGTGGCCGTGCATGCGGAGGCAGGGGGCCGGAAGGGACTGGGCTATTCGTATGCCGACGTCTCGACCGCCCGTCTGATCGATCACGCGCTTCTGCCGAAGCTCATCGGCCTCGATGCGCTCGCCCTCGGCGCCCTATGGCAGAACATGGTCCGAGCGATCCGCAACCTCGGGCGGCCCGGCGTCTCTTCGATGGCGATTGCCGCTATAGACAGCGCGCTCTGGGATCTCAAGGGCAAGCTTCTGGGCACTTCCGTCGCCGCGCTCTTACCCATGGTGCGCCGCGAGGTGATGGCCTACGGAAGCGGTGGATTCACTTCATACACCAACCAAGAACTGCTGGACCAGATGACCGGTTGGGCCGAAGCCGGACTGCGCGCCGTAAAGATGAAAATCGGCCGGGATCCAGCCGCGGATGTCGAACGCGTCAGGGCAGTGCGCCAAGCCATTGGACCGCAGGTCGAGCTGTTCGTAGACGCTAATGGCGCCTACTCACGCAAGCAGGCATTGGAGCAGGCGCGCGAATTCGCGCAGTGTGGAGTGAGCTGGTTCGAGGAGCCCGTATCGTCGGATGATCTCGAAGGCTTGCGTCTCATTCGCGACGCGGGCCCACCGGGGATGAACATCGCGGCAGGCGAATACGGTTACGACGCGCACTATTTTCGCCGCATGCTCGAGGCGGGCGCGGTGGATGTGCTACAGGCGGATGCTACGCGGTGCGCCGGAATTACGGGATTCCTGCAGGCCGACGCGTTATGCGAAAGCCATTCCATGCCGCTTTCGGCCCATACCGCGCCTTCCATTCATGCACACGCCTGCTGCGCGGCCCAGAGGGTGATCCACACCGAATATTTTTTCGATCACGTGAGACTCGAGAGCATGGCGTTCGACGGCGCGATTGAAGCCAAGGACGGCATGCTGCGGCCGGACCTTTCGCGCCCCGGTTTGGGGCTGACCTGGAAGACCGCCGATATGGCGCGGTTCCAAACTTACCGAACGAAGCCAATTTAGCCTGCGATTTCCCCCCGCGGTTCCTGGTCCGCTGCAATTCGCCCGGCCGCTTAGATGTGCCAGGTCCAGGAGTTGATCTCCGGGCTGTCTATGCCGTATTCGTAGGCGTAATTGCGGCAATCGATCTGCATATTGCGGAACCGCTCCTTGGCATGCGCCCCGATCTTTTGCAGTTGCGGCGTGCGGTCGATAGCATCGATGGCTAAACTGAACCGGTCGATATTGTTATTGATCGCCAGTTCCATAGGCGTGTTGATGTTGCCCTTTTCCTTGTAGCCCCGCACGTGCATGTTGGCGTGGTTGGTCCTGCGATAGGCGAGGCGGTGGATGAGCCAGGGATATCCGTGGAAGTTGAAGATGATCGGCTTATCGACCGTAAACAGCGAGTCGAAATCGCGATCGCTCAGTCCGTGCGGATGCTCGGAGGTGGGCTGCAGCTTAAACAGATCCACGACATTGATAAACCGGATCTTCACCTGCGGAAACTCCTCGCGCAGCAAACTGGTGGCGGCGAGCGCTTCCTGCGTGGGAATATCGCCCGCCGAAGCCATTACCAAATCGGGCTCCTGGCCCTGGTCGTTGCTTGCCCATTCCCAAATCCCCACACCCTTGGTGCAGTGGCGGATGGCCGCGTCCATATCCATGTACTGCAGGTGCAGTTGCTTGTCCGAAACGATCACGTTGACATAGTTCACGCTTTTCAGACAGTGATTGGCGACGGACAACAGGGAGTTCACGTCCGGCGGAAGATAGATCCGCGTAACGGACGCGCTCTTATTCACGACTACATCTAGGAAGCCGGGATCCTGGTGCGTGAAGCCGTTGTGGTCTTGACGCCATACGGTCGAGGTAATAAGCAGGTTCAACGAAGCAATATCCTGACGCCAGGATAAGTGGTCGCAAATCGACAGCCACTTCGCATGCTGGTTGAACATCGAATCGATCACATGAATGAAGGCCTCGTAGGAAGACAGGAAACCGTGGCGGCCGGTCAGCAGATATCCTTCGAGCATGCCTTCGATAGTGTGTTCGCTGAGCATTTCAACCACACGTCCATCGGGTGCGATATCCGTGCCGTCGGAATCTTCAGGGAAGTAGTCTTCGATCCAGAACTTTTTCGTAGCTTTGTAAATCGCATCGAGTTTGTTCGAAGTGGTCTCGTCGGGGCCGAATACGCGGAAATTGCCCATGTTCCGCTTCATCACGTCGCCCAGAAAAACCCCGAGCGGGCGGGTGTTTTCGACCTGAATGGTACCGGGCTGGTCAACCTTGATGGCGTACTCCCGAAAGTCGGGCAGACGCAGAGCGCGCTTCAGCAGTCCGCCATTGGCGCGTGGATTCGCCGACATGCGCCGCGTGCCGGTCGGCGCGAGCGCCTTCAGCTCCGGCTTCAATTTGCCGGAGGCATCGAACAGCTCCTCCGGTTTTTGCGTGCGCATCCACTGTTCCAGCAGGTGTAACTGTTCGGCGTTATGCTTCGCTGCGGGCAAAGGAACCTGGTGCGCTCTCCAAAAGCCTTCGAGGCGATGGCCGTCCACTTCCGCAGGCGCGGTCCAGCCCTTGGGTGTTCGCAGAACAATCATGGGCCAGCGAACTCTACGCGCCACTCCCGATTCGCGAGCTTCGCGGCGGTGCCGGCGAATCTCAGAGACACAGTGCTCGACGGTGGCAGCCATGGCTTGGTGCATCGTAGAAGGATCGGAACCTTCCACGAAATACGGCGTCCACCCATAGCCGCGGAACAGATTCTCGACCTCGTCGTGACTGATACGCGCCAGCAGCGTCGGATTATCGATTTTGTAACCGTTCAAATGAAGGATGGGAAGAACCGCGCCGTCCCGAATGGGATTCAGGAACTTATTGATGTGCCAGGACGTTGCCAAAGGGCCGGTTTCGGATTCGCCGTCGCCCACCACCGCGCCTACAATCAACTCCGGATTGTCGAAGGCCGCGCCCGCGGCGTGCGAGAGCACATAGCCCAACTCGCCTCCCTCATGGATAGAGCCGGGAGTCTCCGGGGTGCAGTGACTGCCGATGCCGCCGGGAAAAGAGAACTGCTTGAAAAATTCGCACAGACCATGTTCGTCTTCGCTTTTCTCCGGATAGATCTCTGAGTAAGTGCCTTCGAGATAAACGGGACCTAACACACCCGGGGCTCCGTGCCCGGGCCCCGCCAGAAAAATCATGTCGAGATCGAACTTCTTGATCACCCGGTTGAGGTGTACATAGATAAAGGAAAGACCGGGGCTGGAACCCCAATGCCCAAGGACCCGGTTTTTGATATGTTCCGGTTTGAGCGGCTCCTTTAACAGTGGGTTATCCAACAAGTAAATCATTCCCAAGCTTAAGTAGTTGCATGCCTGCCAGTAAGCCTGAGTGTGCTCTTGCTCCTCTTGACTAAGAGGCGATCCGGTGATGGTGGATCTCGCTTGCCCATAAGCGCTGAGCGAAGGAGATACTTTGGTATCCGACGGCGCGGCTACTGTCATACGAATCCTCCTCGAGGAATTTCGAACCTTCGACCCATCATAGCCATTTACTCTGAGGAAACGAGTGATTTGTGGAACAGTCATTGCACTTTCATGCATTCGGTCCACACAGATTTTAAGGGATTGAGCTTCCGTTGTTTTGCTCGCCTTTGAGAATCGCGAGTTCGCTGAGCACCTGCTTCCAAGCCTTGGGATTCTTCCTGGTAGAAATGGCCGCCGCCGGATCAGCGTAATAGCTCAAGATGTTTTCACGCAGGCCAGGCGATATTGAAATATTTGGCTGTTGGGTGACCTGGTGCAGAAGCTGGGCGTAAGTCTGATCGGTAAGCTTATAAGCGCCAGGTCTCACCGGCGCTCCGGTGTCGAGATCGAGATTGTTCAGGGCTAAATCACCGGAAGGCTCCTTTGCTAACTTCGTCAACAGTCCGCCGAAACGCGCAACCGCGTCGTTCAGGCTCTCGACAAAGAGATTCTCGGTTTCCATACTGGGAGCCTTGATTGCGAGGATTCGCAGTATCCCGACCTTCGGAATGAACCTTATGAGGAAGCCCAGCAGATAAGCCTGTACGGAGGGATCCCGATGATACTGGCTCCAGTATTTCGCGTAGTTTGTCTGCGAAATGGTGCTGAGGAGTTGGTTGAGAGGCGCGTTCGGCGGATCCGGCGGCAAATGACGCCGCATGTTAACGATTGTGGCTCTGGCGAACAAAGGAACAATCCACCGCACGGCCGAACGATAGCTGGTCAGGGCCGAACGCGGAGGGCCAAGAATGCTGTGCACCGTAAGACCGTACGTTTCGAAATACGCGCGTTGCAGAAGCTGCCGCGAGACCCGGAATCCAATGTGTCTCCTGTAGGCGCCCGGTGCGTATCGCCGCCAGGCAATCTGCGCTACATCGAAACCGAACTCGGTCCGCACGTGAGCCGTAGGACTGTCTTCATATGTAACAAGGGCGCCGTACTTCTTTTCAAGATCGGGAAACGTGATCGCTGTAGAAGGGTTAATCGCTTCGGAATGGCCAACCCAATCTCCGACGTAATGCGAGAGCGCACCCACCGCAAAAGCGAGTTCATTTACACTACGCGCATTGCGTAAGAGCGCCTGTACGAAGTCTCCGCTGCGCACGTAATGCGCGAGATCGCTGAACTCTTTCTTTCCGAACGGATAATATCCAAGATCCTGGATGAGACATCCGCCGTAGGCAAAAGCGTACGCCGCTTCTAACTCTGCGTCCGTCGTACCCGGAAAGCGTTCGAGCAGAAGAGGCCGGATGGAGTCGTTCCATGCAAGGTCGATCAGTTCTTCGTGAGTGAACGTGGCATACCCGAGTGACACCTGCGGAGTAATCAAAAGGACAGCCAGCGTCCAGAAGGCAGCGGCAACTTGCGGGATCATATCGGGCACGAGCGTGCGGGACCGGCGTTTGCATCGTTTTCAGTAACCTGTTTGAAACTTACGCCGCCGCCGAGCACTATTTGGCCGATCGCGACTACTTTCGCTTGCCCTGCGCCGCTACCGCTTCCATTGCCGCCTTCACCTTTTCCGGATCGCCCAGGTAATAGCGGTCGAGCGGCCTCAGATCGTGGTCCAACTCATAGACGAGCGGCATTCCAGTGGGAATGTTCAACTCCAGAATGCCCTCTTCGGACACGTTGTCGAGGTATTTGACTAAAGCCCGCAGGCTGTTCCCGTGCGCGGTGATCAGCACTCGTTTGCCTTCCCGCATTACCGGCGCGATGGTCTCGTGCCAGTAGGGCAGAAAGCGGGCGACGGTGTCTTTTAAGCACTCGGTGAAAGGCAGTTCCGAGGGCAGTAAATCGCTGTAGCGCCGGTCGCGCCCGGGGAATCGCTCGTCGTCCCGCGCGAGCGCCGGCGGCGGCACGTCGTAACTGCGACGCCAGATCTTCACCTGCGCTTCACTAAACTTCTCCGCGGTCTCCGCTTTATCCAATCCCTGCAATGCGCCGTAATGCCGCTCGTTCAAACGCCACGAACGGTACACGGGAATCCACATCAGGTCCATTTCATCCAACACCGTCCAGAGCGTGCGGATGGCTCGCTTGAGAACCGAAGTGTACGCCACATCGAATTCGTACCCGCTGTTCTTGAGCGCTTCGCCGGCCTCCCGCGCTTCCTTCATGCCCTTGGGCGAAAGGTCCACGTCTGTCCACCCGGTAAACCGGTTCTCCTGGTTCCAGATGCTTTCGCCGTGGCGCAGCAAAACCAGCTTCCTCATTGGCGGAACGCCCTTCTCCCCAAAAATTGGGCGGCCGGCCCCAGCAGTTCCTCTACGCGCAGCAGTTCGTTATATTTCGCAATCCGATCGGTGCGGCTTGCCGATCCTGTCTTGATCTGGCCCGCCCCGGTCGCTACCACAAGGTCGGCGATGAAGGCGTCTTCGGTCTCTCCCGAACGATGCGATACGACCGAGGTGTATCCGGCGCGCACCGCCATCTGCATGGCCTCCAGAGTCTCGGTCAAAGTTCCGATTTGATTCACCTTGATGAGAATGGCGTTGCCGATGCCCTGTTCTATGCCGCGTTTGAAGATTTTCGGATTGGTCACGAAGATATCGTCACCCACAAGCTGAATGCTGCGGCCCAGCCTGTCCGTCAGCAGCCTCCAACCCTTCCAATCTTCTTCCGACATACCATCTTCAATAGACAGAATGGCCGGGTACTGCCGCACCCAGTTTTCCCAGAACTCCACCATCTGCTCGGAGGTGCGCTGGCTCCTGTCGGATTTCTTGAACACATATCTGCCGTCCTGAAAAAACTCACTGGCGGCGGGATCAAGGCAGATGCCGATCTGCTCGCCCGGCCTGTAGCCGGCCTGGCTGATGGCTTCGAGAACGCTCTCGATCGCTTCCTCGTTCGATCTCAAATTGGGCGCGAATCCACCTTCATCGCCCACCGCGGTAGAGTAACCTTTCTTGGCCAGAACTTTTTTGAGCGTATGAAACACCTCTACGCCCATGCGCAGCGATTCGGAAAACCTGGCGGCGCCGAACGGCGCGATCATAAACTCCTGCAGGTCCACCGAATTATCCGCGTGCGCTCCACCGTTGATAATGTTCATCATCGGTACCGGCAGAATGGACGCGCCCACACCGCCCAGATAGCGGTAGAGCGGCAAGCCATGGGCGTGGGCCGCCGCGCGCGCCGTGGCCAGTGAAACCGCCAGAACCGCATTGGCTCCGAGCCGCCCCTTGTTGGCAGTGCCGTCCAGACGAATGAGAATTTCATCGATCACGGTCTGGTGCGCCGCGTCTTTTCCCTGCAGCGCCGCGGCAATCTCCCCGTTCACGTGGGCTACTGCCTTTGTGGTCCCTTTGCCGAGATACCGTCCCTTATCCCCATCCCTCAATTCCACGGCTTCGTATTCTCCGGTCGAAGCCCCGGACGGCACTGCCGCGCGCCCCATGCTTCCGTTAGAGAGGTACACATCCGCTTCCACTGTCGGGTTTCCGCGGGAATCCAAAATCTCTCTTCCAACCACTTTTACGATCGCTGCCAAAGTCGGCTCCTTTGCTCTAAACCGCGCGGCCACCTACGCCACCACGACGATACCGGTATCCGTTACAGAATAGCCTTTCCCCCGGTCCGCCTCGAGGTCAAATCCGATGACACTCGATTCCGGAACCTTGACGCCCGTGTTGAGAATCGCCCGCCGGATCCGGCTATATCTGCCGACCTCGGCGCGCGGCATCAGGATCGAATAGTCCACCTCGCAGTAACTGTTCACCCGGACTCCCGGGGAAAGAATGCTGTGCATCACCCGCCCTCCCGAGATGATACAGCCCGCGCTCACCACCGAGTCCACGGCGACACCCATGCGCCGCCCTTCCTGGGCGAAGACGAACTTCGCGGGCGGTTGTTGCGTCACCTTGGTCCGAATCGGCCAGTTCTGGTCGTAGAGATTGAATTCGGGCACCACGTTCACCAGATCCATGTTGGCTTCGTAATAGGCGTCCAGAGTCCCCACATCACGCCAATACCGGACCTGCTTTGCGTTGATGTCATGAAAATCATACGCAATCGTGCGATACCGGCCGAGATTACAGGGAATGACATCCCGGCCGAAGTCATGGGAGGAATCGGGCCGCTGCGCGTCTTCGTGCAGCATGCGCAAGAGCACGTTGGTTTCGAAGACATAAATTCCCATGGAGACACTCACCATGTCGGGATCGAACGGCGACCGCTTCGGGTTTCCGTGCTTCGGCTTCTCCTCGAACCCGACGATGCGATAATCCGCGTCGATCTCCGTCACGCCGAAACGCGAGACCTCTTGTGGGGCGACCTGCAGAGTAGCGATGGTGATATCCGCGCCATAGCGCCGGTGCCAGTCCAGCATCTCCCAGTAGTTCATCTTGTAGATGTGGTCGCCCGAGAGAATCAGCGTCTGTTCGGGAGCTTCCGCCTCGATGCTCTGGAAATTCTGAAAAACCGCGTCGGCGGTCCCCTGGTACCAGTCCTCGCTCACTCGCTTCATGGGCGGCAGCACCTCTATGAATTCCCCAAGCTCCGAGGAAAGGATATGCCAGCCGTCACGAATGTGACGAATAAGTTCCAATGATTTGTATTGTGTTAAGATGAAAACTCGTCGAATATCGGAGTTGATACAGTTAGACAGCGTAAAGTCGATGATCCGATACGCCCCTCCGAACGGGACGGCCGGTTTGGCAGTGTCCTTAGTAAGGGGATAGAGACGTTCTCCCGCACCCCCCGCCAATAAAATCGCCAATACATTTTGCATCTCACAATATCCTTATGAAAATACAGGAGAAACTACAGCTTGGGCGGGACTGTCCGGGTGCGTGGAGAATTTTGGACTTGACTTTATTTGTCAACCACCTATGATATCAGTACCCTCTGTACCGGGCGCAGGTTTTTTCTGGGTAACAGGTACCTTGGACAGGGTAACTCCGGCCCAGAATGCTACCGCCCCCGGCCAGAAACTTTGGTGCAGCAGGGAGGTGTATTTCGGTTGGCTGAAGTAAAGCTTCAAGAGGGCGAAACCCTCGAGAATGCGCTTCGCCGCTTCAAAAGAAAGGTGCAGCAGGAGGACATTATCAAAGAAGTGAAGCGTCACTCTTTCTATTTGAAACCGGGCGAGAAGCTCCGGGCCAAGCAGGCGCTGGCCCGCAAACGGAACCGGAAAAAATCACGCCGGGAAATTGAGTAACTTAGCGGCGGGGCTGCGCGCCCCGCCAAAGTCAAAAAGGCCGATACCAGTTCAGGTTCACAAACGGGGCACAGTTGCTATGGCGGAGTATCAGGATCGCGTCCTGAAATGCATGGATTGCGGATCAGAGTTTGTCTTCACAGCGGGAGAACAACACTTCTTCCACGACAAGAACTTTCGAAACGAACCAAAACGGTGCAAAAGCTGTAAATCGAAGCGCCAGGGTTCGTCCAACGGTTTCGGCAAAACGGAAACCGTAACCAGTTGCTCCCAGTGCGGCCGGGAAACCACCGTACCGTTCAGACCCACGCAGGGCCGTCCGGTATTTTGCCGCGAATGCTTTTTGAGCCGTAAGGCCGCGGCGGCTACCATGTATTAGTTTCGGGCCCGGCGCGGCCATGTGCCCGGGCTTCGAAGTACCGGATCAGGAAAGCCGCGACCCCATGAAGAGGCCGCTCACATCCTGACGAAACGCTTTCCAAAGCAGCGCGCGCAAGACTGGTAGTCTATTTATATGAGGGTGACGGTCGCGATGCGAGTGGGGCTTCCGCTACTGTTAGTCGGCTGCGCGTTCGCTCAGAAGGCGGATCAGGTCAAGTGGGATTTAACGTTGCAGCCGGCGACGGCCGCTCCGGGAAGCACCGTCCTTGCCCGCATGACCGGGCATATCGACTCGGGCTGGCATATCTATTCGATGTCCACCCCGGGAGCGATTCCAACCACGATTCAAGTGGCTCAGAGTCCGGCCGTGGAACGCTACCGGGTGCTCCAACCGAAGCCGCACCGCGCCTTCGATGCCAGTTTCAATGCCGAAACTGAAACTTACGAGCACGAAGCGGCATTCGTTGTAGAATTGCAGCTTAAGAAGGATGCGCCGGCAGGCCCGTTAGAAGTCTCGGTTACCTCCCGTTATCAAACGTGCAACGACCAACAGTGCATCCCGCCGGTACGCCGCACCGGAACCGCTACCCTCACCATAAATCCCGCCGCGCAGGTTGTGGCTGCTGTGATTCCACCCGGCTACGCGGAACCAAGGGCTCCGCAGGAGGCCGGCGCCGCGCCGCAGGATCAAGGCTGGTTGGCTTTCGTTCTGGTAGCGTTCGGCTTCGGGCTCGCGACCATTTTCACTCCGTGCGTGTTTCCGATGATTCCCATTACCATGTCGTATTTCCTGAACCAGCAGGAGGGCGGAAGACGGCAAGCGGTCCGGCAGGCAATCGTATTTTGTTTGGGAATCATTGTGCTGTTTTCGGGTCTCGGCCTTGTGACTACAGCCGTTGTGGGTCCGGCGGGCGTTTCGCAGCTTGGCTCCAACCCGTGGGTGAACGGCTTCATCACCTTGCTGTTCATCGCGTTCGGCCTGAGCCTCTTGGGTGCCTTTGAGATCACGGTTCCGTCGGCCATCCTGACGCGGCTCAATCGATCCTCCGAAAAGGGCGGATTTGCGGGAACCCTGCTCATGGGGCTCACCTTCTCGCTCGCGTCCTTCGCTTGCGTAGGACCATTCGTCGGAACTCTTTTGGCAGCTTCCGTAGGCGGAAGTCTGGTGCGGCCGGTGGCGGGGATGGTGACCTTTGCGGCCGGCCTCGCGCTGCCTTTCTTCCTGCTGGCGCTGTTCCCCTCGTACCTGAAGCGCTTGCCGCGCAGCGGCGGATGGCTCGCTCGCGTGAAAGTGGTGATGGGCTTCGTGATCCTTGCGGCCAGTTTGAAATACCTCAGCAGCGTGGACCAGGTATTGGGCTGGGGAGTGCTCACAAGGGAACGATTCCTCGCTGCCTGGATTGTGCTGACCGCCATGGCGGGGCTCTACCTTCTGGGCTTGGTCCGCCTCGAAGGCATTAAGCCCGATGACTCCATGGGTCTCGGCCGATTGCTTACCGGCATGGCTTTTTTGGCGGTTGCGCTGACGTTTATGCCGGGCATGTTCGGCGGCAAACTCGGGTTCTGGGACTCCTACGTCCCCGCGCCGGATAGCGGCAGCCCTGCTGCAGGCGGCTCGCAGACAAGCCTGGCCTGGATGAAAAATCAGTATCAGCAGGCGCTCGACCAGGCCAAACGCGAAGGCAAACTGATCTTCGTCAACTTTACCGGCTACGCCTGCGCCAACTGTCATTGGATGGAGTCCAACATGTTTCCGCGGCCCGAAATCGCAGGGGCATTGAAGAACTTCGTGCTGGTCGAGCTGTACACCGACGGCACTGACCAGGATTCCGAAAAGAATGTGCAGTTCGAAACCGCCAAGTTTCAAAGCATAGCTACGCCGTTTTACGCCATTTTAGATGCCAACGAAAATGTGATCGCTAAGTGGGACCATCGCACCACCGATGCGAAAGAATACCTGGCGTTTCTGGAGAAAGGCTCGGCGCGGCCGGCGAGTGCGCCCGCGGCGGTGGCCAGTACATCGGAGACCGGGCTGCCGCGCGTCAACCGGCTGGATGGATCTGCTCTCGACGTATCAGCTCTAACCGGCAAAGTGGTCGTAGTAAATTTCTGGGCCACCTGGTGCGTTCCGTGCGCGCAGGAGATTCCCGGATTTAACAAGATGCAGCAGGCATATGCATCGAAGGGCGTCGTGGTCTTGGGCGTTTCGATGGATGAAGAGGGCGCGGAGCGCGTCCGTCCCTACCTGAAGAAGCACCCCATAGACTACACGGTCGGACTCGGCGGTAATCCGCTCTTCAAGCAGTTCGCATTAGACGAACTGCCCGTGACGGTAGTGTTCGACCGCGCCGGAAAACCTGTGAAGCGGTTCGACGGCCTCACGTCCGAAGAGATGATAGAGGCCGCCGTCCAGCAGGCGCTGTAAGGGTCCCGCGGCCTGCGTGTGAAGGCCGGTCTACTTGGTGTCTTTAACGTCGCCGAACTGGATCTGCGATTCGCCCGCGTACTTGTGGTAATTCCGAAAATCGATCGAGTTCTTGCTGCAGTACGGAGTGCCACGTTGGCAACTGAGCACCTCGGAGTGGACCGGCAGTAGATACTGCTGCGTTCCGCCCAGGCGAACGTATTGGTAATCGGTTGCGGATTCGACGTGATCGGTCGGGAACTGCCCGGGCAAAGTCACAGCTTCTATTTCGATCCGAAGTACCCGTCCGGTCTTGGGATCGATCCAGGTGGACCCGTGATACGCCGGCGCGTAGGTCTGTGCGCCGAAATGTAGCGTCCAGTGCGAATTTTCGCGCTGCACTTCAAAGTCGTAGATCTTGGCGTCGACCCCTCCGGCTCTGCCGTCCCGGCGGTAATGGAAATCGGCCGCTGTAGCCGGAGAGAACAGGTCGATCAAAAGCGAGCCGAACTCCCCGGAAGACCATGCGCCTGACTGCTCGGCAACGTTGCGCGTGGAAGCTTTGCCGTTGATCGTGATATTCCGGTAGTCTTCTTTGCCGTTTTCGTAGACCACATCGGTGCTGACCACATCCACCGGACGCCAGCTAATCGGCTTCTCGGTGCTCTCGTAGCGCGAGATTACCTCCTGGCAGACGTAATTCGGAAGCGATTCCGTGAAATCGAGGGCAGCTTCGGTGGCTCTACGGATGAGCGGCTCTTGCGGGGAAACCCCGAGAGGCGTCTGGTCGTCGGCAGGCTCGGCGGGCGGACGCAGATCCTCTTGCGGTGCAGGCCGCGGCAGGCTCACGGAGGATTCGGGCAATCCAACCAGGTTGGGCCGCGCGTTCGGCTGTGTGGCGGGCGCAGGAGCCGGCGGATTCGCGGGAGCGGCGGCAGTGGTGCTCGGCGGTAGAGGCACAGTGTTCGGCGGGAGGGGCACGGTATTGGGCGGCAGATTCCCGGCTACCTGTCTCGGCGGCTCCGTTTTCGGGGTTGCGGTTTTGGAGGTCTCAGGCGGTGCGTTGTTTTGCGATGGCCGCTGTTCCGCGGTGCTGCTGCTTTCCGAGGGCCGCGCAGCCGGTTTGCCGCGCTTCAACGTCGGGGGCCCCGGGTCATCTTCATCGGGGGGAGCAGCGATGGTGCGGGTAGTGCCGCTTTCGGCAGGCTTGTCCTTCCAGGTATCGGTCACGCCGCTCTGCTGTTTTTCATCGGCGCTCTCCGCGGCGCCGGCAGCCTTCTCCCAATAGACGTTGATAGCCGTTAAGAGGCCCTGCCCATCTTCGGGTCCTTCCACCGTCAGTTGGTCACCCGGCTTGAAATCGGGAGTCTTCACTTCCGTACCCTTCTTGAAGTACTTGGTGCGGCTGATGATTTTGAAATCCAAAGTGCGGTAGTCGTCGAGTTCGAGGGTGAGAGATTTCGCATCCATTTGCCGGAGCTTGCCGTGGAAGCTAGGCAGGGGCTGGTCCGGCGCGGGTTTCTGCTTGCCGCCGCCGGTCGGGGCGGGCGTGCCGGTCGGGTAGCGGTTACCGCCCGGGTATCTGCCGGGGTAGGGACTTCCCGGGTACGGAGTTCCGCCGGGGTAGGGCGTTTGGCCGGGCAGCGGATATCCGCCGCCAGGGTATCCGATTTGGGCCTCAGCTAAGAAGGCCGCGGTCAGAAGGAAAAGTATGCACCTCACGCTAGACCCTGAGATGCCGCCGAGCGCCGCCAGGTTACCCGATTCTGCGGGAAAATGTACGGGCGCGTGCCGCCGCCCTTAAGCCACCAGCCGCCGGAAAGTGATTTATCCTTAAATCGATTGCTGATAACATCCTCACCACCGATTGGCTTCGTTTCGGATACGAGTTGGACGAAAAGCATCCCCCCCGAAAAGCGAATGAACTGCATCGCCGTGGCCCAGCAGGCCTTCGGCCAGGCCGAGCAGAAGCTTAGGGAGATTGACCGCCGCGGCACCGACCGGGAGCGGGTTCGCGTAGCCGCATTCATGCCCCGGCTTCCGGACGCCGAGTTGGACCGCGGGTGCCGCCGCTATGCCAGTTTCATGAGCAAGAAGTTCCGGGAGCACGGGCTCGATTTTCGCGTGGAAGAGGCGCTCAGCGCTGATGCCCTGGAACTGCTCATCATGGGGGCGCAGGTCAACGATAAGATTCACGGCACGTTTGTATTCTTTCCTACACCTTTCGATCGCACCGAGGATTATTTTCTCCGCCGCGTTCGCCCGGAGAAGGATATCGAAGGCCTCACCATCGAAAACACGGGCCGCATGTCGCTCAACATCAAGAGCTTCGATGAGGAGCAGAAATACGAAGGGGTGGTGCCGTGCACCGCGCGAGCCATCCTGACGCTGCTCCATCATTACGCGCCGGTCAAGGCGATGTTCCCCAAGGGTCTGGAGCAGCAAGGCCCCGTGGCCGTGATCGTAAACAGTTCGGCGCGAATCGGGGTTCCCTTGCAAAGCATGCTGATGCGCATCGGCGCGACCACAACCATCTGCCATGTCCAGACGCGAAACGAAGATAAGGAACGCTATCTGGAAAGTGCGGATATCGTAGTCACGGCTTTTCCCGCACGCTCCGAGGAGGATCTGGTGCGGCGCGTGAAAAAGGGCGCAGTTGTGATCGACTGCTCGACCGACGGAAACCTGCACCCCGACATAATCAACTACGCCGGGTATATCTCGCCCTGCGATAACCACCTGGGCCAGATTACTACGGCTCTAGCTTTGTACAACACGGCGCTGTGCGCGCTCTGGCAGCACCGTATCCGCCAGTAGGTAGTCGGCTGCATCGCGGCGGGCTCAAGGTATTCAATGTAACGCCGCCAGTCTCAGGCCGGCCTGAATTCGCCCAAGATCGTGTTAACATTGGCCTTAAACGCTTTCAGCTTGTATTGTTCCGCTTATGCATTCGGCCCTCTTACTGGCGTTGGCTGTGTCTCCTACCGCGCGGCTGATTAACGGGCTGTTTGACGACACCTTTGAAGGCGTCCACAAACTGGCCTGGTTTGATTGGGCCATGTTGATCCCATACTTCACGATTCTCGGCATCCTGTCGGTTTACGGCATTCACCGCTACGCCACCATCCGCACCTACTTCAAGTTCCGAAAGAGAGCCGTTCAAAGCCCTGCGCATCGCTTCGCCGAGCTTCCTCCTGTCACGGTCCAATTGCCGATCTACAACGAGCGTTATGTGGTGGAGCGGCTCATCGAGGAAGCTGTCAAAGTTGAATACCCCAAGGGATTGCTGCAGATTCAGGTACTCGATGACTCGACCGACGATACGGCGCCGTTCGCCGAGGCTTTGGTCGAGCGATACCGCGCCTTGGGTTATCCGATCGAATATCTGCACCGAACGAAGCGCGATGGTTTTAAGGCCGGTGCTCTTCAGGAAGGCCTCAAAAGCGCGACTGGTGAATTCGTGGCGATATTTGATGCCGACTTCTGCCCGCCTCCCGATTTCCTGTACCGCACGGTTCACTTCTTCAGCGATCCGGAGATCGGCGTAGTGCAAACCCGCTGGAGCTATCTGAACCGGGATTATAGCTTTCTGACGGAAGTAGAAGCCATGCTTTTAGACGGCCATTTCATCCTGGAGCATGGCGCGCGCTCACGGTCCGGCTACTTTTTCAATTTCAACGGCACTGCCGGGATACTGCGCAAGTCCATGATCGTCGATGCCGGCGGCTGGCAGCACGACACGTTAACGGAAGATACGGATCTCAGCTACCGCGCCCAGCTCAAAGGCTGGCGCTTCATCTATCTCCCGGGACTCGAGTGCCCGTCGGAACTTCCGGTCGAAATGCACGGATTTCAGGTGCAGCAATCGCGTTGGGCAAAGGGCTTGACACAGGTTGCTTGCAAGCTGCTGCCCGCTGTTTTCCGTTCCGAACTCCCCTGGCGCATGAAGCTCGAAGCATTTCTGCACCTCACGCCCAATATCTCTTATCCGTTGATGATCGTGGTTTCGGCCCTGATGCTGCCCGTAATGATCGTGCGCTTCTACATGGGCCCGTTCCAGATGCTTTACCTCGACCTGCCTTTGATCGTCGCGTCGTTTTGGTCGATATCTCTTTTCTACGTCGTGGCGCACCGGGAGTTATATCCGCAAACTTGGAAGCGGGGAATCTTGCTTCTTCCGATGCTGATCGCGCTTGGTGTGGGATTGACTATCATCAACACACGAGCGGTCTTTGAGGCCTTGTTCGGCATCAAAACGGCATTCGCGCGTACGCCGAAGTACGCGGTCGGCGTACGTCCGGTAAATCTGGAGGTGAAGAAATACAGGCGGCGGAGCGGCTGGCTGCCCTATGCGGAGATTGCCGTGGGTTTCTATTACGTGGCGATGATCGTATTCGCTATTCAGACCTACAATTATTTCGCCACGCCGTTTCTTCTGCTGTTCGTATTGGGTTATTGGTGGGCAGGATTCGGGACGCTCTACCAGGGTCAGCAAAGTTGGCGGCGCTGGCTCAAGCAGCGCAAACTCGAGCTCGCGGGACCGGCCTGAGTTCCCGGCGATCGCTCAGGTGAACTCTGCGATTCTTCCATCGCGCATGTGCACGACTTGATGCCCGTAAGCCGCTGCATCCGGATTATGGGTGATCATCAGGACGGTCTGTCCAAATTCCTCGTTTAAGTCTTTGAGCAGTTCGAGCACTGCCTCGGAGTTTTCGCTGTCAAGGTTCCCAGTCGGCTCGTCGGCCAAGAGAATTGCCGGGCGATTCACCACGGCGCGCGCAATGGCTACGCGCTGCTGCTCGCCGCCCGAGAGAGCATTCGGCTTGTGATCCAATCGGCGGGCGATTCCCAATAGCTCCAGCACCTCGGCAAACCGCGGGTCCGGTTTGTTGTCCATACCGGCGATGTGCCTGGCTACCGCGATATTATCCCGCGCTGTCAAATTGGGGAGCAGATTGAAACGCTGAAACACAAAACCCACGGTCTTCTTGCGCAGCCGCGTGCGCTCGGCGCCGGTCATAGAGGCAAGATCGTGGCCGTCTACGGAGACTCGCCCCGCGGAAGGCGGTGTTAGTCCGCCGATAATATGGAACAGGGTGGACTTGCCCGAGCCGGATGGGCCGACTATCGATAAAAACTCGCCGCGGTCGACATTCAGGTCGACACCGCGCAGCGCCTGCACCTCTATCTTGCCCACTCGATAAACTTTGTGCAGATCCGAGACCGTGATAATGCCGTCGTCATTCATAGGCGAGGGCGTCAATGGGATCATGCCGCGCGGCGCTCAGGCCGGGGTACAGCGCGCCCAGCGCGGCGCTTGCCAAGGTGATTGCGAGAGCAATCGGCCACCACTCCGCAACGATGGCCATCTGAATCGAAGCCGGGACGAACGTGCGGATCAACCATTTGGCCCCGAAACTCATGAGAATCCCGAGAACCGTGCCGCCCACTCCCAACAAAAGCGACTCCAGCAGAACGATTCCGAGAATGAATTGGTCAGACCCGCCGAGCGATTTTAGAATTCCGATTTCGCGCGTGCGCTGCAGCACAGCCATATACATGGAAAGGCAGACGACGGCGAACCCGATCACCACGCCGATGCCCACCACCACCCAGGTGAACTCTTTCAATCCCGCGATATTGTTCACGTTCACCATGGAAGTGAGTTCTTCCATGGAGAGGATCGGGTAGTCGGGTCCGAGTTTCTGTTTCAGATCCTTGATCACGGTCGAGGTGTTCTTGGGGTCGTCCAGTTTCAGGAAGACCTGGCTGAGCTTTCCCGTCGAACTATCGAGCTTTTGTAGCTCGCGGATCGGTACGAAGATATGGGAGAGCTTACCGCCGTCGATAACACCGGAGATGCGCCAGGACTGGTTCATGACCTGGATTGACTCCCCGGCATGTACATGCCGTTGGGCGGCGTAATAGCGGTCGATAATCATGTCACGCGAACCCTGGAACGGCCCGCCCTCGGTGTAGTTGAAGCCTCCGCTCATTTTGGCGAACTGGTTGAGATCGATACCCGTGACCGTCAATGGAAGTTCGATGGGGTGAGTGAACACACCGGCCGCGTACTCGACGTGCGGCTGTTTCCCTAAAAAGCCGGTAAAACCTTCGGGCAGCGTGGAACCGCTGAAGGTGATCGCGGACGCGGCGTTCGTTCCGCGTACGACAATGTCGGCGCCCGTGCCGCGCTGCCGCTCCTGGAAGTCCTCAATCATCCCGTGCGTCAACCCGACGAGAGTGAGGATCAGGGTTACCGGCACGCCGATCAACAGAAAGCTCAGGAGGCTCCTCATGGGTCGGTGCCTCATGTTTTCGAAAACCAGTTTGCCGATCACGGGACGGGAACTTCTCTCGCTCGCGCCGGCGATGCCGCGGCGGGCTCTTCTCCGACAGTTCGCAGAGTGGAACCGGGCGGTTGGTTCAGCACGAACTTATCGTCCGATACGCCTTGGTTGATGTCCATTTTGACCAGGTCTAAGACCACGCCATACTCATCCTGCGGACGGTTGATTTCCACGTGCTTCGCAAACGCAACGTTGTCGTAAACCTTCCAATCGGAGTAGCGGGCATCGGTTAGAATATTGCCCTTATCGTCGAAGATGATCTGCCGCGCGAGCTTCAGGTCCAAGCGGTTGAACCAGATGGTGCGAAGCAGATCCAGGCTTCCGGAAGGTGTCTCCGCTACTTCGTGCAGGATGTAGAAGGCGTTGTCCTCATCCGTGAAGTTTTCCATGATCAATTTCCGGCCGGGCGCGACCGGGCGAACGAGCAGAGCGTCGACGAAGTGCTGGGGCCGGAGGTTCTCGAGCTTGTTGTTGGATGGCCGCGTCAATTCGTTTCGCCCGACTAGGAACTGATTTCTGGACGGCACATACAGTTTGAAATTGTCGCCTGTGGATACCATGTCGAACGCGGTGTTGCGGACCACGGGCAGCAGTCCCACGATTCGGATCTCGGCCGGCTTCCGGAACAGGATGTAAGCACGGACGTCTTTGTATTCGGTGACATGGCTTTTTTCCGTGGTGCCGAGAGCGGGAGTCATGTCCACGGTTGCCGTAAAGTCATGGATGGCCTCGTACTGATCGGTAACCGCTTGCAGCAGTTCTTTAGGGTTGGCAACCAGAAGAGTGGGCTCGGCCTTGGTCGCGCCTTTGCGGACAATCAGCCGCCGCTTCACAACGCAGGAGGAGAGCCCTAGCATCGTGAAGCAGACCAGAACGATGAGGAGCCGCAAGCGCCTGCATGGCATTTATTCATTGTAGGCAGTCCACGAAAGGCGGTGTCAACGGACGGTGATCGGTTGCACGGAATTTGACGAAGTACTGTTGTTGCCGTTCTTTCTAGACCCGAAAGTAGTTGTGTTATATTGGCAATGCACAGCATTGTGGGCCTGTGGCGCAGTTGGGAGCGCGCTTCCATGGCATGGAAGAGGTCGAGAGTTCGAATCTCTCCAGGTCCACCAAGCTTTCCATAAAAGTACAGACCTCGGCTCGGCAGTACGGATCCCTTAATTTGCATTGTCCCGGGAACCGATTGCGCGGCATAGCGGGACGAAACCAAAAAGCCCCCGGCCTGTGCCGGAGGCTCCTGCTTGTGCACAGCAGGGTTACTGCTTACCGGCTGGCCTGGAGGCTGGCTCCGCCACTAGGGCCGCTGTTAGGGCCGCTGCCAAGGACGTCACCGCTCGAGACAAGCTTGACCCAAAGTTCACCGTTGCCTTTGTAGTACGAGGTGGCACTGGCCTGGCGAAGTGCATCGAGGCTGCTCTGCTCCGCACCCGACGCCGCGGTGGTGAATCCCGGCATCTCGAAGATGACCCACGAGCCGCTATCCAGTTCCCTCACGCTGAGGTTCAGGGACGGCCTTTCGGTGGTCACCTTGATCTCGCTACCCGCTCGCACGTTGGTTTCTCCGGTGACACGAAATTCCTTGCCGTTGCGGCTGAGAACGATTGGCGGACCCGCAGGTGCAGCAGCGCCCAAAACGCCATTTCTGGGGCCAACGACAACGCCACCCCTGCCGGCACCAGGACGACCGCCAGCTACCTCAGCCCCGCCTCTACCGCCGGGCCCGGCAGCTGCGGGAGCGCCGCCTCTGCCACCACCCGCGCCACGACCGCCGCGACCACCACCGCCGGCCGGGGCGCCAACGGTCATGCGCCCGACGTCGCCCTTGCACACGGCAGCGTTCCAGGTGGGCTTGATCTCGCAGGCTTCGTCGATGGCGATTGCGTCGTTTGCGTCATTAATGAGAATGTAGGAATTCGGGACCCCGCTGACCGAGCCGTCCTTGTCGTTGAACACCGCAGTCTGGTAGCTCCCATTGCCGTAATCATCGTTGCTCCACTTATACTCCATCGGCGGGAAATACACCGGCTTGGCGTTGATGAATTTCGCGTGCTGTACGGTGTTGTTGGAGCTCATTCCGAAGCTGGTATACAGCAGGTAAGAGATCGCTCCCGTCTTGCGGGTGGCGTTGTCCTGGAAATTCACGAAGGT
>JAFAWA010000095.1 GCA_019242155.1 Terriglobia bacterium | reverse complement strand
TACATCAAGGCCGTGCGCGATGAGGTGCGCAACGGAACGCTCCTTTCCGACGCCTTCCGCCAGCAGGGAGTCTTCCCGAAGATTTACGTCACCTCGGTCATGGCGGGCGAAAAAAGCGGCAGCCTGACGGAGGTACTGGACCGGTATCTCGCCTACCAGAAACTGTCTTTAGCGGTGCGGAAGAAGGTGCTCGTTTCGCTGATGTATCCGAGCGTTCTACTTGTCCTGGTCGCGCTGCTCATGGTGTTTCTTGTGACGTACGTCGTTCCGACCTTCGCGACGCTCTACGCCAGCATGAATGCCTCGCTGCCGACCATGACGGTCGTGCTGATTGCCATCGGCACCACGGCGCGAAACTACATCTTGGCCGCGGTGGCGGCGTTGATCGGCGGTATCTTCCTTTTCCGCTGGTGGGCGCGTAAGGAGTCGGCCCGCGAAAAACTCGATCGCGTGAAACTCGCCATACCGTTGCTTGGGGATATCTGGCTGAAATACCAGGTGGCGCAACTGGCTCGCATTTTGAGCACTCTGCTTACCGGCGGTATCCCGCTGGTGCAGGCGATGGAGACGGCGGCGGAGTCGCTCGGCACGCCCCTTTTGGAAAAGGCCGTCTCCGTGGCTGGAAGGAGTGTACGCGAAGGTCAGCCGCTTTCGGGATCGCTCAAGACCTCCGGTCTGGTTCCGCCCCTTGCCATAGATATGATTGAAGTAGGCGAATCCACGGGCGCTCTTCCGGCGATGCTGAATAGCGTGGCCGAGTTTTTTGAAGAGGACGTCAACACCAAAATGCAGGCCACGCTGTCTCTGATCGAACCCGCAATCATGATCTTCATGGGGGGATTTGTGGCCTTCGTATTAATCTCCTTGTATTTGCCGATTTTCTCGTTGGCCGATACAATCCGCTGAACGGAGCACTGGGAATTTTTAATGGCAACGACCGAAAAACTTCGATTGACGGACCTCACGGCCGAGTCTGAACAGGCCCGGTCGATTGCCGCGCGCTATCGCTGTGAATTCGTCGATCTGCGCGATGGCGCAATCGATCACGAGCTGTTTCGCTCCATCCCGGTCGACCTGATGTTCCGCTACAACTTTGTGCCGTTGCGGTCACAGAACGGAACTCTCGAAATCGCCCTTTGTGATCCGCGGAATCTCAACCTGATCGACGAACTGACGCTGCTGTTGAATCGAAAACTGCGCGTCAAGGTGGCCACGCTATCGCAAATTGCCGAGCTGCTCAAAAAAACCGAGCAGTCGCAGCGGGTGCTCGAGGAGGTGACCGAAGGTTTCACGCTGGACGTGGTAGCGGAGGAGGGCGAGCAGGACGAAACCCTCTCGATCGACAAGCTCACAGCGAGCGACAGCGACATCGCTCCGGTCATCAAACTGGTCGACACCACCATCTTCAACGCGCTCGAACGCCGGGCGAGCGACATACACATTGAATCGCGCGACCAGGAAGTCGCGATCAAATACCGGATCGACGGCGTTTTGCATTACGCCATGCCGCCTATTGCGAAGGATTGGCAATCCACCATCATTTCCCGCATCAAGGTAATGAGCGAGCTCGACATTGCCGAGAAGCGCGTCCCGCAGGACGGCCGCTTTCGCGTCCGTTACAAAACCCGCTTAATCGATTTCCGCGTATCCGTCATGCCTACGATCCACGGCGAAGACGCGGTATTGCGCGTCCTCGATAAAGAATCGATGAGCGAGAAGTTTGCTAAGCTGTCGCTCGACGTGGTCGGGTTTTCCGATGCCGATCTTGTAAAGTTTCGCCGCTACATTCTCGAGCCATACGGTATGGTGCTGGTTACCGGGCCTACGGGCTCCGGCAAAACCACCACTCTCTATGCCGCGCTGAGCGAGATTAAGAACGACGAAGACAAGATCATCACCATTGAAGATCCGGTGGAATACCAGATCAAAGGCATCACGCAGATTCCGGTAAACGAGAAGAAGGGCCTGACCTTCGCGCGCGGCCTGCGGTCAATCCTGCGTCACGATCCCGACAAGATCATGGTGGGCGAAATTCGCGATCAGGAGACGGCGCAAATCGCTATCAATTCCGCGCTGACCGGGCACCTGGTATTTACCACCGTACACGCCAACAACGTGCTCGATGTTCTGGGCCGCTTCCTGAACATGGGGGTCGAGCCTTATAATTTTGTCTCCTCGCTGAACTGTATCCTCGCGCAACGTCTGGTGCGGGTAATCTGCGACTACTGCAAGAAGCGGGTGCGTTACCCTGACGCAACTCTAGTCGAAAGCGGATTGAATCCCGAAGACTGGCGCGACATGCCTTTGTATGAGGGCGCCGGTTGCTTCGAATGCGGAGGCACCGGCTTCCGGGGCCGCTCGGCGATCCACGAGCTGCTGGATCTGACGGATCGCATCCGGGAAATGATTCTCGATCGCCGGCCTACTTCAGAGATCAAGCGCGCCGCCCGCGAAGACGGAATGACTTTCCTGCGCGAATCGGCGGTCGAGAAGATGCGCGCGGGCGTAACCACGCTGCGCGAGATCAACAAGGTGACCTTCATTGAGGGATAGCCAACTCAAGTGCGGCGCCTCTTATAGCCCGTGGCCGGGCCTCCTTTTGCCCATTCGTCAAAAATGCTTCTGAACCGCCTCAAGTCGCTGGTTGCCGAACCGCCGCCCGCAGTCGCTTTCGAAATCTCCGAAGCCGGCATTGCCGCCGCGCGCATCGGCGCAGGCACTCCCGCAGACTTCCGCCCGCTCAAAGCCGGGACGCTTTCCGTGTCGCCGCTCAAAGAAAACGTCATCGATGCCGATGATTTCGCAGCCGCCGTGCGCGCCCTTTGGGCAAATTACGGATCCCGCAACCGCCGCGATGTGGCCGTAGTTCTTCCTGACTTTTCGACGCGCATGGCGGTGCTTGATTTTGACGAGTTTCCCTCCGACGCTAAAGAACAGCTTTCGCTGGTCCGCTTTCGTCTAAAGCGCAGCGTTCCATTCGATGTGGAAGCCGCGGCTGTCAGCTATTGGGCACAGCACCACCCCCACAAAAGTTCCGCCGTGAAATCGAGCGCGAATAAGCGCTGCGATGTCCTCGCGGTTCTGACGCCACTCGAAATTGTGGCGCGTTATGAGGCTCCCTTTCGCGCAGCCGGTATGAACCCGGGCCTGGTCACTCCATCCAGTGTGGCCGCTTTGGAGATGGCGCCGGAAGCCGGTTTGAGCGTAGTGGCTAAGATTACCGGACGAGCCTTAACCGTGGTGGTTCGCGAGAATTCCGCAGTCAAGCTGGTGCGGTGTGTAGAGGTATCCTCCCAGGCGCTGGAGGACCTCGCCGCCGTGCTCGTGCCTACGTTCGTTTACGTAGAGGACAATCTCGGCGCGCGCGCTGAGAGCCTGTTTCTGTGTGGTTTCGGAACTCAATTCGAAGCGGCAGCTCGGCACTTTGAGCGGGAATTAGGGGTGCGGGTCGAATCGCTGCGCTCCCGATGGGGCATGCCCGGAGAGTATAACGCCGGTCTGCTCGGATACGTGCAATCGGTCTCTAGGAATTGAAATGAACATTCCCATTAATCTCGCGAGCCAACCTTTCCGCCGTGACCGCGCCATGCTGATGTCTTCCGTGGCGGTTTCGTTGCTGCTTATAGTAACGCTGGCGGGGCTGATCTCTTTAGTTCTGCTTGACCGTTCCCAGCTCGCCGACGTGCGGGGCGATCTGAGCCGCCTGAATAGCGAGATTCGCAGAGTCAACTCCGAGCAGGCCAGGCTGGATGCGATTCTGCGCCGGCCCGAAAATACTGAAGTTTTGGAACAAAGCCTGCTTCTCAATGAACTCATCTACCGCAAGGCCATCAGTTGGACTAAAATCCTTGAAGATTTGGGAAAGACGCTTCCTTACAGCGTGCAGGTCCAGAACATCCGGCCCTTTGTTAACAGGGATAATAAAGTCACTCTGGATATGCAGGTAGGCGCGCAAACACAGGGCGCGATCATCGAGTTTTTGAAGAATCTCGAATCTTCGAATCTGTTCGATTCAGCGTCGGCGCCTTCGGGCCAGGCACCCACCCAGACGGAGCCTCTGTTTCGCAGCCGCGTATTGGTGAATTATGCCCAAAAGCTTTAAGGCCGCGATCAAAGATCCGCGCGTCGTGATGCGCAGCGTAATTGGGACGCTGCTCGCGGCGAACCTCGTGGCGGCGGTAATTGCCCTGAAACCGTTTGGCGGTTCGGCTGAAGATCTTCGGCGTCAGCAGTCGGATGCGACGCGGCAGTTGGCCCTCCTCGGAAAACGTTTGGCGGATACGCGCTACCTGGTCAGTAAGGTCGAATCGGCACGGCGGGATGGAGACCAGTTTTTGAGCACGTACTTTACCGACCGGCGCACCACTTACTCCACGATCATTGAAGAGCTCGATCGCACGTCCCAAGCCGCCGGCATCAAGCCCCGCGACCGTAATGTGGAGTTGAACGCTATAGAAGGGAGCGACACTCTGCAAATGATGTCGCTCACCGCGGGCTTCGAAGGTGACTACGCCAGCCTCGAAAAATTCATTAACCTCCTCGACAAATCTCCGCGTTTCCTGATTATCGAGAGCCTGCAGGCGGCGCCGCAGCAGAATGGCCAGTTGCTGACGGTCACTTTAAAGCTGGATGCATTCGTCAAGGAGCAGCCGGGAGCGCCTTCATGAAACTCGGCACTGACGACCGGAAGAAAGTAATCGTTCTGGCGGCATTAGCTGCCGTGGCCGGTTATCTCGTATACACCAACGTCCTCTCCGGACCCGCCGCGCCGACCTCTCAGAGCGCGAACACCCCGCCGCCTGCAGTGGACTCGTTTACGCCGGCGGCCGGGCAGCCGTCAGAAACCGCGCGCGGTTCAGCGCCGCGTGCCCCTTCGGGCCGTGGGCGAAGCGATGAATTCCACCCTGTTCTGCACTCCAAACGGCCGGAGGAGAGGGTCGATACCAGCAAAATCGATCCGACTCTGCACCTCGATATGTTGGCGAAGCTTCAGCAGATGGAGTTGCCGACCGGCGGCCGGAATCCATTTAAAATGGGCGCGCCTCTACCGAAACCGGAAGCACCGAAAGGCCCCGAGCCCAAGATTCCGATCAAGCCGCTCGAGACCGCGGTGAAGCCGCCGCCACCGCCGCCCGGTCCACCGCCGCCGCCGTCGATTAATCTGAAGTACTACGGGTTTTCTTCGGCCCCGGGCGCCAGCGCCAAAACGGCGTTTTTTCTGGACGGCGACGACATTCTGATCGCTAAAGAAGGCGACACTCTCAAACGGCGCTACCGCGTCGTTCGGATCGGCGTAAGCTCGGTAGTCATGGAGGATACCGACTCCAAGCATCAACAGACCATCCCGCTGACGGAGGAGGCAGGTTGAAGCATCGCGGCGATTCCGGTTTTGCGATGCTGCTGGTCTTTCTGATGGCGGCCGCGATCGCTATCTCTCTTTACTGGCAGATCCCCCGAGTTGCCTTTCAGTCACAGCGGCAAAAGGAACAGCTACTGATCGAACGCGGCGAGCAATACAAGCGCGCCATCCAACTCTTTTACCGCGCGAATAACCGCTACCCCACCAAACTTGACGACTTGGAAAATTTTAATAACCGCCGCTTCCTGCGCCACAAGTTCAAAGACCCGATAACGGGAAAGGACGAGTGGCGTCTGGTTCACGTCAATGCGGCCGGAGTCTTCACGGATTCGGTTCTGAACAAAGCCAAACCTGGGGAACAGAAACCGGCTTCGACCAACACCTTTGTGGCGGAAGAGACCTATATCGCCGATCCCACGCTCACTCCACAACAGAATGCTCAAAACCTGGCGAACCGGCGGCGGCAAAGCGAGGGCGGCGCAGTCCAGACTCTAGTTGATGCCAATGGCCAGCCGATCACACCGGCAAACGCTGTGGCTCCAGGAGCGCCTGGCTATCCGAATAGCCCACTGCCAGGCGGACCGCCGGCTCCACCGTTACCCGGGCAGGATCCACAACAACCCACACCCCAGGTGATCATCCCGGGGCTCGCAACTGCTA